>DATDBK010000137.1:0-7500 GCA_036524935.1 Lysobacter sp. | reverse complement strand
GTTCCCGGGCATGCGTGGCGTCGTCGAGTACGGCGGCATCGACACCGCGACCGGCAAGTACATCTACCGCGTCAATACGCCGGACACGCTGACGATCTACGACGACAAGGGCATCTCGCGCTGGGCCGCCCAGGTCAGCGTTCGCTACAAGTTCTGATCCGACGCAGTTGTCTGAAGCACCTGAAAACGGCCGGGTTTCCCGGCCGTTTTCTTTTGTGGGGGAGGCAGGCTAGAGTCATGCCGGTAAACAGGACGAAAAGAAGAGAAAGATGAGCGCCACGATTGAAACCACCCTCCCCACCGTCAACGCCCGCATCTACCCCAAGGGCGGTCTCGACGTCCTCTCGCGTGACGAGGTCGCGCGCCTGCGCGATGTCTCCACCGGCATGCACGACCTTCTGCGCCGCTGCGCGCTGGCGGTGCTGACCAGCGGCAGTGCGTCCGATGATCCGCGCGCCGCGCGCGAGCTGTACCCCGAGTTCGACATCCAGGTCCACCAGCAGGATCGTGGCGTTCGCATCGACCTGACCCATGCGCCGGCGATGGCCTTCGTCGACGGCGAGATCATCCGCGGCGTCGCCGAGCTTCTGTTCGCCGTGGTCCGCGACCTGGCCTACACCGCGATGGAACTGGGCCCGGACAGCAGCCAGGACCTCGAAACGACGTCAGGAATCACCGATTCGGTGTTCGGCCTGCTGCGCAATGCGCGCATCCTGCATCCGACCGAACCCAACCTGGTCGTGTGCTGGGGCGGCCACTCGATCTCGCGCGACGAGTACGTCTACACCAAGCAGGTCGGCTACGAGCTGGGCCTGCGCGGCCTCGACATCTGCACCGGTTGCGGTCCGGGCGCGATGAAGGGACCGATGAAGGGCGCAACGATCGCGCACGCCAAGCAGCGCCGCAGCCGCACCCGCTACATCGGCATCACCGAGCCGGGCATCATTGCCGCCGAGTCGCCGAACCCGATCGTCAACCACCTGGTGATCATGCCGGACATCGAGAAGCGCCTGGAGGCGTTCGTCCGGCTGGGCCACGGCATCATCGTGTTCCCGGGTGGCGTCGGTACGGCCGAGGAGATCCTCTACCTGCTCGGCATCCTGCTGCGCGAGGAAAACGCGCACCTGCCGTTCCCGCTGATCTTCACCGGCCCGACCGCATCGGCGCCGTACTTCGAGCAGATCGACAAGTTCATCCGCCTGACCCTGGGCGAGGAAGCGACGAAGCGTTACGAGATCATCGTCGGCGACCCGGACAAGGTCGCCAAGCGCATGACGGCGGGCATCCGCAAGGTTCGCGAGCACCGCATCGCGCAGAAGGACTCGTTCTTCTTCAACTGGTCGGTCGATATCCCGCTGGCGTTCCAGCGTCCGTTCGTGCCGACCCACGAGGCGATGGCGTCGCTCGACCTGCACCACGGCCGCAAGCCGCACGAGCTGGCCGCCGACCTGCGTCGCGCCTTCTCCGGCATCGTCGCCGGCAACGTCAAGGAAGACGGCATGCGCCGGATCGAGGCGCACGGTCCGTTCGAGATCCATGGCGATGCCGACATGATGCAGTCGCTCGATGCGCTGCTGCGCGCATTCGTCGAGCAGCGCCGAATGAAGATCGCCGGCGAGTACAAGCCCTGCTACCGCGTCGTTGCCTGACGCGTTGAGCCCTTCTCCCGTTCGCGGGAGAGGGGTTGGGGTGAGCGCAGGGCTCTACCCCTTCGACACCGGCAAGCGCACCGTCGCGATGAACCGCTTGCCTTCCTGCTGTGTGATCACGCTGCCTCGGCCACCGGTGAGTGCCTCGATCCGCACCTGCGAGGCGTTGAGCCCGACGTGATGGCCGCGATTGTCGCGGCCGCCGGTCGACAGCGGATTGATGATGCGCACGATCACCGTCTCCGGCGTGGTCGTGACCGCGATCTCGATCAGGCCACCGTCGGCCCGGCGTTCGATGCCGTGGCGGATCGCGTTCTCGACCAGCGGCTGGATCGACAGGGCCGGCACAGTCACCGCCGGGATTTCCTTCGGCAACTGCCAGTCCACTTGCAGTCGCTCGCCGAAGCGTAGCTGCTCGATTTCGAGGTAGCGGCGGGCCAGGGCCAGTTCGTCCTCGAGCGAGATGTCGCGCGGACCGGCCAGGGCGGCGCGGAACAGATCGGCCAGGTCCAGCAGCAGCCGCTCGACTTCTTCCGGCTTCCGGTGCACGAGCGCCGCGCCAGTGTTGAGCGTGTTGAAGAGGAAGTGCGGGCGGATGCGGGCCTGCAGGGCTTCGAGCTGGGCCTGCTTGGCCTGGACCGCCAGTTGTCGGGCCCGCCAATGGTTCTGGAACGCGGCAAGTCCGAGCAGGCCCGCAGCCAATGCCATGCCGGTCAGGCGCAGGAACAGCGATTGCCAGTCGTCGCGTTCGAGCGACCACAGGTCGTGCAGCAGCAGCCATGTCAGTGATCCGACCAGCCAGGTGCTCAACAGCAGCACGCAAAGCGCGACGTAGGCCACGCTCTGCGGTTTCAACCGCACCAGAGGGCGCCGGACCAGGTACAGCATGGCCAGGCTCAGCAGCAGCACCCACTGCACCAGGATCGAGGTCAGCCCGAAATACACCCAGCGGTCCTGGCTGATCCCGGGCGCCAGCGCCAGGATTACCGAGACGCCCTCGCCGGCGATCAATGCCCAAATGATGGTTGGCGCTTGCCAGAGGGTGTCCAGCGGATGGCTGGGGGGCGATGGGGTCATGTCCTGCGAGGGGTTCCGGCGTGACGGCCATCATGCCTTGCCAATGCGACCCATGGCGGCTCCCACCGCTCATTCCGTCGTCGGGTCCGCTAATCGGTTGTCGCTGGCGCTTCCCCCCGACGCTCCTTATGTTGACTGGGCAAGCTTCCCGGGGAGGGGACGATGCCGCTTCGTAGTCAACAAGTCCGACGTCTTTCGCATGGCGCCAATCGTGGCTTCACCCTGGTCGAACTCGCCATCACCCTGACCGTGCTGGGTGTGCTGATGGCCGTGGCGATTCCGGGCTTCCGCCTGGTCCAGAATTCCAGCCGGCTCAGCGCAGCAGCAAACGATCTCGTGGCTTCGCTGCAGGCCGCGCGCATGGAAGCCATCCGTCGCAACGGCCGGGTGGTGCTGTGCAGCTCCGCCGACGCGGCGACCTGCAGCGGTGTCGGCACCTCGGGCGGCTGGGTGGTGTTCGCCGATGCCGATGCCGATGCCAGCGTCGATGCCGGCGAGGAAATCATCCTGACCAACTCCGTGGCAACCCCACTGACCATCAAGGCCAACAACGCTGTGACCGAGGGCATCGTGATGTTCCGCTCCGACGGCATGGCCCGGGACAAGGGCGGGCAACTGCTCACCGGACAGATCCGCGTCTGCATGGCCGATACCGTGCCCGCTGACAACGTGCGCAACGTCGCCATCGGCGCCGGCGGACGGGTCAGGGTGGAGCGGGCCAGCACGGCCGGCGTGTGTGACTGAGCCTGATCGCAGATACGAACTACTGGAATCTCCCATGAATCATTCGCAACGGCGCCAACCATCCGCTCCACGTGGCTCGCAACGCGGCATGAGCCTGCTGGAAGTGCTGATCGCGGTACTTGTGCTCGCCATCGGCCTGCTGGGCGTGGCCGCCTTGCAGGCGACTGCACTGAGGAACAGCCAGAGCTCGCTGGAACGTAACCAGGCGGTAATCGCCAGCTACACCATCCTCGATGCGATGCGGGCCAATCTGGTGAGCGCGCGTGCCGGCAACTACGCGCTGGCACACACCTGCACCGTGCCGACCGCCGCCGGCACCCCGGCCGACCTGCTGCGCGATGCCGACCAGCAGGACTGGATCCGCGACATGCAGGCAGTGATGGGCGGCAGCGCGTGCGGGACGATCGAATTCGCCGGTGGTGTCTACACCATCACGGTGGAATGGGACGACTCGCGTGGATCCGGTGGCAACAGCGCGCAGACGCTGAAGACGATGGTGCAGATATGAGCAATTCCATGGTGCGGACCGGCCACTCACGGCGTGGCGTTCGCGGCGTCACCCTCGTCGAGCTGATGGTGGCGATGCTGATCGGCCTGCTGGTCACGGTGGGCGCGGTCGGTATTTTCATGACCAACCGCAAAAGCTACGCGGCCACCGAAAGTCTGGGGCGGGTCCAGGAGGGCGCGCGCATGGCGTTCGAGCTGATGGCGCGCGATATCCGCGATGCCGACGGCACCCCCTGCGCGCAGCCCGGCCCTGCAATGGCGGGACAGGCTCCCATGCTGCCGATGGCCAATGTGGTAGTGGGTACGGCGTGGTGGAAAAACTGGGGCGATGGCCTGGTCGGTTACGACAACGGCGGGCTCGGAGGCACGGTGGCAGGCACGGACGCGATCGAACTGCATTCGGCCAGCGATGACGTGATCTCGGTCAATACATACACCTCCAACACATTCACGCTGACGCGGGCGGCGACCGACTTCGCTGTCGATGACGTGGTGGTGGCCTGCGACAACACCCAGGCGGCCATATTTCGCATCACCGCGCCGTCCGGCAACGACATCGAAGTGTCGAACAATACCGCCAAGAACTGCAGCCAGAACCTCGGCGTTGGCCCCAGCTGTGGTGCGTTCGGTTACGCCTATGCCGCGGCTGGCAAGCCGGCGATGGTGGCCAAGCTCAATGCGGTTCGCTGGTACGTGAACGCCAACGGTCGCGGCGGCAATTCGCTGTATCGGCGCGTCCTCGACCAGGAGTCCGAGATTCTCGAAGGCATCTCCACGCCCGCGGCCGGGGTGGGCGGGCTCCAGCTGACGTACCTGGTCGAAGGTTCAAGCACCTACGCCACTTCCACCGTGATCGCCGCCGCCAACGCCTGGAAGAAGGTCAAAGCCGTCCGCATCGAACTCGAATTCGAAGGGCAGCAGGACAGCGACGCCGATCGCATCAAGGCCGGCACCGATGGCAAAGGCCTGCGCCGATCCATTCGCCATGTCGTTTCTCTCCGGAACCGGACCTCATGACTTCCCGCAAGCGCCCCGTACCTTCCATGGCCTCGCAGCGCGGCGTCGCGCTGCTGGTGGTGTTGATTCTGCTGCTGATCATGACGCTGCTTGGATTGGCGAGCCTGCGCGGCACGCTGCTCGGCGAGCGCATGAGCGGCAACCTGTTTGACCGCAGCCTGGCATTCCAGTCGGCCGAGTCGGCCCTGCGCCAGGGCGAGGCGGTCGCCCAGGCCCTGACCGCCGTACCCTCGGTTGCCGACTGCAGCAATCCCAGTGGCGTTTGCGGCCAGCCCGTGAACGGTGCCGACCGGTCGCTCGGCAATGTTGGCTGGGTCGATGCGGCAAAGATTGGCACCGGCACGCAGAACGACCTCGCGGTAGGCACCGCCGGCGATCTGCAGTACCTCGTCGAGTACCTCGGCGAATTTCCCAACTGGTACAACTGCGACAAGGTCACCAGCGGCGCCGGCGAAGTGCAACCAGGTTGCATGGGCCATCGCTACCGCATCAGTGCACGTTACAAGGCCGATGGACGCTCGCAGGTTCTCCTGCAGTCCATCTATCGCCGCTACTAAGAGCTGGGGAAATGACCTTGCATACCGACACCAATCGTAACCGCGCGGCGCGGCGCGGTAGCCGAAACCGCTTGTACGCCCTGGGCTTCGGCTTCGTGGCCACATTGGCAGGGCTGCCAGGCCACGCCGCGCTCGTCATTCCGCCCACACCACTACAATCGGCCTCGCCGGTGCCGCCGAACATCATGTTCATCCTCGATGACTCCGGTTCGATGGAGTACACGACGATGCCGGATGATCCGCCGCAGACGAGCCCGATCCGCATCGAGAGCCGTACCTACTCGCTCAACACGCTTTCCTACAATCCGAACATCGACTATCTGCCGTGGAAGAACGCCGCCGGCGCCACCATCACGGGTGGCACCAGCTACGACGCCGCGTACGACGATCTCAGCCTGGCATCGAGCAGCACCAACCTCGCCAACAGCGTGCAGACGTTCTATGCGCCCAAGACCAAGGCCATCGAGCTTGCCGCGTCCACCCAGGTGGCCGACTACTATCGGTACCAGATCCTGACTGACGGAACGATCTACCGCAGCGAGTACCTTGACGGTACCGCGGCGGCACCGATCAGCCTGCTGTCGCTGACCAACCTGACCGCGACGAGTGGCAACTGGATCTACCATACAGTCACGGTTCCGGCCCAGGCCAAGGACCTGACAGTCACCACTGCCGATGGCAGCGGCGGCGATCCTGACCTGTACGTCAGGTTCGGCTCGAACCCCACCACAAACGACAATGACTGCGAACGCGAGCAGAACGGTCGCGCCCACAGCTGTACGTTTGCGACGCCAACGGCGGGCGTCTATCACATCGGCATCCGCGCTGACGGCAACAACACGTTCAGCGGCCTGAGCCTGAATGTCACCTACATCGACAACACCAGCGTCGGCTGCACGACCGGCAGCGGCGCCGGCTGGCGCAACTGCACGCAGGTGACGCCGACCGGTCGCTCGGAAGCAAACGAGAAAATCAACTACGCGACCTGGTACTCGTACCACCGCACGCGCATGAAGGCGGCCAAGGCCGGTGCCAGCGAGGCCTTCAGTTCGCTGACCGGTTCGAAGTACCGCGTCGGTTACACGACGATCTGGAACCGCTCGACCAAGTACATTCCGGTCGCCACCCATAACGGTCTGTTCGAGGACGTCACCGGCACGGCCGCATCGACGAACCGGACGGACTGGTTCACCCGCCTGCACGCCGCCGAAGGCAGCGGCCGTACGCCGCTCCAGACCGCACTCAACCGCGTGGGTCAGTACTTCAGCGACAACCAGACTGGTGCCAAGGGCGCAACGGGCCCGTACGGTCCGGCCACGACCAACGCCCTGGCTTGCCGTCAGAACTACGCGCTGCTGACCACCGACGGTTACTGGAACGACGGCCTGGTCGATGTCGGCAACTCCGACGGCACGGCAGGACCGTCGATCGGCGGTTCGCCGACCTACACGGTGTCGGCGCCGTACCAGGACAGCAAGACGCAGACCCTGGCCGACGTGGCGATGGAGTACTGGAAGAAGGACCTGATGCCCAGCATGTCCAACATCGTGCCTGCCTCGACCGCCAATCCGGCGTTCTGGCAGCACATGGTGACGTTCGGCATCTCGATCGGACTGAAGGGCACCCTGACCCAGACCAGCGTCGCCGACGTCCTGCGCGATGGCGCAACCTCCTTCACCTGGCCGGATCCGACCGACGCGGAAGACGAACACCGCATCGACGACCTGTTGCACGCCGCGGTGAACGGCCACGGCACCTTCGCGGTGGCGAACAATCCGCAGCAGTTCTCGCAGGCGCTGCAGTCGGCCCTGTCGGAGATCATCTCCCGCGAGAATTCGGGCTCCAACGTCACTGTCAGCAGCACCGGCCTGCAGAGCGACACCCGCGCATTCGTCGCCAAGTACAAGTCCGGCGAGTGGTACGGCGAAGTCGAAGCGTACCCGGTGACC
>DATDBK010000136.1:0-32128 GCA_036524935.1 Lysobacter sp. | reverse complement strand
AGATAGCCGCGACCGCCCCTGGCTGGACGCATCCCGCCCTGGCGTCCCGCAACCCAACCCACCGACGATGACCCTGCCTGTCGACCTGAGCCACCTCGACCGCCTCGAAGCCGAGAGCATCCACATCCTGCGGGAGGTGGCTGCCGAATTCCGCAATCCGGTCCTGCTTTACTCGATCGGCAAGGACAGCTCGGTGCTGCTGCACCTGCTGCTGAAGGCGTTCGCGCCGGCACGCAAGCCGCCGATCCCGTTGCTGCACGTCGACACCGGCTGGAAGTTCCGCGAGATGATCGCCTTCCGCGATCGCCGCGCCGACGAGACCGGCGTCGAGCTGCGCGTTCACACCAACCCCGACGGCGTGGCGCAGGGCATCGGCCCGATCAGCCACGGCGCCACCGTGCACACCGACGTCATGAAGACGCAGGCGCTGAAGCAGGCGCTGGACCACCACGGTTTCGATGCCGCGATCGGTGGCGCGCGC
Source organism: Lysobacter sp. (assembly GCA_036524935.1). Taxonomy (GTDB): domain Bacteria; phylum Pseudomonadota; class Gammaproteobacteria; order Xanthomonadales; family Xanthomonadaceae; genus Lysobacter_J. The sequence goes on along the minus strand of DATDBK010000136.1, from coordinate 31,647 downwards.
CGCGACGAAGAGAAGTCGCGGGCCAAGGAACGCATCTTCTCGTTCCGCAGCGCGCAACATCGCTGGGACCCGAAGAGCCAGCGCCCGGAGCTGTGGAGCCTCTACAACACCCGCATCCACAAGGGCGAGTCGGTGCGTGTGTTCCCGCTGTCGAACTGGACCGAGCTGGATATCTGGCTCTACATCTATCGCGAGAAGATTCCGGTGCCGACGCTGTACTTCGCCGCGGAGCGACCGGTGGTCGAGCGTGACGGCGCGTGGATCCTCGTCGACGACGAGCGTCTGCCACTGCGCGAGGGTGAGTCCGCGCAATTGCGCCAGGTGCGCTTCCGCACGCTTGGTTGCTACCCGCTGACCGGTGCGATCGATTCGCAGGCCGATACACTGGAAAAGATCATCGCCGAGATGCTGGTCGCCACGACGTCGGAGCGCCAGGGCCGCGTGATCGATCACGATCCGACCGCGTCGATGGAGAAGAAGAAGCAGGAGGGCTATTTCTGATGGGCATCACGAACGCATCCGACGTTGCCGCCCCGGATTCTGCTGTCTCCGAAACTGCCACCTCCGAAGTCGCCGCCTACCTCCAGCGCCACGAGACCAAGGGCCTGCTCCGCTTCATCACCTGCGGCAGCGTCGACGACGGCAAGAGCACGCTGATCGGGCGCCTGCTGTACGAAAGCCGCGCGCTGTTCGACGATCAGCTGTCGGCGCTGGAATCCGACAGCCGCCGCCATGGCACGCGCAACGGCGAGATCGACTACGCCCTGCTGCTGGACGGCCTGTCGGCCGAACGCGAGCAGGGCATCACGATCGACGTTGCTTACCGCTTCTTCAGCACCGACAAGCGCAAGTTCATCGTTGCCGACTGCCCGGGCCACGAGCAGTACACGCGCAACATGGCCACCGGTGCCTCCACCGCGGACGTCGCCGTGGTCCTGGTCGATGCGCGCAAGGGCCTGCTGGCGCAGACGCGCCGGCATACCTACATCGCCTCGCTGCTGGGCATCCGCCACGTGTTGCTGGCGGTGAACAAGATGGACCTGGTCGGCTTCGACTTCGCCGTGTTCGACGAGATCGTCGCCGGCTATCGCGTGCTGGCCGATCACCTCGGCATCGCCAACGTGCAGGCGGTGCCGCTGTCGGCGCTACAGGGCGACAACCTGATCCAGCGCTCGACCAACACGCCGTGGTACGACGGCCCCAGCGTCCTCGAGTACCTGGAGAACGTCGACGCCAGCCGCAGCGACGCCGACATCGGCTTCCGCCTGCCAGTGCAATGGGTCAACCGCCCCGACCAGGATTTTCGCGGCTTTGCCGGCACCATCGCGGCCGGTGCGGTACGGCCCGGCGACGAAATCGTGGTGCTGCCGTCGGGCCGGCGCTCGACGGTCGCGCGGATCGTCACCGCGGTCGGCGACCTTGCGCTTGTCGGTGAGGGCCAGGCGGTGACGCTGACGCTCCGCGACGAGCTCGACATCAGCCGCGGCGACATCATCGCCGACGCGCACAAGCCGCCGCAGGTCGCCGACCAGTTCGCCGCGCACATGCTGTGGATGGGCGAGCAGGCCTTGCTGCCGGGCCGGCCGTACTGGCTGAAGATCGGCACGCGTACCGTCAGCGCCAGCGTCACCGAGATCAAGCACAAGATCGATGTGAACACCCAGGAGCCGCTGGCGGCCAAGCACCTGGAGCTCAACGAGGTCGGTTACTGCAACCTCTACCTCGATCAGCCCGTGCCGTTCGAGGCCTATGCCGACAGCCGCACGCTCGGCGGCTTCATCCTGATCGACCGGCAGAGCAATGCGACGGTCGCCGCCGGCACGCTCGAGTTCGCGCTGCGGCGCGCTGGCAACATCCACTGGCAGCACCTGGATGTCGACAAGACCGCGCGAGCCCGCATCAAGGGCCAGTTGCCGCGCGTGCTCTGGTTCACCGGCCTGTCCGGTTCTGGCAAATCAACCATCGCCAACCTGGTCGACAAGCGCCTGCACACGCTGGGCTACCACACCTTCATCCTCGACGGCGACAACGTCCGCCATGGCCTCAACAAGGACCTTGGCTTCACCGACGAGGACCGGGTGGAGAACATCCGCCGCGTCGCCGAAGTGGCCAAGTTGATGGCCGACGCCGGGCTGATCGTGCTGGTGAGTTTCATCTCGCCGTTCCGTGCGGAACGGCGCATGGCGCGCGAGCTGTTCGACAGTGGCGAGTTCGTCGAGGTCTTCATCGACACGCCGCTGGCGGTGGCCGAGAAGCGCGACGTGAAGGGTCTGTATGCCAAGGCCCGTGCGGGTCAGCTGCGCAACTTCACCGGTATCGATTCGCCCTACGAAATTCCGGAGGCGGCCGAGTTGAAACTCGACACGGTGAACGACACTGCCGAACATCTGGCGCAGCGGGTCATCGACTACCTGCTGGAGTAAGTAGCCCGGGTAAGCGAAGCGCACCCGGGGTGCATGCCTCATTCCCGGGTGCGCTGCGCTTACCCGGGCTACTGATGCGCACACAAAAAAAACCCCGGACAATGCCGGGGTTTTGTTTTGCTGCGCGGCGATCACGCCACCGGTTTTGCGGTCTTGCTGCGGATGAACTCGTAGATGAAGAGCAGCAGGACGGCGCAGATGATCGAGATGATGAAGCCGATGAAGCCGGCGCCGGAATACAGCAGGCTGCCGATGTAGGCGCCGGCGATGCCGAGCAGGATGGTGAGGATCCATCCCATCGGATCCGCGCCGGGCTTGAAGAAACGTGCAAGGACACCAATGACCGCACCAATGATGATCGTATAGACGATGCTGCCCATATCGCTCCCTCCTGATTGGTTGGTAACGCGAGCGCATCCTAGCACTGCGGTTCTCCCTCCCCGCCGGGGGGAGGGATAGTCCGCCCCGTGGCCAGGGTCGGGCGATGGATCAGCTCAGCAGCAACCGTGGTCGCCGCGCTCCTGCGCACCGGCCACCGCGGCCACGCCGGTGGTCTCGCCACGCTGGCTGGCCAGGTGGTGCTCGGCGATCACGCGTGAGACGCAGGCGGTGACGCGCTTGCCCATCGGAATGTGCAGGAACTCGTTCGGACCATGCGCATTGCTGTGCGGGCCGAGAACGCCGGTGATCATGAACTGCGCACCGGGGAACTTTTCGCCAAGCATGCCCATGAACGGAATCGAGCCACCTTCGCCCATGTACATGGCCGGCTGGCCGAAGAAATCGCGGCTCGACGAGTCGATGGCCCTGGTCAGCCACGGCGACTGTGCCGGAGCATTCCAGCCGCTGGAGGATTTTTCAAGGTCGAGGCTGACCTGGGCGCCGTTCGGCGGATCGCGCAGCAGCACGTCCTTGAGCAGTTCGCCGGCACGCTTGCCATCCAGGGTCGGCGGCAGGCGCAGTGACAGCTTCACCGACGTGTGCGGGCGCAGCACGTTGCCAGCCGACGCCAGCGGCGGCATGCCGTCGACACCGGTCACCGACAGCGCCGGGCGCCAGGTGCGGTTGAGCACCAGCTCGGTCAGGTCACCCGGCGCGTTCTCGGCGAACATCGGCTTCATCCCCGGCAGCAGCGGGAACTTGTCGAAGATCTCGGTACCGAGCACCTTCGCCGCTTCGCGCGCCTGCGCCATGCGCTCGGCCGGTACCTCGACGAACAGGTCTTCGATGCGGATCTTGCCGGTGTTCTCGTCTTCAAGGCGCGACAGCAGCTGGCGCAACAGGCGGAAACTCGACGGCACGATGCCCGAGGCGTCGCCGGAATGGACGCCTTCGCTGAGCACCTTGACCGTGAAGTTGCCGCCGGCCAGGCCGCGCAGCGACGTCGTGCACCACAGCTGGTCGTAGTTTCCGCAGCCCGAGTCCAGGCACACCACCAGCGACGGCTTGCCGATGCGGGCGGCGAGATGGTCGACATAGGCGGGCAGGTCGTAGCTGCCCGATTCCTCGCAGGCCTCGATCAGGATCACGCAGCGCGAGTGCGGCAGCTGCTGCTCCTGCAGCGCCAGCACGGCGGTGAGCGAACCGAAGATCGCGTAGCCGTCATCGGCGCCGCCGCGGCCATACAGGCGGTCGCCCTTGATGACCGGCGTCCACGGACCGAACTCCGGATCCCAGCCAGTCATTTCCGGTTGCTTGTCGAGATGGCCGTAGAGCAGCACGCAATCGTCGTTGCTGCCGCCATGGGCCGCCGGGATGTCGATGAAGATCAGCGGCGTGCGGCCTTCCAGGCGCACCACCTCGACCTGCATGCCCGCGATCGGCTGCGCCCGGGCCCAGCGCTCCATCAGCGTGACCGCGTCCTCCATGTAGCCGTGCTTGACCCAGTCGGCATCGAACATCGGCGACTTGTTCGGGATCCGGATGTACTCGACGAGCTGGGGAACGATCTCGTCATCCCATTTGCCGTTGACGAATCGATCTACCTTGCTGGTGTCCATGGAGGGGGGCCTCGGAGCGGGGGAAAACGCAAGTTTACGCTTCCCCGGCGGCCGAACCGCCGCGCCGGAGGGCGCGGACGCGCTTCATTTCCCCGCGAAGCCCCGGCCGGTAGGCGATTCCCGACCGTTGCCAGGGGAATGGGCCGGGCCGGTTGCGATGCCCATGGCGATACGCCGGGCGCAGGCGCCTGCCGAGACTGAATGCCCGCGCTTTCATCCCACCCCAACCCATGGAGTCACCATGCAATCACCCGCCAGAAGGGTCCTGACGCTGCTGTCGTTGCTGCTCTCACTGCTAGTCGCGGCCGCGGCCAACGCCGCGGAAAAGGTCAACATCAATACTGCCGACGCCGCCACCATCGACCGGGTCATGGTCAACATCGGGCCCGGCAAGGCCGAGGCGATCGTGGCCTATCGCAAGGCGAACGGACCGTTCCGCAGCGCCGAGCAACTGGCAATGGTCAAGGGCGTAGGCCTCAAGACCGTCGAGAAGAACCTCGATCGCATCGTATTCTCCGGCGCCGCCGCGGTTCCGGCGAAGCCGGCGGCCGCCGCCAAACCGGTGTCGGCAAAGCCCGCGGCCGGCAAGCCCGCCGCCAAACCATCGGTGCCGGCGAAGACGGCGAGCCGCTGAAGGTCTCCTGCCGGGTCGTTCGCGCGGACGGGTCGGCGGGTGAACTGGCACGGATGCCCGAAGGGACTCAGGGGAGATCCCTGGACAAGGATGTACTGCCACCCCGCTGCAACGGACTGCGACGGGGTGGCGCCTTGCGTCGCGCGCCATGCTGGAATACCGGGCTGTCTGCCGCATACGCGTGCAACCGGCGCCGCTAGACTGTCAGCCTCGAGTTCCCGTACAGGCGACGTCACAGGTGATGGCACCCGAACGCAGCAGCCGGTCGTGGGTGATCCCGGCCAACGAGTACCGCCGCGAACGCTGGCGAAACCAGATGGGATGGACGCGCGAAATCCACGCGCACGTCCCGGCAGCAGACGCCCCTTGGGACTGGCGCCTGTCTATCGCCGAGATCGAACGTGACGCCCCGTTCTCCTCGTTTCCCGGCATCGACCGCGAGCTGGTCCTGCTGGCGGGAAACGGCCTGCGCCTCCGGTTTGACGACGGTGAAGTGAAAGAGCTGCTGCCGCCCCACGACCGGCTGCGATTCGCCGGCGAGCGTTCCGTGGCCGGTGAACTGATCGATGGCCTCACCCACGACTTCAACCTGATGTGGCGGCGTGATCGTGTGCGCGCGGACCTGTGGCATCGTCCACTGGTCGGACCGATGGTGTTGTTTGCCGAGCCCGACAGCACCTGGATCGTGCATTTGATTGCCGGACAGGCGAGGTATGCCGACGACTCCGGATTGCCGGCGCTGGCAGCGGCGGACACCGCGATCATTGCCGCCGGCTCGCAGCGCGTGCGGCACGTGCTCGACGGTGGCGGTGAAGCCCTGTTGATCCGTATCGAGCCGCTACCGGCGTAGCCCGTACACGTAGCCCGGGTAAGCGAAGCGCACCCGGGATAGCGTGCGTCACGCCGTCCCATACACCGTAGCCCGGGCAAGCGAAGCGCACCCGGGGTTGTTGCGCGTCGCCACCCCGGGTGCGCTTCGCTTACCCGGGCTACGATCGGTTCGCCTTAATAAACGTCCCGGCAATAGCGCCCATTGGCAGCCATGGTTTCCAGCGCGTCCAGGCCGACCGCTTCGCGCAGCACGGCATCGACCTCAGGCGCCATGCCTTCGAGACTGCCGCAGACGTAGACGGATGCACCTTGCGCGATCCACGTACGCAGCTGCTCGATCTTTCCGCGCAGCAGGTGCTGCACGTATGTGCGACGCGCCGGGTCATCGCGGGAGAAGGCCAGGTCGAGTTCCTGCAGGCGGCCATCGCGCAACCAGGCCTCGATTTCGTCGCGATAGTGAAGGTCATGCCCGGCCTGGCGCTCGCCGAAGAGCAGCCAGTTGCGGTGGTGGCCGGCGGCAATGCGCGCCTTCAGCTGGGCGCGCAGTCCGGCCAGGCCCGTGCCGTTCCCGATCAGCACCACCGGCCGGTCATCGCCAGGTGGATGGAAGGAGGGATTGCGGCGGATGCGCAGGTCGATGCGCGCGCCTGGGGCGGCGTATGCCGTCAACCAGCCGCTGCCGCAGCCGAGGCGGCCGTCGGGATGGCGCATCTGCCGGATCAGCAATTGCAGGCTGCCGTCGGCGGGCAGCGATGCGATTGAGTATTCGCGATGCGGAAGCGGCTGCAGGCCGTCGGCGATGGCCTGCGCGTCCTTGCCCTGCACATCACGCGGGATCGGAAGACGCGACCTCGCCAGCACGGTCGCCAGCGGTTCGATCGCGTCGCCCACCTTCACCGCGGCACTGCCATCGAGGCTGCAGCCGGCAAGCCAGTCAGCGACCGCATCGTGCGGATGGCGCGCGCCAATCTCGGCGATGTCACCGGCGTTCCAGTCGAGGTTGGCGCTGTCTTCCGGTATCAGTGAAACGTCGTAGACCGGGCCACCGACGCTGCCCTCATTGAGCCAGCGACGCTCGCGCAGGCGCCAGGCCTGATAGGCCGGCGCACTCCAGTCGCTGAAATCGGCGTGGCCACTGAGTTGTCCCAGCCGGTGCTGCCAGTGACGCAGGGCACCGGCCTCGCCGGCGTCGACATCGATGCGGTCGAACAACGGCCTGGCGCCGTGGTGGTGCAGCCACTGGTCGAGGCGCCGCCCGAAACCGCAGAACTGATCGTAGGCCCGATCGCCCAGCGCAAGGACCGCGTACTCCAGGCCTTCCAGCGGGATCGACTTGTCGAGCATGTGGCGGGTGAAACCCAGCACGTGATCGGGCGGATCGCCCTCACCGGTGGTGCTGGCGATGAACAGCGCGCGCCGGTGGCTGCGCAGGACGTCGGCGTCGACGCGGTGCAGCGGCATGGTCCGCACCTGCATGCCCGCGCCGCGCAATGCGTCGGCCGTGTGCCCGGCCAGCTGCTGGGCAAACCCGGTCTGGCTGGCCCAGCTCAGCAGGACGGCATCGTCGCCGGTGTTTTCATCACCGGCGATACTTTGCGATCGCGCCTGCGTTCGCGCCCTCGCGAAGAAGGTTGCGCAGATACCCAGGTAAACCAGCAACACGAACGCGGCCAGCAGCCAGCGCCCGGGTCGCGGTGATGCCAGCCACCACGCATCGGTTTGCCAGCGCGCGAATGCAAGTGCCAGCACCAGCAGGGCCGCCAGCACCAGCGCGTTGCCGAGCCATGCCCGGGAAGTGGCGGTCACCGTACTCAAGACTGCAACAGTTCCGCGAATGCCGGCGTCATGCGCTCGTGGAATTCACCGTCCGCGGTGACGACGAATCGCGCGGCCAGGCCGTGCTCGCAGGCCAGGGCGTGCCCGGCTTCCACGCCCAGCACGGTCAGCGCCGTGGCCCAGCCGTCAGCGAGCATCGCACTGCCGGCCGCTACGGTTACCGCGGCGGGAACGTCGCGTGCCGGAAGGCCGCTGCGCGGATCGATGGTGTGGCTGTAGCGCTGACCGTCGCGCTCCGCACTGTGCCAGCGATCGCCGGAGGTGGCGACCGCCAGGCCATCGAGTGCGAGCACCCGCGCCTCGTTCGCAACCTCTTCGTCGCCGGCGCAGGCTTCGACGATTACGCGCCATGGGCTGCCGTCCGGCTTGCGGCCGCGACCAGACAGCTCGCCGCCGACTTCGACCAGTGCGCTGTCGATACCGTCCGCCTGCAGTTGTTCGGCGACAGCATCCACGGCGAAGCCCTTGGCGATCGCGCACAGGTCCAGCTGCGTGCCGCCCGGCTGCAGGACGCGCCTGCTTGCCGCGTCCATGACGATGCGCTGCCAGCCGACCGCCGCGAGCACGTCGGCGGACACTTCGCGGGGCGTGTGATGGTGACCGGACGGGCCGAAGCCCCATGCATCGGCGATCGCGCCGATGGTCGGGTCGTAGGCGCCATCGCTGGCGCGCGCGATGTCGAGCGCACAGGACAGCACGGTCCAGAAGTCATCCGGCAGCGCGTGCCAGGTTCCGGCCGCGGCGGCATTGAAGCAGCTCAGGTCGGAGTGAACAATCCAGTTGCTCATCTGCGCGACCACGCCATCCAGGCGAGCCTGGATGCGTGAGTGCAGCACGTGCAGGTCGGCGTGGCGCTGGGCCACCAGCTTCACCGACCAGGTCGTGCCCATGGTGGCGCCGCCGAGAACGTCGACGGCACCACGGGTCTGGCTTGCAGCTTGCATCGATCTGCTTCGGCGTTACTGCGGCAGTACTTCCAGCGTGGCGACATAGCCCAGGCGGCGCTGTTTGGCCTTCGGCACGGTCGTCTTCTTGTCTTCGCTGGTGGCCTCGAGCCAGTACATGCCGGCTTCCGGCCAGGTCACCGCGAACTCGCCCTTGGCGTCGGTCCTGACCTTGATCTCGTCCTGCGCATTGCGGTAACGCGTGTTGCCGCGCACCACCTCGACCTCGATGCCGGCGGCCGGCTTGCCGTCGATCTGCAGGCGGAACTTCGCTTCCTCACCGACGAACAGGTCGTTGGGATGCGTCACCGGCACCAGTTCGAGGCCGTTGCCGCTGGGCTTGAGCGCGGTCTGGTTGGGCGAACCGTTGGTGACGAAGGTCTCCACGCGGCTGATCGACTGCGAGACCTGCAGGTTCTTCGCACCCTTGGGCACTTCGGTCGCGAAAGCCGCGGCAGTCCCGCGCCAGCGCTTGGGCTTGCCGTCCTCGTCCCACTGACCGACGACGTAGTCGTTGACCACGCCGATCCGGTACGTGCCGGCCTGCTTGAGCTCCACGTCGAACACCGTGCGGTACTTGCCAGTGGCGCTGTTCTGCGCGGCGACCTGGCTGCCGTCGGGCGCGGTGATGCTGAGGTTGTCGGTCTTCAGCGGCACGTGGTTGAAATAGAACAGGTCGTTGGAGACGGCGGCATCGACCGTGACCCACGGGTTGTTGCCGGCGAGTACGGTCTGCGACGGCTGCAGCCAGGCCTTGTGTGCCTGCGCGGCCAGCGGCAGCGACAAAGCGAGTGCGAGTGCGGCGAACTTGAGGGTCAGCTTCATGCGGAATGCTCCAGAGACGGGAAGGGGGGTGTTGCCAGGGCAATCAGGGCTTGCTGGCCAGGGTGACCAGGCCGAGTTCGCTGCTGCCCTGCGCGCTGCCATCGCTGGCGCCGCGCCACTTGAACGGAATCCTGAGCAGTTCGCGCCCGCCGACCTCGCGGGCGGCTTCCACCACCAGCGTGTAGTCGCCAGCCGGCAGCGACGCCAGTTCGGGATGCTGATCGGTGAACTGCAGCGCGTGCTTGCCAACCGGACGGGTCGGACCCGTCACGCCATCCACCGGCACCTTCAGGGTGCGTCCGCTGCGCCGCCACCACTGGCGCAGGTCCGGCAGCCACTTGGTGCCGGCGCCTTCGCTGGTCGCCTTCTGCTGGTACCAGACCGCGAGGTTGGCCGCGGCCTTCTGGTCCGGGCCTTCCACCCAGATCGCCACGTACGGACGGTGGTATTCGGCGACGTTGAGCTGCGGGATCTGCAGGTTGAGGTTGATCTCCGCCGAATAGGCCGGCAGGGCGAGCAGTCCGCTCAGCGCGATGGTCAGTTGGACACGCATGGGATCTCCGGGGGAGTGATTCGTACGAGGTCAGTGGATGAAAAGCAGCGCCAGCAGCAGCGGCAGCACCAGTCCCAGCACCACGTAGGGCCAGGTCGAGGGGCGCTGACGCGCGTGCATCTGCAGCAGGAACAGTCCGGTGAGGCAGAACACGAGGCAGGCGATGGCGAAGATGTCGATGAACCAGCGCCAGGCGGCGCCGGCGTTGCGACCCTTGTGCAGGTCATTGAAATAGGCGATCCAGCCGCGCGACGTGCGCTCGTACTCGACCGCGCCAGTGGCGCGGTCGATGCTGAGCCAGGCGTCGCCACCGGGGCGCGGCAACGACACGTAGACCTCTGCTGCCGACCACTCCGCCGGCTGCGCGCCGATCGCCACCGGCAGCACGTCGTTGAGCCACGCGCTGACACTGCCCGGCAGTGGCGCGCTGCCGTCCTCGCGCTTTCCCAGCGACTTCAGCAGTGACGCCGGCATGTCGACGGTGCGATTGAGGATCTCCGGCTTGGCCTCGATCACGCTGGAGTGGTTGAGCGTGATCCCGGTGATGGAGAACAGCACCATCGCCACCAGGCAGATCGCCGAACTGATCCAGTGCCACTGGTGCAGCGTGCGCAGCCAGAAACCACGGCGCTGCTGGCGGGCGGCGATGTCAGGTGCGGCGGAGGGGGCGGTCATGGTCGTGGCTTCTTGCTCTTGCTAGGTGCCGAATGGACGGTCATCCATCGTCGCCATGCGCAGGTGCGGCGTCGCGCGCACATGGTCGAGGATGTCCCTGGCGGCCTTGCGGGTGTCTTCGTGATCGTAGTAGTAGGTTGCCTTGAAACCGTGGATCAGGCCGTCCGCGCCGTTGTCCAGCAGCAGCTGCGCCTGCCCGGTGGAGCGGGCGGTCGTCGTCCAGCTGAACGTCCGCGCGAACTCCCCGGCGCGGGTCGCTTCGGCGCCCTGGCGAATCTCGGTGCAGGTGAAGTAGCCGGGTTCGCGGCAATTGCCGAACTGGAACGGAATGTTGAAGTAGCCGTAGTCCATCACCCGGCGATTGGACGGCACGTAGTGGCGGTCGAACTGCTCGCGTACTTGCCGGTACTCGCCGTTCAGCGCCACCGCCTCGCCGTCGATGAAGTGCGGGACCACGTCGTTCCAGCCGGTGCCGCCGACGACCTTGCGGCCATAGAAGCCATAGAGCACTTTCACGCCGACCGGTTGCAACGTGCGCCTGGCCAGATCGCGCAGGGCGGCGACCGAGCAATGGCGCCATTTGGCCCGGCTGCTGCGGCAGTAGTCCGGATTCTTGATGTCGAGCCAGACGAAGCTGATCGTCTTTCCAGCGCGACGCTCACGTGCGATCTGCTCGAACATCGCCGCGGCGGTGTCGCCCTTGCTGGTCGGGATGCCGTCGTGATCTGCCCACCAGCCGTCCTTCCACGCGGTCAGGTCGATCTCGATCGCGTTGGAACCATGGCGGATGGCATCGCTGACGCCGCCCGTCGTCAGGACGCGATGGGCGATCGCCCAGACCGGTCGTTGCCCGCTGTCGGGAGCGGTGCCGGGGCCGGCATGGGCGGTGATGGCGTTCACGGCGAAGGCCGTGGCGAGGGTGGGTGCGATCCATCGCATGGTGATGCTCCTGTCGTTGCGGGGTGGTTTGCACTGCGCAGACGGCAACGGGCCATCACGCGACCCGTTGACGGTTTGAATGCTGGCGTGGCGGAGGAAGCGCGCATGTGTCGCCCTCAGGTCTCCGCCCAGCGTCGCAGCAGGTTGTGGTAGACGCCGGTCAGCTGCACGAGAGCGGGGTGATCGGGTACGTCCTGGGTCAGGCGCCTGATCGAGACGTCGAGGTCGAACATCAAGCGTCGCTGCGCATCCTCGCGGAGCAGGCTCTGGATCCAGAAAAACGAGGCGATGCGCTCACCGCGGGTGACCGGAGTGACCTTGTGCAGGCTGGTGCCTGGATACAGCACCAGGTCGCCGGCCTGCAGCTTCACGCGCTGTACGCCATATGTATCCTCGATCACCAGTTCGCCGCCGTTGTAGTCGTCGGGCGCGCTGAGGAACAGCGTCGCCGACAGGTCGGTACGGACCGGCTCCGCGCCGCCGCCACTGCGGTCGTAGCGCACGGCGTTGTCGACATGGAAACCAAATGACTGGCCGCCACCATAGCGGTTGAACAGCGGAGGGTAGATGCGCTGCGGCAGTGCCGCGGAGAAGAACGTCGAGTTTCGTGCCAACGCTTCGAGCACGAGCGCGCCGAGTTCGCGCGCGACCGGATCGTTCTCCGGCAGCTGCGCGTTGTCCTTGGCCTGTGCCGACTGATAGCCGGCGGTGACGCGGCCATCGGCCCAGCCGGCCTGCGCCAGCCGCGTGCGGCAATGCGCAACCTGCTCGGCGGTGAGGACTTGCGGGACCTGCAACAGCATCGTCTCGTGCTCCTTCAATGCGACCGCCCGGCCAGGGCCGGGCGACGCGGTTTCCCGGGGATCCCGGAGTTGCCCCCGGGGTTGCCCGGATTAGAACCTGTAGGCGGCGCTCAATACCACCGAGCGGGTGTCGCCCGGGGTCGACCAGCCGTTGTTGCGGACCCGGATGTAGTACTCCTTGTCGAACAGGTTGCTGGCATTGAGCTGCAGGCTCAGGCGCTCATTGATGTCATAGCCGACCATCGCACGGTGAGTCGTATAGCCCTTGATGTCGCCAGCATTGGCGCCCACGCCCGTGTAGTACTCGAAGCCGCTCTGATAGGTGACGCCGTAGCCGAACGTCCACTGGCTGAGGTCGTACGTGGTCCACAGGCTGCCAGAACGCTCCGACGTGCCGCTGATCGGCCGGCCCTTGAGCGGGTCGGGATTGGCGGCTGTGTTGCCGCAGGCGGTGCTCGGGTTGGCGATGCAGTTGTCGGACACGCCCTGCAGCACTTCGCTGTCGAGATAGGTGACATTGGCGAAGATCGACCAGTCGTGGGTGATCTGGCCGGCGACGCCGAGGGTGACACCGTCCACGCGCGCTTCGCCGTCGAGCTGCTGCTCTCCGCTCGGGTTGAGCGGGTTGCCCGGATCGGCGACCTTGTACTGGTCGCGGTCGTTGCGGAACACCGAAGCGGTCAGCGCCAGACGGTTGGCGATGTCCCACTTGGTGCCGATCTCGTAATTGACGGCCGTTTCCGGGTCTACGTTGCAGTTGGCGGTACCGGTGATGCTGGTTGCCGTGCACGAGCCGTTGACCGATGCCTTCGACGGGGTTTTGCTGTTGGAGTACGACACGTAGATGGTGCCGTTCGCGGCGGGCTTGAAGATCAGGCCGGCGCGGTAGGAGAACAGGTCGTCCTCGTTGGCCGCGACGGGTGCACGGCCGAGCACCGCACCGATGTTGGTGTTGTCTGGACGCGGGTTGGCCGATGTCGGCGCGGTATAGGTCTTGATGTTCCAGCTGACGCTGTCGCCCTCGTTGTGCTCGTAGCGGGCGCCGAGGTTCAGCATCCACTGCTCGTTGAACTCGAGCGTGTCGAACACATACACGGCCTGGTTGTCCTGGGTGCCTTCGCTGCGGCCGACCAGGAACGGATTGATCGGGCCGGTCCAGAGCGAGTCCGGGTCGGTCAGGCTCATGATCGGCGGCGTGACGGGGCTGCCGTCCGGGTAGCGCAGCAGGTTGACCGTGTCGAGGTCGAAGCTCTCGTGCGAGAACGAGACGCCGGCCACCACGGCGTGCTGGACCGAGCCGGTGGCGAAGCGCGAGGTCAGATCCGTCTGGCTGATGGCGATGCCGTTGCGGGTGTCACGCGAATGGCCGCGCGGGCCGCTGGGCTGATAGGTGTTGGGCGTCAGCGGACGCGGGCAGGCCAGGCCGGTGGCTGCATTGATGCCGCCTTCCAGGCACCAGGTCCCCTGCGGGGCATCGACCACGCTGAGCTGGTCGACCTGCTGGTAGCGGGCGAGGCTGCGCAGTGTCATCTGGTCGCTGAAGTCGTGCTCGAACACGCCGGTGAGCATGTCGACATCGATCTCCTGCCTGTCGATGTTGCGGTAACCGTAGTAGTTCGACGGATCCACACCCGGCAGCGGACCGCCAAAGGCGCTGAAGTAAGGCACGCCGTACTGCGGGATGTTGTCGTCGCTCTGGTGGAAGTAGTTCAGGGTGAAGCGCGTGTCGCTGCCCAGGCCCAGGGCGAGCGACGGGGCGATGCCCCAGCGCTCGAAGGTCTCGACGTCGCGGCCCGGCGCGTCGTTCTGGTGGACCATCGCGTTGATGCGGAAAGCAGTGCCATTGCCGAAGTCGGTATTGCTGTCGACGGTGATGCGGCCATAGCTGTCGGTGCCCGCGCCGGCCTGCAGCACGGTGAAGTCACCTTCGCGCGCGGTCTTGCTGACCAGGTTGATGTTGCCGCCGACCGAGCCGGCGCCGGAGTAGACCGAGTTCGAGCCGTTGATCAGTTCGATCGCGTCGAGATTGAAGCTGTCGGTGCGGCTGTACTGGGCGCTGTCGCGCACGTTGTCGGTGGTGATGTCGCTGTTGGCGTTGAAGCCGCGCAGGATGATGCTGTCGCCGTAGCCGCCGCCGCCTTCGCCGGCACCGAAGGTGATGCCGGGCAGGGTGCTGAGGACATCGCGCAGGCCGATCAGGTTCTGCTGGTCCATCACTTCCCGGGTGACGACGGTGATCGTCTGCGGCGTGTCGAGCAGCGGCTCGGTGTACTTCACCGACGAGGGCTTGTCGACGTACTGGCCATGCACTTCGATCTTGTCGAGGTCCTTGGCCTGCGGCTCACCGGCCGGGTTGGCGAGCGCGGGGCCGGCGACGGCCAGCGCGGTGATCGCAACGGCGAGGGCGCCGGCAAGCGGCGAGACGACGAACTTCCTGTTGGACATTGGGGGCATCCCTGGGCGAGGTGCGGCACGGCGGCCGCTCAAACCGCAATGGTAATGAGAGCGATTCCCATTTGCAATGGAAACTGAACGTGGTAGCGGCCGGGTGCCGCGCACGGTCAACCGACCCGACGGGCGGGGGGATCAACAGGAGGGGTGCCAGGGGGCGCGAGGCGTGGGGCGGAGCGGGGTTCGTCCCGCCCGGCCAGCGAGGGATCAAGCGCGGTCGTCGCGGGTCCAGACCCCGCCGTCCTCGACCTTGACTGGGAACTTCGTCACCGGCTCATAGGCGGGCGCGCACAGCGGGCGGCCGTCTCGAACATCGAACTTCGCTCCGTGCAGCACGCATTCGACCGTGGCTTCCTCGCCGTCGAAGGTGCCGGCAGACAGCTCGAAGTCCTCGTGCGAGCACTTGTCCTCGAGCGCATAGAAGTCGCCGTCGTAGTTGACCACCAGGATCGGCGTGTCACCGTCCCAGGCGACGGTCGATTCGCCGGGCAGCAGTTGCGAGGTCGCGCAGACGAAGACCCAGTCACTCATAAGGTCAGGGTCTTTTCCAGGACCTCGAAACGCAGGTCGTCGCGCTTGGGCTGGCCGAAGCGCTCGTCGCCGTACGGGAACGGCTTCTTGATGCCGGTGCGGTGGTAGCCGCGGCGCTCGTAGAAGGCGATCAGTTCGTCGCGAACGTCGATGACGGTCATGCGCATGGTTGCAATGCCCCAGTCCTCGCGGACCACGCGCTCGGCTTCGTTGATGACGACCTTGCCGATGCCGCCGCCCTGCAGGGTCGGGTTGACCGAGAACATGCCGAAGTAACCGGCGCCGTCCTCGACCGCGACGTGGGCGCAGGCCAGGAGTTCGCGGCCGCCGCCGCCGGACTCGCGCTCGGCCACCAGGATCGCGCTCTGCGGGCGATCGATGCAGCCGCGGATGTCGTCGGCGCCGGTGCGGCGGCCGCCGAGCAGGTCGGCTTCGGTGGTCCAGCCCTGCTTGCTGGCGTCGCCGCGGTAGGCGGACTCGACCAGTGCGACCAGCATGTCGATGTCGGCATGGGTGGCGTTGCGGAACAGGAGGGCGGGCGCTGCAAGCGTCACGGCGATGGATGTATTCATGCGAGCAGTTTACGTACCTTGCGCAGCGCCGCAACGAAGGCCTCGACCTCGTCGTGGGTGTTGTAGAAAGCCAGCGAGGCGCGGCAGGTCGCGGCGACGCCGAAGTGGTGCATCAGCGGATGCGCGCAATGGTGGCCGGAACGGATCGCCACGCCTTCCAGGTCGAGCAGCGTGGCCAGGTCGTGCGCGTGCGCGCCCTCGACCAGGAAGCTGATCACCGCGGCCTTCTCGCGTGCCTCGCCGAAGATGCGCAGGCCATCGACCTTCGACAGTTCCTCGGTGGCATGGGCGAGCAGCGCCTGTTCGCGCGCTTCGATGTGGTGCATGCCGAGCGCCGACAGGTAGTCGACCGCCGCGCCGAGGCCGATGAAGCCGGCGATGTTGGGCGTGCCGGCCTCGAACTTGTGCGGCGGGTCGTTGAAGACCGTGCCTTCGAAGCGCACTTCCTTGATCATCTCGCCGCCGCCGATGAACGGCGGCATCGCGGCCAGGTGCTCGCGTCGTGCCCACAGCGCGCCCGTGCCGGTCGGGCCGGACATCTTGTGGCCAGTGAAGGCGTAGAAGTCGCAACCAATCGCGGCGATGTCGAGCGCGCGGTGCGGCGCGGCCTGTGAACCGTCGACGACGGTGACGATGCCGCGCTTGCGCGCCTCGCGGCAGATCTCGCGCACCGGATTGACCGTGCCCAGCACGTTCGAGACGTGGGTCAGCGACAGCAGCTTCGCGTCCGGCGTGAGCAGGGCGTACAGCCGCTCGAGGTCGAGCTCGCCGCGATCGTTGAGCTCGGCGACCTTGATCACGGCGCCGGTGCGCTGGGCGACCAGTTGCCACGGCACAATGTTGGCGTGGTGCTCCATGCGCGTGAGCACGATCGCATCGCCTGGCTGCAGCCGTGGCAGCGCCCACGAGTAGGCGACCAGGTTCAGGGCGAAGGTCGTGCCGCTGCACAGCACCAGTTCGTCTGGACGGACGTTGACGAACGCCGCCAGCTTCTTGCGGGCGCCTTCGTAGGCATCCGTGGCCTCGGTGCCGAGCGCGTGCACGGCGCGGCTGACGTTGGCGTTGTGGTGGCGGTAGAAGTCGTCGACTGCGGCGATGACCGATTCGGGCTTCTGGCCGGTGTTGGCCGAGTCGAAGTAGATCAGCGGCTTGCCGTGGACCTGGCGCGTCAGCAGCGGGAAGTCGGCACGGACGCGGGCCCAGTCGATGGTGCTGTCGAGCGAGGCGTTCATGCAGTCTCCAGCTTGGCCAGGGCGGCATCGAGGCGGGCGGTGAGCGTCTCGCGCAAGCCTGCCTCGTGGAACACGGCGAGGGTCTCGCGGCAGAACGCCGCGGTCAGCAAGGACCGGGCCTGATCGACTGGCACGCCACGCGTACGCAGGTAGAACAGCGCGGTCGGGTCGAGCTGGCCGACGGTGGCACCGTGCGCGGCCTGCACTTCGTCGGCGTGGATCTCGAGCACCGGCTGGGTGTCGATCTCGGCGCCTTCGCTCAGCAGCAGATTCTTGTTGGACAGGTTGGCGGCGGTGCCGTCGGCGCCCTCGCGGATCAGGATGCCGCCGTGGAAAGCGGCCTTGCTGCGACCTGCGCCGAGCCCGCGCCAGGTCAGGTCGCAACTGCCGTCGCGGCCGACATGGTCGATGCCCAGGCGGGTGTCGAGGTGGCGCTTGCCGGTGGCGAGCAGGACGCCGTTGGCGTGCAGCCTGGCGCCATCGCCGTGCAGGGCGACATTGAGTTCGTGCCGCGACAGGCCAGCGCCGAGCTCAAGGTCGAGGCGGCGGTACTCGGACGCCTTCGCCAGCACCGCATCGGTGCGCGAGATCAGCGTGGCGGTGCCACCTTCGTCCTGCACGCGGGCGTGGTTGAGCGTCGCCGCGGCGCCGAGGTGCACATGCGTCACCGCGTTCGCCAGGTGGCTGTGCGCGCTCACGCCGACGTGGTGCTCGACCACGGTCAGCGACGCGCCTTCGCGCAACTCGATCAGATGGCGCAGGTGCCAGGCGCGGTCACCCTCGCTGGCGGCGCCGATGAAGACCAGGTGCAGCGGCAGCGCGGCGCGGGCGCCGGCTTCGGCGCGCAGCACCACGCCATCGTCGGCAAGCGCCGAGTTCAGGCGGGCGAAGATCTCGTCGGCGCGGTCGTAGCGGCGGGCAAGGAAGTTCGCCTCGCGCGGCTCGCCTTCGCGCAGCACCTGCGACAGCGGCTGCAGCGAGATGCCGTCACCGAGTCCGGCGATGTCGCTGTGGACGGCATCGAGGCGGCCATTGACGAAGACAACGCGCGGTGCCGGGATGCCATCGAGCAGCGCGGCACCGAAAGCCGGCACCGCAGCCTCGCTGGCGGCGAAGCTGCGCCGTTCCAGCGAACGCAGTGGCGTGTACTTCCAGGCTTCCACGCGGGCATGCGGGATGCCGTCGCGCAGCACGGCGTCGAGCGCGGCCTTGCGGCTTTCGCCGAGGCCGGCGGCATCGCGCGCGGCAAGCGAGTCGAAGGCGGTGGCGAAGGAGTCGAGCAGGGCGCTCATGTCAGACCGCCGCCGGCGCGATGCGGTCCTTGACCCAGGCATAGCCGTGCTCTTCGAGCTGCAATGCCAGTTCCGGGCCACCGGTCTCGACCACGCGGCCGTCGGCGAGTACGTGCACGACATCGGGCTTGATGTAGTCGAGCAGGCGCTGGTAGTGGGTGATGACGAGGAACGCGCGGCCGGCATCGCGCAGCGCGTTGACGCCGTCGGCGACGGCCTTGAGGGCGTCGATGTCGAGGCCGGAGTCGGTCTCGTCGAGGATCGCCAGGCGCGGCTCGAGCAGGGCCAGCTGGAAGATCTCGTTGCGCTTCTTCTCACCGCCGCTGAAGCCCTCGTTGACGCCGCGATGCAGCAACTCGTCTTTCAGGTGCAGCACGGCGAGCTTCTGCCGCACCAGCTTGAGGAACTGCATCGAGTCCAGCTCGCTCTCACCGCGCGCCTTGCGCTGGGCGTTGAGGGCGGTGCGCAGGAAGTAGGTGTTGTTCACGCCCGGGATCTCGACCGGGTACTGGAACGCCAGGAACACGCCCGCCGCAGCGCGCTCTTCCGGCTCCAGCTCGAGCAGGTTGCGGCCGTCGTAGGTCACGGTGCCGGCGGTGACCTCATAGCCTTCGCGTCCGGCCAGGATGTTGCCAAGGGTCGACTTGCCGGCGCCATTGGGGCCCATGATCGCGTGCACCTCGCCGGCCTGGACGTCGAGCGACAGTCCCTTGAGGATTTCCTTGCCGGCGACGGATACGTGGAGGTTTTCGATCTTGAGCATGTTCGATTCCGGGTTGTTCATCAGGTTCAGCCGACCGAGCCTTCCAGGCTCACTTCCAGCAGCTTCTTGGCTTCCACCGCGAATTCCATCGGCAGTTCGCGGAACACCGACTTGCAGAAGCCGTCGACGATCATCGACACCGCGTCTTCTTCGCCAATGCCGCGGCTGCGGCAATAGAACAGCTGGTCCTCGCTGATCTTCGACGTGGTCGCCTCGTGCTCGACAGTCGCGGTCGGGTGCCGGACTTCGATGTAGGGGAAGGTGTGCGCGCCGCACTTCTTGCCGATCAGCAGGCTGTCGCACTGGGTGTGGTTGCGCGCGCCCTCGGCGCCGCCGAGCACCTTGACCAGGCCGCGGTACGTGTTCTGGCCACGGCCGGCGCTGATGCCCTTGCTGATGATCTTGCTCTTGGTGCGCTTGCCGACGTGGATCATCTTGGTGCCGGTGTCGGCCTGCTGGCGGTGGTGGGTCAGCGCGACCGAATAGAACTCGCCGGTCGAATCGTCGCCAAGCAGCACGCACGACGGGTACTTCCAGGTGATCGCCGAGCCGGTCTCGACCTGGGTCCAGGAGATCTTCGAGCGCGCGCCGCGGCACTCGCCACGCTTGGTGACGAAGTTGTAGATGCCGCCGACGCCGTTCTCGTCACCGGGGTACCAGTTCTGCACGGTCGAGTACTTGATCTCGGCATCGTCCAGCGCGACCAGCTCGACCACGGCCGCGTGCAGCTGGTTCTCGTCGCGCATCGGCGCGGTGCAGCCTTCGAGGTAGGAGACGTAGCTGCCTTCCTCGGCAATGATCAGGGTGCGCTCGAACTGGCCGGTGTTCATCGCGTTGATGCGGAAGTAGGTGCTCAGTTCCATCGGGCAGCGAACGCCCCTGGGGATGAACACGAAACTGCCGTCGGAGAACACCGCCGAATTGAGCGCGGCGAAGTAGTTGTCGCCGGTCGGCACGACGCTGCCCAGGTACTGCTTCACCAGCTCCGGATGGTCGTGGACCGCTTCCGACAGCGAGCAGAAGATGACGCCCTTCTCGGCCAGTTCCTTGCGGAAGGTGGTGCCGACCGAGACCGAGTCGAACACCGCATCGACGGCGACGCCGGCCAGCTTGGCGCGCTCGTGCAGCGGCACGCCGAGCTTCTCGTAGGTATCGAGCAGCTCCTGCGGCACTTCGTCGAGCGAGGCGTACTTGGCCTTCGGCGCGGAGTAGTAGCTCAGCGCCTGCAGGTCGATCGGGGCGATGTTGAGCTTGGCCCAGTGCGGCATCGGCATGGTGAGGAAATGCCGGTACGCGGCCAGTCGCCACTCGGTCATCCACTCGGGCTCGGCCTTCTTGGCCGAGAGCGCGCGGATGATGTCCTCGTTGAGGCCGGGCGGCAGGCTGTCGGATTCGATGTCCGTGACGAAGCCGGCCTCGTACTTGCGGCCAAGCTGCTCGTGGATTTCACGATTCTGCGACGATGGGTTTTCGATTACTTCGGTGGCCATGGGGGCTGCCTACAGGGTTCGTTGTTGCATGGCGGGCCGGGCCCGCTATGCGTTGGCCAGGCGCAGGTCGATGCGCTTTGCCGGGTGTTCGGGAGGTGGTGGCGGCACCAGCATCTGCGCCAGGGTCACGCCGCGTAGCGCTTCGATCACCACGTCGTTGATGCGCCGCCAGTTGGCGCGCACGCCACAGGATTTCTCGATGCCGCAGTTGCCGGCGTGGACGCTGCACTCGGTCATGCCGAGCGGCCCTTCCATGGCAGTGACGATCTCGAGCAGACCGATGTCCTCGGCCTGGCGGGCCAGGCGGTAACCGCCGTTGGCGCCGCGGAAGCCCTCGACCAGGCCGGCCTGGGCCAGCGGCTTGAGCACCTTGGCCACGGTGGTGGGCTCGAGACCTGCGCGCTCAGCCAGTTCCGACGCGCTCAGGACGGCGTCGGAGCCATGCGCGAGGACGGTCATGACGACCGTGGCGTAGTCAGTGAGCTTGGTGACGCGGAGCATGGGGGCGGGGCCGGTTAATCCGTACCGGAATTGTACGGTTTCCGCCCCGAGCAGCCAAGGACCGGGGCGGAACGCTCCGGTTTCGCCTGCGGAACGCCGCGTTCAGGGTCCTGCCGTGAAGGCTGCCGTCAGGTGCCGCCGGCGGCGGCGACCGGCGGGGCGGCCGGAAGGACCAGGTCGAAGTATGGCGGCGCCGGATTCTGTCCCGGCGGAACGAACGCCGGCGCCGGCTGGCCGCCCGGGCCCAGCGAGCGCACGAACTGATAGATCGCGCGCCGGTCTTCCAAAGTCATGTCACGGATCGCGAAATCGGGCATCAGCGGGCGGGTGCGCAGCGTGGCGCTGTAATCGAGCCACTGGGTCTCGGTCATGGTGGCCAGCTTCAGGCGCAGGTTGGTCGGGTAGGTCGTTCCCCACGGACCGCGGAAGCCGACCGGCGAACCGACCAGCCACATGGCCTTGTCGACCTTGCCCTGGCTTTCGGCGTAACCCGGGGTGTGGCAGTCGTTGCAACCGGTGGTGCGGGTCAGGTACTCGCCACGGGCCAGCAGGTCCGTCTGCGCTGGCGCGGTGTTGCCGTTGCCGGCATGGGAGGTCACTGCCGTCTTCTGGCAGGCAGCGAGGGGCAGCAGGACGGCGATGGCCAGGGTGGCGCGGGTCGTGGTCTTCATCTTTCGTGCACATCGGGAGGTGACCGACGTCAACGCGCTGATCGGCGTGGACCGGCCAGGCAACAGGCGCGAGCGATGGCGTGATGCGACCGATCCGGCCAGAATGTCCGCTCTCACGTCATTCCGGATTTCGCATGCCGCGCAAGATCGCCGCCCGTCGCTCCGCCATCCATGGCAACGGCGTATTCGCCGTCCAACCGATCGCCAAGGGCGAGCGCGTCATTGAATACAAGGGCACACGCCGCACCCACGAGGAAGTCGATGCCGGCGAGAGCGGCGACATCGACACCGGCCATACGTTCCTGTTCACCCTCAATGACGAGTACGTCATCGACGCCAACTTCAAGGGCAACGACGCGCGCTGGATCACCCACAGCTGCTCGCCGAACTGCGAGGCTGTCCTCGAGGAAGCCGAGGGCAAGGACCGCAGGCTCGACAAGGTGTTCATCGAGGCGGTCCGCGACATCGCGCCGGGCGAAGAGCTGTCCTACAACTACGGCATCACCCTGGCTGAGAAGCACACGCGCGAGCTGAAGGAAATCTGGGCGTGCCGCTGCGGGTCGCCTGGCTGCACCGGCACGATGCTGCAGCCGAAGTCGGACAAGAAGAAAAAGAAGCAGGAAAAGAAGAAAAAGAAGCTGGTCGAGGAATCGAAGGCCGCGAAGGCCGTGAAGGCCTGATCACCCGTCATCCCGGCGAACGCCGGGACCCGGCCGATGCATCGTGCCCGCCCGCCGAAGACCATGTAACGAATCGCCGAAGCGTCGTCCACCGCGTCGGGGATTGCGCAGCAGCGGGCCATGGATGGCCCGCGCCCCGCATCGGACAAGGATGTCCGATTAAGGGGCTGCGCAATCCCCGACGCGGTGGACGGCGCCGATCCGGAGGCGACAACCACGTCGACAGGCAAGTTCAAGATGGGTCCCGGCGTTCGCCGGGATGACGGTGTGGGGGCGGACAAACTACGTTGCGAGCCTTGGACGTACCTTCGGGCAATGGTCTGCCAACCCTGCAACGGCCACAATCCAGGTAACGCGCGCAACCGATACTGGCGCGCCGTCCTGAATCAAGGAGTCCCGCATGAGCCTCGAAGGCAAGGTTGCCATCGTCACCGGTGCCGCCAGCGGCATCGGCAGGGAAATCGCATTCGAGCTGGCACGCGCCGGCGCGGCGATCGCCATCGCCGACCTCAATCAAGACGGCGCCCAGGCAGTCGCGGCCGGGATCGTCGCCAACGGCGGCCGCGCGCTCGGCCTGGCGATGGACGTCACCGACGAGGACGCCGTCAACGCCGGCGTCGGCCGCGCGGTCGCCGAACTTGGCGGCGTTGACATCCTCGTTTCCAACGCCGGCATCCAGATCGTCAATCCGATCGAACAGTTCGCCTACGCCGACTGGAAGAAGATGCTGGCGATCCACCTCGACGGTGCCTTCCTGACCACCCGGGCGGTGCTGCCGCACATGTACGGCGCCGGTGCCGACGGCAAGGCGCGCGGCGGCACCGTGGTCTACATGGGGTCGGTCCACTCGCACCTGGCATCGCCGCTGAAATCGGCCTACGTCACCGCCAAGCACGGCCTGCTGGGCCTGTCGCGGACGCTGGCCAAGGAAGGCGCGAAGCACGGAGTGCGTAGCCATGTCGTCTGTCCGGGTTTCGTGCGCACGCCGCTGGTCGACAAGCAGATCCCGGAGCAGGCCAGGGAACTGGGCATCAGCGAAGCGGAAGTGGTGAGCCGGGTCATGCTCGGCAATACCGTCGATGGCATCTTCACCACGGTCGAGGACGTCGCCCAGACGGTGCGTTTCCTCGCCGAGTTCCCGAGTGCGGCGCTTACCGGACAGAGCTTCGTGGTCAGCCACGGCTGGCACATGCAGTAGCAGCGGAGTGCCGGGGGCGTCGGGGGCGTCGGGGCCCGCGCCCCTTGCAAAGGTGCCTCGTCACCAATGCGTGATGCAGGTCGGGCGGGTTTGGTTGTAATGACTAACGCCAGTCTGGCGTAGGGCGCGACTGCGTATAGGCTGTGCACCGCCCGGGCATCGAAGTGCCCGGCATGCAAGCCCAGCACGGACGATCTGGTCGGATGGCCGCCTTCGATGGCGGCACTTGCGGCGGGGAACCGGTCTGGGGACCTGGACCGTCCCGCCCATAGAGATTCCCCCGAATGCCCGCAACGCGCGCACTACTGACCCTGGCCATCCTGACCGCCCTTTCCGCACCGGCCATGGCCGTGGAAATCGATGGCCGCATCGATCCGGCCGAATGGCAGGCCGCGCGCGAGATCACCGACTTCCGCAAGGTGCAGCCGCTCAGCCGCGAGCCGGCGACGCTGCAGACGCGGGTCTGGGTGATGGCCACTCCGGAAGGCCTGGCGGTGGCGTTCCGCAACGACCAGCCGGTCGAGACGCGGACACGGCAGAAGGTGCAGCGCGATTTCGAGGCGCAGGTCGACCGCGTCAACCTGATGATCGACTACGACGGCGACGGCCGCACCGGCTACAACTTCACCGTTTCGTCCACCGATGGCATCGCCGATGCGGTGATCAGCAACGAAACCCAGTTCAACGACGACTGGGACGGCAACTGGCAACATGCGGTCAGCGAGGACGACACCAGCTGGTCGGTGGAAATGCTGATCCCCTGGTACATCGCACCGATGCGCCAGGGCGCCGATGGCATGCGCACGGTCAAGGTGTACTTCGACCGCGTCATCGGTTCGACCGGCGAGCGCTCGGCCTGGCCGTCGGCCAGCTTCGAACGTCCGCGCTTCCTGTCCGACTTCGAGCCGATGCAGATGGCGCAGTACAGCCAGTCACTGCTGGCGATCACGCCCTATGTGTCCGGGCTGTACGACAACGTCGGCGGCGACGGCGACTTCGATGGCGGTGCCGACATCTTCTGGAAGCCCAACGGCCAGTTCCAGTTGTCGGCGACAATCAATCCGGATTTCGGCCAGGTCGAGAGCGACGACCTGGTAGTCAACTTCAGCGCCACCGAGACCTTCATCAGCGACAAGCGCCCGTTCTTCACCGAGAACCAGGGCATCTTCGAGTTCACCACACCGTCGGACTTCAGCCAGTTGCTGTACACGCGCCGCGTCGGCGGCCCGGCCGACGACGGAAACGGTGCCGGCGACATCACTGCAGCGGTCAAGCTCAACGGCAGCGTCGGCGCGACCAAGTACGGCGTGTTCGCCGCGGATGAAGCCGACGAGGTCGGTCGCACGTTTGGCGCGTTGCGGCTGGTGCGTGACTTCGAGCACCAGAACCTCGGCGTGATGTTGACCCAGGTCGATCGCCCGTTCCTCGACCGCGAGGCCTCCGTGCTCGGCGTCGACCACAACTGGCGGCCGAACGAACGCGTCAGCGTCGAGACGCGCGTGATCGGCAGCCAGATCGACCAGGACGGCCGCACCAGCGACGACACCGGCGGAACCATGTGGGTGAACTACGAGATGGACGACGGCTGGCGCCAGCAATGGCTGGCGATGCATTTCGGCGAAGAGCTGCAGATCAATGACTTCGGTTACCTCTCGCGCGCCAATCTCAACTACCTCAACTGGCAGGTGATGCGCCGCTTCACCGACCAGCCGGCCGAATCGCGCTATGCGTCCAAGGACTGGCGCGGTCGCATCAGCGGCACCGACAACGATCACGGCCAGCGCCTGCAGCGCCAGCTGCGCATCAGCCGTCAGGGCAACCTGCGCGACGGCAGCTACGAGTACGCGCAGATCAACATCAACAGCGCCTACATCGACGACCTGCTGACTCGCGGCAACGGTATCGTCAACCTGCCGCCGAACTTCACCGCGTACCTGGAGTACGAGCGCCCGCGCAAGGGCGACTGGGCGTGGGAACTGGAAGCGGACGCGTTCAGCGGTGGCCTCGCCGGCAATGACAGGATCGGATTCGACCTGCGCTTCCAGCCGACGTATTTCATCAACGACGCATTCAGTGTCTACCTGGGTGCGTACTACGAGCAGATCCCGAGCTGGCTGGTCTGGCAGGAAGACAATCTGATCGGCGAGTTCGACGAGAAGATGCTGCAGATCAGCGCCGGCATGGACTGGAACATCGGCAGCAAGCAGGAACTTCGCGTGAAGCTGCAGGCGCTGGGGCTGGATGCGCCGCTGCGGCAGGCCTACCGGGTCGATGCCGGCGGCAACTCCCTCGCCAGCGCCGACACGGTCGACGACTTCAATGTGCAGAACCTCGGTTTCCAGATCCGCTACCGTTACGAGCTGGCGCCGCTGTCGTACCTGTACGTGGTCTACGGCCGCGGTGGTTATCAGCAGGAACCGTTCTCGGAAAACACCGGCCAGCTGGTGCGCGACAGCCTCGAGCTGCGCGACGACGAGCAGTTGCTGGTCAAGCTGAGCTATCGCTTCGAACTCTGATCGCCTCGCCGGGCCAGGCTTCGGGCACGAGCACGTCGAACAGGCCGTCCCGCCGCGTGCGGCGCGCCAGCACCAGTAGCGCGTCGTCGCGGCTGAGCAGCCACCGTGCCCCCGCGGTGAACGCCAGGCGCAGGAACTTCTGGTCATCGGGATCGGCGCAGCGCGGCAATGCGCCATCCGGCACGGTGGATGCGGGCAGGCATTGGACCTGCGCGTCGAACGCAGCAATGGCCGCCGAGCGTGTCGTCTCGTCGAGGCGCAGTTGCGGGTAGGCCAGCACGCGCAGCCACTCATTGCGGCATTCGCCGTTGCTGACGGCGACGACGTCGCCTGATGCCAGCGCAGACCGCAACGCCGCCACGCGTGGATCGTCGAACACGAACAGGTCCAGGCAGACGTTCGTATCCAGGACGACCCGAGCCGGCACGTGGCTCACCGTGCGGTCACTGCGTGACTTCGCGGATGTCGGCCGAGCCGATCCGCCAGGCGCGCTGCTCCGCAGTGGCGCCATCGACGACCGCGCGCCGCAGCATGTATGCACCTACGAACTTGCGCTGGCTGCCATCGGCGGCCGTGGCCGTCATGGCCACCGGCACTTCGATGAAGCGCGAGCCGGCCGCGGCATCGATCGCACCCGGCGCCAGGATCTCGACCGAAACACCGCTGGTGTCGCGGAAGCCGTCGGCGAACTGCTGCGGCGTCTGGCCGCTTGCACGGCCGCCGTCGGACCACAGTGCATAGGCACGCTCGTAGGCGCGACTGTTGATGGCCCCGTAGTAGTCGCGGACGACGGCCATCGCGTCCTGCGCGGTCGGTTCGTTCGCCGCCGTGGCGTCGGCAGCCGGAGTGGCCGTGTCGGCTGTCGGCAAGGGCAGGGCGGCTTCGTCGGTCGCGGGGATGATGGGATTGCCCTGTTCGTCGAGCGCGACTTCCTCGACCGGCTGCGGCGGCAGTCCGACCTGGCCTGGGCCGGGCTTGTCCGGCATGCCGGTCACGCTGCCATCGGCCTTGCCGGACGGCGCAGGCAGTGCCTCGGTGTCGTCACCGCCGCGCTGGCCCGGCGGTTTGTCGCCGCTGCAGGCCGCGATCGACGACGCCAGGGCGACGCAGCTGATCAGGTATCGAAGCG
The DNA here is from genome assembly GCA_036524935.1 of Lysobacter sp. Taxonomy (GTDB): domain Bacteria; phylum Pseudomonadota; class Gammaproteobacteria; order Xanthomonadales; family Xanthomonadaceae; genus Lysobacter_J. The sequence goes on along the minus strand of DATDBK010000136.1, from coordinate 4,158 downwards.
CCGGCATGTCACTGGTCCAGATGGACGACGACGGCGCCGTCTTCTATCGCGGTGGTGCCGATCCGGCGCGAGCCGAGTTTGTCGAGCAGGCTGTTGTCGAAGCGGTAGATCGGTTCCTCGCGCGAGTAGTCACCCATCCAGGCGTTCAGGAGTGCGCGCGTGCTGCCGTTCATGGCACCACCGAGGCTGGGTACGTCGACCTGTTCGATGCGCGGGTCCTGCAGGTGCAGGCCGCGCGTGCCCGGGTCGAAGCGCAGGGCGCTGGTCAGGGCGAAATGGCCGGCCGGGCGACTGCTGTCGCTACCCAGGGCGCCCAGGCCGAGGTCGAAGTCGACACGCAGCCGGCTCGATCCCTCCGGAATCGTCAGGCGCGGATTCATCAGCGTCAGCGACACCAGTCCGCCTAGCTTTTCGTAGTGCTTGGGAAAATTGCGGTCCAGCGAGCCCTGCAATTGCATTGGCGTGAACCGGACCTCGTTGCCCAGCAGCGCGCCCATGCCGTTTAGGGTCGAGCAGGCCACAAGGACCAGCGAAAGGGTGGCCACGGCGAGGCCGCGGCAAAGGATCGGGAAGGAACGGCGCGAGGACATCCAGGACTCCACGGTAATGCCCGGGACGATACGCGCGCGGCATGGATGAGAAAAGTCTCAGGCGGCACCCGGTTCAGGGCGTGCCGCGCACGATCGCGCCTACAGTGACTTCTTCGGGGTGTCCTTCGGCGCGTCCTTGGCTTGTTCCTTGGGTTGCCCCTTGGCCGGGTTGGCAGGTGGCGCGGTCGCCGGCGTGGCGGGTTTGCCACGTCCCTGCAGCGGCAACGGCGGTGGCGCCCGCGTGCTGCTGGAGTAGCGGGCGTAGTCGCGGTACAGCTGCTGCACCGTGGGCGTGCCGTCGAGGTCGTGCGTCGGTGCCGCACCCTGGCGCGGCTTGAGCACGGCGAACCAGCGGTGCGCACCGATGATGTCGCGATCCGTCAGCGGTTGGCCCTTGCCGTCGATCGCGATGACCGACAGCGTGACCGCGTGGTTGACGTTGCCGCCGATGGCGAACAGTCGGCGGCGCTCCAGGTCGGTCTTGACCACCAGGTCGCAGTGCAGCGAAAGCGAGTCGCTGACGCCGCCGCGCACGTCGGCGAGGGAGGAAAAGGTGGAGTTTCCTCGCGCGGTGCATAGCAGGTCGCCCGCGGCGGGCACGGCCTCGGTCAGGTCGTAGGCCACGTAAACGTGCGAAGGGTCCTGGCCGTCGCGCGCGCGCAGGGCCGCGCGCACGTAGTCGTAATGCGCGCCGCTGCGGCGGAACTGATCGGTCGACAGGCCCGCTTCGCAGGCCAGCCATGAAATGAACGCCGCCGACCACGGCATCGCCCAGCCGGCCTCGTGCCAGCCGTAGTTGACGATGCTCTGCACGCGCAGGGCTTCTTCGCTGCCGGTGGCGGCCCAGTAGCCGGCGATGGTCCCCTGCACGGGCGAGTCGTCTTCCATCAGGCCCAGGCGCGGGGCCTGGCGGAGCACGCGATCGCCGATCGAGGCATTGCGGCCGGGGGCGATGATGTCGACCACGCCGGCCGCCTGCGGCATGCGCGGGACGATTGCCTGTGGTTCCACCGCCATGTCCAGCACCGGCAGCCCGAAGTACGCCCACTCGGCCGCAGCCAGGTCGATCATGCGGGTGGTGGCACTGCCGCCGCGGCCCGGCATCGATGGGCACGACGACATCGCGATGTGGTAGCCGGCGGCGCGCGCGGGCGTGTAGCCGTTGCCGTCGCGGCGATACAGCGGCTCGAAGGAGCCCGGGCCGGTGCGCACCATCATCGGTGGCGCGTCACTGCCGCGCGCGTATTCGACTCGCAACGCCGGATCGGGAAAGCCCGCCGGTCGCGCGAAGTTGGGGATGGATCGGCTGTTGCCCGCTTGTGCCCAGCCAGGGGCGGAGGGGGCGAACAGCGCGATGGCCAGCACAGCGTGCAGCGCGACTCCGGGCCAGTGGCGCATGGGTGCTTCCTGTGCAGGGGAAGCCACAGCTTGGGTCAATGCATGTGAAGCCCGCATCTGTAGGAGCGGGCTTGCTGGTGATCCGGCCCGGCCCCGGCGACGGTCGCCAGCAGGCCGGTTTCCGCGGCATCGGGAGGGTCAGTCCTCTTCCTGCCTGGGCTTGTAGGCCTCGATCAGCTTCTGCTGCACGCTGGCCGGCACCGGCTCGTAGTGGCTGAAATCGAGCGAGTAGCGCCCGCGGCCGGCCGTGACCGACTTGAGTTCGGCGGCATAGCCCTCGAGCTCCGACAGTGGCACCTGTGCCTTCACCACGATCTCGTTGCGGACGCTGTCGGTGCCGCTGATGCGTGCGCGCTTGCTCGCCAGGCCGCCGCTGACATCGCCCATGTGCTGCTCGGGCGCATTGACCTCCAGCTCGACGATGGGTTCCAGCACCTGCGGCCGCGCCTTGCCGATCGCGTCGAGGAAGGCCTTCTTGCCGGCGGCAACGAAGGCGACCTCCTTGCTGTCGACGGGATGGTGCTTGCCGTCGTAGACGATCACGCGCACGTCCTGGATCGGGTAGCCGGCCACGGCGCCACTGCCCAACACCTGGCGCACGCCTTTCTCCACCGCCGGCATGAACTGCCCGGGGATGGTGCCACCCTTGACCTCGTCGACGAACTCGAAACCGCCGCCGCGTGGCAATGGCTCGATGCGCAGGAACACTTCGCCGAACTGGCCGGCGCCACCGGTCTGCTTCTTGTGGCGATGATGGCCTTCGGCGCGACCGCTGACCGTCTCGCGGTAGGCGATGCGCGGCGGGCGCGAATTCACCTCTACGCCGTAGCGGTCTTTCAGGCGCTCCAGGTTGATGCGCAGGTGCAGGTCGGACAGGCCATGAATGACTGTCTCGTTGGTCTCCGTCTCGTGCTCGACGACGAAGCAGGGATCTTCCTCGGCCAGCTTGTGCAGGGCGGTGGCGAGTTTCTGCTCCTGGCCCTTGCTGGCAGCATCCACCGCCAGGCCAAACATCGGCTTGGGAAAGGCGAGCGGGGAGAGACGGATCTGGTCCTCGTCATGGCTGTCGTGCAGCACCGCGTCGAAGTGCAGCTCGTCGACCTTGGCCACGGCTGCGATGTCACCGGGAATCGCCTGCTCGATCTCGACGTGGTCCTTTCCCTTGAGCTTGAACAGGTGCCCGACCTTGAACGGCTTCTTGCCGTCGTCGATGAACAGCTGCGTGTCCTTCTTCACCAGGCCCTGGTAGACGCGGAAGATGCCGAGCTTGCCGACGAAGGGATCGTTGATGATCTTGAACACGTCGGCGACGACATGCGCCTTCGCATCCGGAACCGCCTGGAACCGCTGGCGGTCGGCCCCGCGCTCGAACGGCGGCGGGTTGGCCTCGGCCGGATTGGGAAACCATTGCTCGGCCGCGTCGAGGAGTTTTTTCACACCGACGCCGGTCCGTGCAGAGCAGAACAGCACCGGCACCAGATGGCCCTCGCGCATGCACTGTTCGAAGGCGTCGTGCAGTTCCTCGCCCGACAGGCCGCCTTCGCCGACGTCCAAGTAGTGCTCCATCACCGATTCGTTGATCTCGACGATCTGGTCGATGATCTTCTGGTGCCAGTCGGCGACGGCGCCCAGGTCGCTTTCACCGGTGGTGTTGCCCAGGCAGTCAATGACCTTCTTGCCACCGTCGGCGGGAAGATTAAGCGGCAGGCATTCCGGGCCGAAGGTGTCGCGCAGTTCCGCCAGCACGCGTTCGGCCGATGCGCCTTCGTGGTCGATCTTGTTGATCACAAGGGCGCGGCAGAGGTTGCGTCCCTTCGCGTACTCCATCATCCGGCGCGTGCCGTACTCGACGCCACTGTCGGCATCGACCACGATCACCACCGTTTCCACGGCACCGAACGCCGACAGCGCCGGGCCGCGGAAATCCGGGTATCCGGGCGTGTCGATCAGGTTGAGGTGGATGGTCTGGCCGTTGCCGGACGCGTGGTCGATGCTGGCGATGGCCGAGTCGATCGAGTGGCCGCGCTGCTTCTCGATGGCATCGAAATCGGACACGGTACTGCCGCGCTCGATGCTGCCTGCCGTCTGTATTGCGCCGCCGGCCTGCAGCAGGGCTTCGAACAGTGTGGTTTTGCCGGCGCCGGGGTGGCCTGCCAGGGCCACGTTGCGG
>DATDBK010000135.1:0-12913 GCA_036524935.1 Lysobacter sp. | reverse complement strand
GGGCAAGGGCGGCGTTGGCAAAACCACGACCAGCGCCAGCCTTGCCTGCGGCCTCGCCCGTCGAGGCCACAAGGTTGGCGTCATCGACTTCGACGTCGGCCTGCGTAACCTCGACCTGATCATGGGTTGCGAACGTCGCGTGGTTTACGACTTCGTCAACGTCGTCAACGGCGAGGCCACGCTGAGGCAGGCACTGATCAAGGACAAGCGCTTCGACAACATGTTCGTGCTTGCGGCCTCGCAGACCCGCGACAAGGACGCCCTGACCAAGGAAGGCGTGCAGAAGGTCCTCGACGACATGATCGCCGACGGCTTCGACTACATCGTCTGCGACTCCCCGGCCGGCATCGAGAAGGGCGCCTACCTGGCGATGTACTTCGCCGACCAGGCGCTGGTCGTGGTCAACCCGGAAGTGTCGTCGGTGCGCGACTCCGACCGCATCCTCGGCCTGCTCTCATCCAAGACCCGCCGCGCCGAGAACGGCGAGCGCGTCAAGGAGTTCCTGCTGCTGACCCGCTACAGCCCCAAGCGCGTGGAAACCGGCGAAATGCTCAGCGTCGGCGACGTCGAGGAGATCCTCGGCCTGAAGACGATCGGCGTGATCCCGGAATCTCCGGACGTGCTCAACGCCTCCAACAAGGGCGAGCCGGTGATCCTGGAAACCGAGTCGGATGCCGCGCAGGCCTACGACGACGCCGTCGCGCGCCTGCTGGGCGATACCCGCCCGATGCGTTTCACCACTGCGGAGAAGAAGGGCTTCTTCAGCAAGATCTTCGGAGGTTGAGGATGGGCCTTTTCGATTTCCTGCTGGCCAAGAAGCAGACCGCGTCAATCGCCAAGGATCGCCTTCGCATCATCGTCGCGCACGAGCGCGCCGGTCGCGGCGGCACCAGCCCGGATTACCTGCCGATGCTGCAGCGCGAGCTGCTCGAGGTGATCCGCAAGTACATCAACGTCGACGCCGAAGCGGTCAAGGTCGACCTGATCGGCGAGGGCGACAACAAGGTCCTCGACATCTCGGTGGCACTGCCGGACAACCCGGCCCAGGCCTGACGATCGAGTAGCCCGGGTAACCCCGGGCTACGTTGCGGCACATCGGCAATGCTCACTCTTTCCGACATCGACGCTACCGCGGTTGCCGCCCTGCTCGCCCGCTATGGCCTGCAGTTCGAGGTCGTGGCCGATGGCCAGCCCATTCCCGGCAGCTACTGGGGCGAATGCGAGGCCGGACTGATCGGCCACAGCGTGTATGCCCGGGGCGACACGCCGGTGCATTCGCTGCTGCACGAAGCCGCCCACCTGATCGTGCTTCCGATCGAGCGGCGCGCGCAGGTCCATACCGACGCCACTGACTCGATCGAGGAAGAAGACGCCGTGTGCGTGCTGCAGGCCCTGCTCGGCGATGCCCTGCCCGGTGTCGGGCGCGACCGGATCCTCACCGACATGGACAGCTGGGGCTATACCTTCCGCCTGGGCTCGGCCCGCGGCTACTTCGAGCACGACGCCGACAGCGCCTGGCAATGGCTGCAGGAGCGCGGCCTGGCCTACGCCGGTAGCCGTACGCTGTGCGGGTGATTCCGGGCGGGTGATTCCGGGCGGTTGACCCTGGCCGGCCAATCCCCGGGTGCGGCCTGCGGCCTTACCCGGGCTACGCGGGTGGGAACGCGGGGGCGGGACCTGGACAACTTGCGCGACCGCGGACGGGCCACTAGCCTTCGGGGGCCTCGTCGCAGCTGCGCGGGCCTTATCCGGAGAGAAAGATGATGAAACCTGTACGCGCCCTGCTCGCGCTCGGCATTACCGCGGCGGTGATCGGCCTGGCCGGTTGCAAGAAAGAACCGACCCCGGCCCCGACCACCCCGGGCGGCACCGCCACCACCGTGCCCGCAGGCGAGACCGCAGACCAGTTCATCGCCCGCGTCAACGACGAATTCCGCAAGATGTTCCCGGAGATGACCGCCGCGCAGTGGCTGTCTTCGACCTACATCAATGACGACAGCCAGCTGCTGTCGGCCAAGGCCAATGAGCGTTACCTCGCCCAGCTCAACAGCTGGATCGAGCAGTCCGCCCGCTTCGAAGGCCAGCAGATGTCGCCGGACACGGCGCGCGCGATCCAGCTGCTCAAGCTGGGCACCGCGATGCCGCCGCCGAAGGACCCGGCCAAGCTCGAAGAGCTGACGAAGATCGCATCCAAGCTGGAAGGCATGTACGGCGCCGGCACCTACTGCACCGGCGACGGCGACGCGAAGAAGTGCCGCCAGCTCGGCGAACTCGAGGACGTGCTGCGCAGCAGCCGCGACTACGACACCCAGCTCGATGCCTGGCAGGGCTGGCACAGCATCGCCCAGCCGATGCGCAAGGACTACACGCGCTTCGTCGAGCTGGTCAACGACGGCGCCCACGACCTGGGCTTCGCCGACACTGGCGAGATGTGGCGTTCGGGCTACGACATGAGCCCGGCCGAGATGGCAGCCGAGACCGACCGCCTGTGGGGCCAGGTCAAGCCGCTGTACGAGCAGTTGCACTGCTTCACCCGCACGCGCCTTCAAGCCAAGTACGGCGACGACAAGGGCCATGTCGCCGGCAACATGCTGCCGGCGCACCTGATGGGCAACATGTGGCAGCAGGACTGGGGCAACCTCTGGGACATCCTCGCGCCGTACCAGAACGCCGGCAGCCTCGACATCACCGGCGCGCTGGAATCGCAGTACCAGGCCGCGTACGACGCACAGCTGGTCAAGCATGCCGGCCAGCGCACCCCGAGCGACCTGGCGCAGATCGAGCAGGACGCCAAGCTCGCATCGGCCAAGCTGATGACCGAACGCGCGCAGGACTTCTATACCTCGCTCGGCATGCAGAAGCTGCCGGAGAGCTACTGGACCAAGACCCAGTTCATCAAACCGCGTGACCGCGACGTGGTCTGCCACGCCAGCGCGTGGGACATGAACATGGCAGGCGACGTGCGCACCAAGATGTGCATCAAGCCGAACGAGGAAGACTTCACCACCATCTACCACGAGCTCGGCCACATCTATTACGACCTGGCCTACAACAAGCAGCCGCCGCTGTTCCAGCAGGGCGCTCACGACGGTTTCCACGAAGCCATCGGCGACACCATCGTGCTGTCGATGACGCCCAAGTACCTGCAGTCGATCGGCCTGGTCGGCGACCAGCAGCAGAGCCACGAGGCGCTGATCAACTCGCAGATGCGCATGGCACTGGCCAAGGTCTCGTTCCTGCCGTTCGGCCTGATGATCGACCGCTGGCGCTGGGGCGTGTTCGACGGCTCGATCAAGCCGGGCGACTACAACAAGGCGTGGTGGGAGCTGAAGGCCAAGTACCAGGGCGTGGCCCCGGTCTCCGCCCGCGGCGAGGACTACTTCGACGCCGGCGCCAAGTACCACGTGCCGGGCAACACGCCGTACACGCGCTACTTCCTCTCGCACGTGCTGCAGTTCCAGTTCTACAAGGCGCTGTGCGATGCCGCCGGCCACAAGGGCCCGTTGTACGAGTGCAGCTTCTACGGCAACAAGGAAGCCGGTGCGCGCTACCAGGCGATGCTGGGCAAGGGCGCCAGCCAGCCGTGGCAGAAGACCATGAAGGAACTGACCGGCGGCGAGAAGATGGACGCCTCGGCGGTGCTGGAGTACTTCGCTCCGCTGCAGACCTGGCTGAAGCAGCAGAACGAAGGCAAGACCTGCGGCTGGGAATCGACCGGCACGGCGGCAGCGGCGGCGAAGCCGGAAGCGAAGCCGGAGGCCGCGAAGAAGGGTTGAGTCTTCGTCGCTGATATGCCTGAAGAGGCCGGCTCACGCCGGCCTTTTCTTTTTCGACCGCGGCGCGACGCCCGCGGATCTGCCCACGAATCTGCCCACGCATCCCCGCCTTCGCGGGAACGACGATCGGGTTCTGGTACGTTTGCGCCGTCCCCCCACACTGCAGGATCCGGACATGCCCCTGGTACGAGTCGACCTGATGGAAGGCAAGGACGACGCCTGGCTCAAAGGCGTCGGCGACGTGATCCAGGAAGCCCTCGAAAGCGTCATGAAGGCGCCGGCGAACGACCGCTTCCAGATCTTCACCCGGCACCCGCGCGGCTCGCTGTCGATCGACCCGTCGTATGCGGGCATCGAGCGCGGCGACGACTGCATCCTGATCCAGATCACCCTCAGCCAGGGCCGCAGCGTCGAGCAGAAGCAGGCCTTCTATCGCGCGATCGCCGACGGCCTGCACGAACGACTGGGCATGCGCACGCAGGACGTCTTCATCAACCTGGTCGAAGTCGTCAAGGAGAACTGGTCGTTTGGCGACGGCATCGCGCAGTACGCATAGTCATCCGTCCTTCGTGCCGCTGGCACGGATTCTTCACGCCGGCGGGACCACAATCGAGCGACCTGCCGCCACCACCGTGGCGGTCGTCGTAACGCGCATCATCCGATCCCCGAGGTCTGCATTGCCATGACCCAGGTCCCTGCGCCACCGCAGCTTCCGGCCGATATCGCCGCCGAGATCGACGGCAAGCCCGATGTCGCCAGCTCGTCGACGCGACTGTCGATCTACCGCACGCGTCTGTCCGTCTACCGGACGCATGTATCCAACCTGCGTTCGCACCTGGCCAACGAACGCACGCACCTGAGCTACCTGCGCACTACCGTATCGCTGGTCGGATTCGGCATCACCCTCAACCGCTTCAGCATGTACCTGGTGCAGGAGAAGGAGCTCACGGTGCACCACAGCCGGCACTTCCTGCGCGACGCCGGCAATGCCGGCCTGGGCATGGTCGTGCTCGGCCTGCTCCTGCTGATGTGGTCGATCTACCGCTACTGGGCGGTGGGCCGCGACATCGAGCGCGGCCAGTACATCTCGCACCAGAAAGGCACCCTGGCCGCCAGCATCGGGCTGCTCCTGCTCGGCGGCCTGACCGCTGTCTGGCTGTTCGTGCGCTGAGGTGACGTGATGCTGCAGGAAGCCACCCAGGGTAGCGACGGATACATCCTGACCACGGCCAACGTGATGTTGCTGTTCTTCATCATGCTCGGGCCGGTGAAGATCCTGGCGCCGTTCCATCGCGCCACCGCGACGATGGAGCCGAAAGCAGTGCGCAGGACGGCGACCAAGGTGGCCGTGATCAGCGCGATCACGCTGCTCATCGCCGGACTGGTCGGCAGCGTGATGATGCAGAAATGGCGGATCAGCATCCCGGTGATGGAGCTGACCGGCGGCATCGTGTTCCTGCTGGTCGCACTCAAGCAGGTGCTCGAGCAATACGTCGAGCACGCCCCGGTCGCGACCGCGACCGCGGCAACGGAACCGCGGCTGATGCATCTGGTCTTTCCGATCGTGGTGACGCCTTACGGCATCGCCGCGCTGATCGCGCTGATGGCGCTGAGCGGCGATCTGTCGCGCTCGACGACGCTGCTGGCCGGCGTGATGGCGATCATGCTGGTCAACCTGGTGGCGATGATGTTCGTACGCCAGGTCATGCGCGGTATCGGACCGCTGGTGCTGCAGATATTCGGTGCGGTGCTGGCGGTGCAGCAGGTCGCGCTGGCACTGCAACTGGTGGTGGTTGCGCTGAAGGGGATGGGGGTGGGTTAGTCACGCGCATTCCGGTGAAATACGCTATATATCTGCCTATATAGCGCCAATCCCCGGAGCTCGCCCATGCCCGCCCTGCCGCCACTTGTCCGCCGCCTTGCGCTGATCGCCATGCTGGCCCTGGCCGGCCCGGCCATGGCCGGGGAACCGGTCCGCGTCTTCGCCGCCGCCAGCCTGACCAACGCCCTCAACGACATCGGCGCGGCCTGGCAGATGGCCGGCCATCCCAAGCCGAGCCTGGCCTACGCCGCGTCCTCGGCGCTGGCCAAGCAGATCGAAGCCGGGGCACCGGCCGACGTCTTCGCCTCGGCCGACCTGACCTGGATGGACTACCTCGACCAGCGCGGCAAGATCGCGCCGGGCTCACGCGTGAACCTGCTCGGCAACCAGCTGGTGCTGATCGTGCCGAAGGGCCGCTCCATCCCGATCGAGATGAAGCGCGGCTTCGACTTCGCCGGTGCGTTCCAGAGCAAGCTCTGCACCGGCGAGCCGGGCGTGGTGCCGGTCGGCATCTATGCGAAGCAGAGCCTGGAGGCGCTGGGCTGGTGGACGTCGCTGAAGGGCCGCATCGTCGGCACCGACGACGTCCGCACGGCGCTCGCATTCGTCGAGCGCGGCGAGTGCCCGCTGGGCATTGTTTACGCCACCGACGCCAAGGTCAGCAGCAAGGTCGAGGTGCTGAAGGCGTTCCCGGACGACACCCACAAGCCGATCGTCTATCCGTTCGGCGTGGTCAAGGGTGCCCGCCCGGAAGCGCAGGCATTCCTGCGTTTCGTGCGGACCTCCGCCGCCGCTGCGGATATCTTTGACCGCTACGGGTTCACCCGACTCAAGCCCTGACGCGCATGTGGCTATCGCCCGAAGAGTGGGACGCATTGCGCCTGTCGGCGAAAGTGGCGCTGTGGTCGACCGCCGCCTGCCTGCCGTTCGGCATCGCACTGGGCTGGCTGCTCGAGCGTCGCCGCTTTCCCGGCAAGTTCTGGATCGACATGCTCGTGCAGTTGCCGATGGTGCTGCCGCCGGTCGTGCCGGGTTACCTGCTGTTGCTGCTGCTCGGCACCAATGGCCCGCTCGGCGCGTGGCTGCAGGCAACGTTCGGGATAGTCGTTGCGTTCACCTGGAAGGGCGCGGTGATCGCATCGGCGGTGATGGCGTTCCCGCTGATGGTGCAGCCGATCCGGCTCGCATTCCGCCTGATTGATCCGCGCCTGGAGAACGCCGCGATCACGCTCGGCGCGCGGCCGTGGAGCGTGTTCTTCAGCGTGACGCTGCCGCTGTCGGTGCCGGGGATCATTGCCGGCAGCTTCCTGTGCTTCTCGCGCAGCCTCGGCGAGTTCGGCGCGACGATGGCCTTCGTCGGCAACATCCCGGGCGAGACGCGGACCCTGCCGCTGGCGATCTACAGCCTCACCCACGTGCCCGACGGCGAGACTGCTGCCCTGCGGCTTTCGCTGTTGTCGATCGCGCTGGCGGTCGCCGCGTTGCTGCTGAGCCGCTGGGTCACGCATCGCGCCGAGCGCAAGCTCGGCTTCCAGGACCACAGGGCCCAGCATGCTGAGCTTTGACCTCGATTTCGCCCGCGGCCAGTTCACGCTGGCGGCACGCGCCGACGTCGGCTCCGGCGTCACCGGCGTGTTCGGCCCCTCAGGGTCGGGCAAGAGCACGCTGCTGGCGTTGATCGCCGGACTGCTGCGGCCCTCGCGCGGCGTCATCCGCGCCGACGGCGACGTGCTGGTCGACACCGCCACCGGTTCATTCGTGCCGCCGTGGGATCGTCATTTCGGCCTGGTGTTCCAGGACGGACAACTGTTCCCGCACCTGACCGTCCGCCGCAACCTGCTCTACGGCCACGACCGCATCCCGCCACAGATGCGACGCCACGACCTGCAATCGGTGGCCGAATTGCTGGAGCTCGTGCACCTGCTCGACCGTCGCCCGGCCCTGCTGTCCGGCGGCGAGCGCCAGCGTGTGGCATTGGGACGCGCACTGCTCTACTCGCCGCGCCTGCTGCTGCTCGACGAGCCGCTTTCGTCGCTCGACGACCGGCTCAAGCAGCAGATCCTGCCGTTCCTGCGCCGCATCAAGGAAGACATGCGCGTGCCGATGCTGTACGTCACCCACTCGCGCAGCGAGATCGACTACCTCGCCGATGCCGTCATCACGATGGATCGCGGACGGCTTGGCGCGCCGGACTAGGCGCCGACCGCAAGGATCACGCTCGACGCCTTGAAGATCGCCGCGGCCGCGACGCCTTCGGCCAGCTGCAGTGCCTGCGCGGACGTGTTGGTGATGATCGCGGCGACCGAGTTGCCACCGCCCACGTCGATCACCACCTCGGCATTGACCGCGCCCGGCTGCACGCGCACCACCGTGCCGTGCAGGTGATTGCGCGCCGACAGCTTCACGCCGTCATCGGCGCCAGTGGCGACGATCACGCTCGATGCCTTGATCAGCGCCACCGCGGTGTCGCCCACCGCCAGCGCCATGTGCTGCAGGCTCTCGTGAGTGATGATCGCGACGATGCGCGCGCCGCCCGACAGTTCGAGCTCGACTTCGTCGTTGACCGCACCGGTGGCGATGCGGACAACCTTGCCGGCGAAATGGTTGCGGGCGCTGGTGAGCATGGACAGTCTCCCGATGGTCTGCAGTTCCGCCCCGGCGCCGGACATGCGCGCATTGAGGCGTTCGATGAAACGTTCGTTCTCATCCTCCACGGCACGCCAGGCCTCGACCAGGCGCCGGCCGTGATCGGTCAGGCGGGTACCTCCCCCGCCCTTGCCGCCGACCACGCGCTCGACCAGTGGCTGCTCGGCGAGGTTGTTCATCGCGTCGACCGCGTCCCATGCCCCCTTGTAGCTCAGGCCGACGGCCTTGGCGGCGGCGGTGATCGAATCGGCCTCACCGATCGCGGCCAGCAACGTCATCCAGCGTCGGCCAGCCAACGATCCGCCCTTTCCTTCCACGGTCAGTGCGCTGTTGATCCGGAACGACGGAATGGTCATGGCGATACCTGCTCGGCCTGCTTCGGCCACGCCTGGCCGGCTGCGGCCAGTGTATGGCCACGATCCCGTCGCAGGAATGCGCCTAGGACAGCGCCTGCAGCCCCATGCGCGACAGCGCCAGCTTCAGGCGCATGGCCCGGCCCACGCCACTCTGCGGGTTCTGCGACACATGGATCCCGACCAGCCTTGCATCGTCTGTCATCCACGCCGCACCGGAGTCGCCACCGGCGAAGGCGGAGTAACCGGCGGGCATGCCCGGTTCCGGCAGTACTTCGAACCCGTTTGCGTCGACCTGCCCGATCCGCGCCCGCGTCACGCCTGTCGCGAACCCGGACTTCAGCACCTGCATCCCGCTGACCGGCTCGGCGACGCCCTGCCACCGTCCCAGTTCGAGCACGACCGGCGACGTCGTGACGGTGCGCGCGATGCGGAACGCGACCACGTCCATGCCAGCGGCGAACCGCAACGCCGTCGCCGGCTCGGATACCAGTGCGCCGATTGCACGCAGGTCCGGCTGGAACACGTCCATGCGCAACGCATTCGTCCGCGTGATCACGTGCCCGGCGGTGACGCCCCAGCGGTCCTGGCCGTCGCTGGTGGCCAGGCATCCCAGCGTGCCGAATGTGCCCAGCTCGGCCGAGGAAATGGCGACGCCGGCACGCAACGGCCGGTAGCGCAGGCGGTAGTTGGCGATCACGTGCTACGGCCCGGTCATGGCGGGTCGATCTGCCCGGCGCGCGCCTCCAGGCGCTGCGATTGCGCCGGCTCGAGCTCGGGCATGAAATCGAAACCCGAACGTTCCTCGATCCAGCGCACAGGCTTGATGAAATCCGAATGCGAGTAAGGCGATGGCGGCTTGGCGTTGGCGATCACGAATGCCACCGCCTCGACGTCGCCATTGCCCTGCTGGCTGACCACGATCTTGAACAGATGGGTCGGCACTGCCACGCCGGAACCGATCGTGAAGTACTCGACCCATCCGTCGGCGCTGGCTGCATCGTCCTCTTCCGGGTCGTACAGCAAGGCGCCGGTGATCACCCAGGTGACTTCGCTGTCGGCCGCCATCACCCGCACGCGCTTTTCGACCTGGCTCCACACGCCGGAATTGAAACCACCCAGCTGCGGCGACATGTTCGACAGATAGAACGTTTCATCGAGGAGGCGCTTGCTCCATGCGTGGTCTTCGGCAGGAGCGTGATGGCCGCGGGCGTAACCGGAACCCTTGTAATCGGCGAGCTCCGCGCGTGGCCCGGTCAGCTCCGGGTCGGCGCGGAAGTTGTCCTTGCGCGGAAAGCGGCTGTCCAGGTGCTCGGGCACCAGTCGCTCGCAAACCCACAGCGGGACCTTGTACTCGCCGCTGTGCTCGAGCGCATAGCCATCGCGAACGACGAACTCGGTAAAGCCATGGTCCCAGCCGGGGGCGTGCTGCGGCATGCCGAACGGGCACAGGTCGGCGACCTTGTCGATCTCGTCGGCGGTCAGCTCGGTGCCCTGCAATAGCTGGAAGACTGAGTGCTGCGCGCGCCCGGTCCGTTTCATCGGCGCGTGGGTGGCGCATGACGCCAGCAACACGCACGTCACCACAATGGCCAGTCGCCGGTTCATGGTCCGTCACTCGCTCCAGGCCGCACGCCACCAGAGCAGACAACGCAGCGCTCGCGGCCCGACGGCCAGGGCCTATGGCGGCGGCCCGCCGCTTCCCCTATGTTGTCGGCACACCCAACCAGCGACGGCCGCGCCACATGTCCGATTCATCCGTGCATCCGGATCACCTCAAGCGCAGCCTTTCCAACCGGCATCTCCAGCTCATCGCCATAGGCGGTGCGATCGGCACCGGCCTGTTCATGGGTTCGGGAAAGACCATCAACCTGGCCGGCCCGTCGATCCTGCTGGTCTACCTGATCATCGGCATCATGTTGTTCTTCGTGATGCGGGCGATGGGCGAGCTGCTGCTGTCCAACCTCGAGTACAAGTCGTTCATCGATTTCTCGACCGACCTGCTGGGCCCGTGGGCCGGATTCTTCTGCGGCTGGACGTACTGGTTCTGCTGGATCATCACCGCCATCGCCGACGTCATCGCCATCGCTGCCTACGCGCAGTTCTGGTTCCCCGGACTCGCGCCGTGGATACCGGCGGTGATGTGCGTGGTGCTGCTGCTGTGCCTGAACCTGGTCACGGTGAAGCTGTTCGGCGAAATGGAATTCTGGTTCGCGCTGATCAAGATCGTGGCGATCTGCGCGTTGATCGTGACCGGCCTTGGCATGGTCGCCTGGGGCTTCCAGTCGCCGTCGGGGCACGTCGCCTCGCTGTCGAACCTGTGGAGTGACGGCGGCTTGTTCCCGACCGGCATCGCCGGCTTCTTCGCCGGCTTCCAGATCGCGGTGTTCGCCTTCGTCGGCATCGAAGTGGTCGGCACCACCGCCGCCGAGACCGCCAACCCGGAACGCAACCTGCCCAAGGCGATCAACTCGATCCCGGTGCGCATCATGCTGTTCTATGTGCTGGCGCTGGTGGCGATCATGGCGGTGACGCCGTGGCGCGAAGTGGTCCCGGGCAAGAGCCCGTTCGTGGAACTATTCGTGCTTGCAGGCATCCCAGCCGCCGCCAGCCTGATCAACTTCGTGGTGCTGACCTCGGCCACGTCCTCGGCCAACAGCGGCATCTTCTCGACCAGCCGCATGCTCTACGGCCTGGCCCAGGAAGACCATGCGCCGAAGTCGTTCGCGCTGCTCTCGCGCGCCGCGGTGCCTTCGCGCGGCCTCGTGTTCTCGTGCCTGTGCCTGCTGGCCGGCGCGATGCTGGTGTACGTGATCCCGAACCTGGTGACGGCGTTCACCCTGATCACGACGCTGGCCGCCGTGCTCTTCATGTTCGTCTGGTCGCTGATCCTGTTCGCCTACATCGCCTACCGCCGCAAGCGCCCGCACCTGCACGAGGCCTCGACGTTCAAGATGCCCGGTGGCGTGGCCATGTGCTACGCCTGCCTGGTCTTCTTCGCCTTCGTCCTGGTCTTGCTGACCCTGCAGGCCGACACCCGCCAAGCGCTGCTGGCCAGCCCGGTCTGGTTCATTCTGCTCGGCGCCGGCTACCTGTGGCGGCAGCGCCGGGGCGCGGCGCTGGAGGCCGGCTCGGCGTGATCGCGACAGGGCCTGGGGGCTGATCCGCCCCCAGGCCAGCATTTCCGGGGCCCCCGGCCTCTGGCTGGCGACGGTGCCAAGCCTGCCGGCAGCCCCTCCATCGTGACCTTCGACACCCCCCTGCAGGCCCGAACCAGTCCAATATCCGCCGATGCCCCGACCGGGGGCCGTCGTCGTCACTCCCAATGCCAACCTGGCCGGAGCAATCAGTGAGCCTCAACAAACCGCAAGTCCTCGTACTTTCCCTGGCCGTCGTCACCGCCCTGGCCGCCTGCGCCAAGAAGGAAGAAGCCGCAGCGCCGGCCGCCGATGCCGCCAAGCCGGCTGAGGCCGTCGCCTTCAAGCTCGACGAGAGCAAGCTGCCCGGCGTCAACCGCTTCAACATCGCCGACCTCGACACCAGCAAGGACGCGTGCACCGACTTCGGTGGCTACGTCAACGGCAAGTGGCTCGCCGCCAACGCGATCCCGGGCGACCGCACTTCGTGGGGCGCGTTCGAGATGCTCAACGAGCGTTCGATCGCCGTGCAGCGCCAGCTCGCCGAGCAGGCCGCCGCCAATCCCAACGCCACCGGCGTCGAGAAGATCGTCGGCGACTTCTGGGCCACCGGCATGGACGAGGCCAAGATCAACCAGCAGGGTCTGACCCCGATCCAGGGCCACCTCGACGCGATCGCCGCGCTCGACAGCCAGGAGAAGGTTGCCGACTTCCTGCGCACCAGCGCGGCCAAGGGCCAGAACCTGCTGTTTGGTTTCGGCGCCGAAGCGGACTTCAAGGATTCCAAGAACAACATCGCCTACGCCTCGCAGGGCGGCCTCGGCCTGCCTGACAAGGCGTACTACTTCGACGCCGACAAGAAGGACAAGCTGGCCGCGTACGAGCAGCACATCGCCAAGGTGCTGGAGCTGAGCGGTGTGCCGGCTGCCGACGCCGCCAAGCAGGCCAAGGACGTGATCGCGTTCGAGACCCGCCTGGCCAAGGCATCGATCGACAAGAAGACGCTGCAGCGCGACGTCTCGCTGTACTACAACCCCATCAGCCCGGCCGACGCCGACAAGCTGGCGCCGAACTTCCCGTGGACCAAGTTCTTCGAGTCGCAGGGCGTGGCCGTTCCGGCGATGTTCTCGCTGGCGATGCCGGACTTCCACAAGGAAGTCAGCAAGATGCTGGCCGACG
>DATDBK010000134.1:0-20678 GCA_036524935.1 Lysobacter sp. | reverse complement strand
GACTTCAAGGTGCCCTTCGGCAGCACGTTGGCGATGGCGCCCTTCTGCACGCGGATGCGCACGTTGTCGGCGATTTCGACCGTGATGAAGTTCTCACCGATGTCGCTCACCGTGCCGGCGATGCCGCCGTTGGTGATGACTTCGTCGCCCTTGGCCAGCTTCTCGAGCATCGCGCGGTGCTCCTTCTGGCGCTTCATCTGCGGGCGGATCATCAGGAAGTACATGACGCCGATCAGCAGGATCGGGAACAGCAGCGACATGCCGAAGCCACTGCCGCCGGCAGGAGCAGCCGCCTGGGCGTAGGCGGGGGATACCACGAGATCAAGCAGGTTCATGTCGATTGTCCTGGATCGAAAAATAGCGGGGGATTATGCCACGGGCCGGCGTCCGTCCCTTCTCCCCTTGGCGGAAGAAGGTGCCGGGGGGCGAATGGGGGCGTTTTCCGGCCGCCGGGCGGCCTTCGCCTCACGTCTGGCCTCACCCCGGCCCTCCTCCGGCTAGCCGGAGAGGGGCTCCATGGCCCTTGCGGCGTAGAAAGACTCCCGGAAGGCCGCAAAGGTTCCCTGGGCGATCGCCTCGCGCATCTGCGCCATCAGCCGCTGGTAGTAGCGCAGGTTGTGCAGGGTGCCCAGCATCGGCGCCAGCATCTCGTTGCAGCGGTCCAGGTGGCGCAGGTAGCTGCGGCTGAAGCCATTGCGGCAGGCGTAGCAGTCGCAGCCTTCCTCGATCGGGCGCAGGTCGCGCTCGTACTTGGCGTTGCGCACGCGGACTGTGCCGAAACTGGTGAAATAGTGGCCGTTGCGGGCATTGCGGGTCGGCATCACGCAATCGAACATGTCGATGCCGCGGGCGACGCCCTCGACCAGGTCCTCCGGCCGCCCTACCCCCATCAGGTAACGCGGCCGGTCGGCCGGCAGCTGCGGGCAGGTGTGCTCGAGCATGTGGTTGCGCTCGGCCTCCGGCTCGCCGACGGCGAGGCCGCCTATGGCGTAGCCGTCGAAACCAATCGCCTTGAGTCCTTCGGCCGAACGGTCACGCAGTGCCGGATGGACGCCGCCCTGGACGATGCCAAACAGTGCCGCGTCATTGCCCTCGTGCGCCTTTTTCGAACGCTCGGCCCAGCGCAGGCTCAGCTCCATCGACTTGCGAGCGACTTCTTCGGTCGCCGGGTACGGGGTGCACTCGTCGAAGATCATCACGACATCGGAGTCGAGCACCTTCTGGATGTGCATGCTTTCCTCGGGACCGAGGAAGACCTTGCTGCCGTCAGTCGGCGCGGCAAAGGTCACGCCCTGCTCGGTGATCTTGCGCTTGTGCGCCAGCGAGAAGACCTGGAAGCCGCCGGAGTCGGTCAGGATCGGGCCGCTCCAGCGGCCGAAGCCGTGCAGGCCACCGTGGTCGCCGATGACGTCCAGGCCCGGACGCAGGTAAAGATGGAAGGTGTTGCCCAGGATGATCTCGGCGCCGAGCTCGCGGATCTGCTCGGGCATCACGCCCTTGACCGAGCCGTAAGTGCCGACCGGCATGAACGCCGGCGTCTCCACCGTTCCGCGCGGGAAGGTCAGGCGGCCGCGGCGGGCGGCGCCATCGGTGGCCATCAGGTCGAACGACATCCGGCTCATGCCGCCGGCTCCGGATACAGCAGCATCGCGTCGCCATACGAGAAGAAGCGGTAGTGCGAGGCGATCGCGTGATCGTAGGCGGCGAACACACGCGCCTTGCCGGCGAAGGCTGAAACCAGCATCAGCAGGGTGCTCTCGGGCAGATGGAAATTGGTGATCAGGGCATCAACCGAACGGATGCGGTAGCCAGGCAGGATGAACAACCGCGTTTCGCCGGCGTAGGGCTGCAGTTCGCGCTCACCGGCGTCGTTGCTGCGCATCGCGCTTTCGAGCGCGCGCACGACCGTCGTGCCGACTGCGATCACGCGACCACCGGCGGCGCGCGTGCGCTGGATCTGCCCGATCAGGGCGGCGCCGACGTTGAGCCACTCGCTGTGCATCACGTGCTGGCCGAGGTCATCCACACGCACCGGCTGGAACGTGCCCGCACCGACATGCAGGGTCACGTGGCCAAACTGCACCCCTCGCGCCGACAACTGCTGCAACAGGGCCTCGTCGAAATGCAGACCGGCAGTTGGCGCGGCGACCGCCCCGACCTCGCGTGCGAACACGGTCTGGTAGCGGGTGTCGTCGTCACTGCCAGCCTCGCGCTGGATGTACGGCGGCAACGGCAGGCGGCCGGCATGCAGCAGCCACTGCTCGAGCGATTCGGGCACGTCGAAGCGGAGCCGGTAGAACTCGCCGTCGCGACCAAGCACTTCGGCTTCGCCGCCGGCGTCGAGCAGGATCCGCGCGCCGGCCTTGGGCGACTTGCTCACGCCGAGCTGCGCGCGCACCTCATGGCCGCCGAGCAGGCGCTCGATCAGGATCTCGACCCGGCCGCCGCTGGTCTTCTGGCCGTACAGGCGCGCCGGGATCACGCGGGTGTCGTTGAACACCAGCAGGTCGCCAGGCGCGAGCAGGTCCGGCAGGTCGCGGAAGCCGCGGTCCTGGAACGCGAACACCTGCGAATCGCGGTCGCCCGCGGCCGCCGGCGGCACCACCAGCAGGCGGCTGGCCGAACGCTCGGGCAGCGGTGCCTGCGCGATCAGCTCGGGCGGCAGGTCGTAATTGAAATCGGATTTCTTCAAGGCGGGGCTGCGTGGGGTCTTGGCTGCGGAAGCGGGCTGGCCGCAGGACCGGCCATTGTAAAGGGCCCGCTCCGGCCCCGCCTGCCGCAGCGGTCAGCGCTCGAACTTGGCCGACAGGATGATCGCCGAGGTCGTCCGCTCCACGCCGTCGATGGCGCCGATGCGGTCGGTCAGCTCGTCCATCGCCTCCACGGTCGGCACCACGCCCAGCGCGATCAGGTCGAACGGGCCGCTGACCGAATGCAGCGCGCGGACCTCCGGCATGACGTGCAGGGCCGCCACCACCGACGCCATCTGCTTGGGCAGGACGGTGACCATGATGTGGGCGCGGATGTGGCCGCGCTCGGCCTCGTCGTGCACGCGCACGGTGTAGCCGTTGATCACCCCCTGCCGCTCCAGCCGCTCGATCCGGCTGTGGACGGTGGTCCGCGACAGCTTCAGCCGCCGGGCAATGTCGGCGGTCGAGGCCCGTGCGTTCTCACGCAGGACCGAGAGCAGCTGCTGGTCGGAGTCTGTGATCTTCATCTCGCCCACTTTTATCGTCTAAACGACGAGATTGTTAATTATTTCGTACAAATCCGTACTGTCTACCGACGAATTATTCCAGATAATAGGGGCATCGCGTCCGAACCAGGAGAAATACCCATGGCCGTCATCGACCGCCTCGCCCCCTTGCGCGCCCACAAGGGCCTCCGCCGCACCCCGGGCCTGGACGACGCCACGATCATCCGGTTCGCCGCCAGCCATGCCGAACTGATCGAGGCGATCGAAGCCGCCGAGCAGGAATACCAGCGGCTGACGGACGACTTCGCCGAGCTGCTCGACCTCGATGAGGACGCACAGATCCAGGCCGTGCTGGCCGGCTACATCAACTTCTACCCGGACGATGCGGTCAATCCGTATGTCGCCCTCGCCGCGCGCGGGCCATGGGTGGTGACGCTGAAGGGTGCCGTGCTGCACGACTCCGGCGGCTACGGCATGCTCGGCTTCGGCCACGCGCCCAAGTCGGTGATCTCGGCGATGAGCAAGCCGCAGGCGATGGCCAACATCATGACGCCGTCGCTGTCGCAGCTGCGCTTCGACCGCGCCTTGCGCGCCGCGATTGGTGCCGCCCGCGGCGGTTGCCCGTACGAGAAGTTCCTGTGCCTGAATTCCGGCTCGGAATCGGTCTCGCTGGCCTCGCGCATCGCCGACGTCAACACCAAGCTGATGACCGATGCGGGTGGCCGCCACGCCGGACGCACCATCAAGCGGGTCGTGGTGAAGGGCTCCTTCCATGGCCGCACCGAGCGCCCGGCGCTGTATTCGGACTCCTCGCGCAAGACCTACATGCAGCACCTGGCCAGCTTCCGCGGCGAGGACTCGCTGCTGACGGTCGAGCCGTACGACATCGACGCACTGAAGAAGGTCTTCGCCGACGCGGACGCGAATGGCTGGTTCATCGAGGCGATGTTCCTGGAGCCGGTGATGGGCGAAGGCGACCCGGGCCGCAGCGTGCCGCCGGCGTTCTATGCCGCCGCGCGCGAACTGACCCGCAGCCACGGTTCGCTGTTCCTGGTCGACTCGATCCAGGCCGGCCTGCGTGCGCACGGCGTGCTGTCGATCGTCGACTATCCCGGCTTTGAGCAGCTCGACCCGCCGGACATGGAGACCTACTCGAAGGCACTCAACGCCGGCCAGTACCCGCTGTCGGTGCTCGCCGTCGGCAAGCGCGCGGCCGAGCTCTACAAGAAGGGCCTGTACGGCAACACGATGACCAGCAATCCGCGCGCGCTCGACGTCGCCTGCGCCGTGCTGGAGCAGGTCACCCCTGCCCTGCAGCAGAACATCCGCGCACGTGGCGTCGAAGCGCTCGAGAAGCTGGAGAAGCTCAAGGGCGAGCTCGGCGGACTGATCACCAAGGTCCAGGGCACCGGCCTGCTGTTCTCCTGCGAGCTGGCACCGCAGTTCAAGTGCTACGGCGTGCGCTCGACCGAAGAGTGGCTGCGCGAGCACGGCATCGGCGTGATCCACGGCGGCGTCAATTCACTGCGCTTCACACCGACGTTCACCATCACCAGCGAGGAAATCGACCTGCTGGTGACCATGGTGGCGCGGGCGCTGAAGGAAGGGCCGCGGGCCGAGCAGGCCGTCGCGGCCTGAGGTCCCTCCCCCGCCGCGCTCCCCGGCAAGGCAACCGGTCCCTCCCCCGACGGAGAGGGACCGCGAGTGCGGTCAGGGCGTCGGGACCTTGCAATCGCGCAACGACAGCGCGCGCGAAATATCCCGCCAGTCGAACGCCGCGACCGCCTGGTCGTCATCGACCGCGTAGAACACGCCCTGCGGGAACCGCGCGCTCGCGCTCTGGTCCAGCCACACACCGTCTGTGTTGGCCGTCTTGCCGCCGGCAAACGCTCCGACGTGCTTGAGCGTGTCGCGATCGAACACATGGAACAGGCTGCGATCCTTGAACTGGTCCGTCGCTATCCAGTAGCCGCTGCCGTCCGCGCAGCGCGCCAGCGCC
The DNA here is from genome assembly GCA_036524935.1 of Lysobacter sp. Lineage (GTDB taxonomy): Bacteria > Pseudomonadota > Gammaproteobacteria > Xanthomonadales > Xanthomonadaceae > Lysobacter_J. The sequence continues at coordinate 15,483 of DATDBK010000134.1, read as the reverse complement.
ATGCCTTCTGCCTGGGCCTTGAACAGATCGGCGCCAATGTCGCGTCCACGGTAGCGACCATCCAGCCCGTACTCGCGCAGGCGTGTGCCGGTGGCGACATCTTCTTCCGCCAGCAGCAGGCGGTCGTTGGCGACATCGCCGAACACCGATTCGGCAATGCGGATCGCGCCGGCCTCGCTGGTGTCGCCGAACGTGCCCATCAACCGCGCCTGCCAGCCACCCGGCACGCGCCGCAGCTGATAGCGCTTGAAGCGCTGGCCGAGGTCGGCCAGCGGCGGCGGCAGGTCCTCGTTCTGCGCCGACATGTAGTTGTCGCTCACGATCACTTCGTAGCTGTCCTTCTGCGCGCGCACCCACAAGCCATACGGCTGCCTGAGGTCGCCGCCGCCGAACACCAGCAGCGGCTTCAGCTCCGGCAACTGGAACAGCTGCACGCGGTGATTGTCGCGCTCCACCACCAGGGCGAGGCTGTCGATCACGGCGATGCCGTTGGGTCGCTGCAACTGGCCCAGGGCCGTGCCCGTGCCACCGGCGGTGCGCAACGCCTTGCCGGTGTCACCGTCATAGACGACCAGCATGTCGGTGGCCTTGGCGGTAGCGATCACCCAGCGCTTCCCGTCCGGCGAACGCCAGCTCGCGGGGGAGTCGATGTTGTCCTCCGGCGTTGCCGCGCTGATGAAGCTTTCGGTCACGACCTTGTGCGGAATCCGGGCTTCGGCAAGCAGCGGGTCGCGTTGCGAGGCCTTCTCGTCCGGCTCGGGCTCATGGCCGTCGTGTGCGGTCGTCGGCGCGGTCGTTGCGCAGGCGCAGAGCAAGGAAACAAGTGCCAGCGTGGCCAAGCGTGAAGTCACGATTCCCCCAGAAGATTGAAAGCAAACCTCGGCTTTCTACGCGCCCATTGTGACGTTTTCATTGCGAGTCAGGTCGCGGCCTGCGAAGTTTCATTCCGACAGATTTCCGACACAATTCCGCCATCCCCGCCGCGTACAACTCGCGGTTTGTTTGCCTTCGTCTTGCATGGGGATGCAGATCCAATGAAACGAAACCTCCTGTCCCGCGGCCTGTCGCGGGCTTTGTTCTGCGCGCTGCTTGCACCCGTCAGCTTCACCGCCATCGCTGCCGACGACAGCGGCGAGCCGGCACCGGACCCGAAGCAGCTCGACACCGTCGTCGTGCAGGCGCAGATCGCCTACCGCAACCGCACCGACGACATCGCGCCGGTGCTGTCGTACGACCTGGAGTACTTCCAGCGCTTCGAGCCACTGACCGTCGGCGACATGCTCAAGCGCGTGCCCAGCGTGGCCTTCGTCTCCGACGTGCTCGAGTACGACGGCGCACGGCTGCGCGGCCTCGACCCGGGCTACACGCAGATCCTGATCAACGGCAAGAAAGTGCCGGGCGCAGGCAACGATCGTTCGTTCTTCGTCGACCGCATCCCGGCCGAGCTGGTCGAGCGCATCGAAGTCATCCGCAGCGCCAGCGCCAACCGCTCCGGCGACGCCGTGGCAGGCGCCCTCAACATCGTCCTGCGCGACGCCTACGAATTTGACGGCAGCTACGTCCGCGGCGGCGTCATGCACTTCGATGACGGCGAGTACAAGAACACCTACGGCGCTGTCAGCAGCGGTGAGGTGGGCGGCGGCCGCCTGCTCGGCGGCTTCAACGTCCAGGGCCGCTACAACCCCAAGGTGAAGCGAAGCGATCGCTTCGAGGAACCCGGCGGCGACTTCGTCAATCGCGAGGACCAGGACGACACCCGCGACGGCACCGACTACTCGGCGAACCTGTCCTACACCCACGACGTCGGCACTGGCCGCCTGTCGCTGGACGGCTTCTACGTGCGCACTGATCGCGACGAGACCGAGCACTCGCTGGAGTACAACGACCCGACCAGCACCAGCCGCGACAACCTGCTGTCGGAGAACGACCAGGTCGAGAACATCCGCCAGGACAACTGGTCGTTCGGCGCCAACTACGTCTTCGACATGCTCGGCGGCCGCACCGAGTTCGATCTCGACTATGCCCGCTTCGAAGACGACACCGTGTCGACCGAGGAGGAAACGGGCTACGACGACGAGGACACGCCGCCGTCGTTCGACGGCCGCGAAGGCACCCGCACCCTGAGCGACATCCGCGACGACGAGTTCGGCTTCAAGGCCGCGCACAAGCGCGAGCTCGGCGGCGCCCGGGTCGAGTTCGGCGTCGATTTCCTCGACAAGCAGCGCGACACCGGCCTGCAGATCAGCGAAGTCGAGTCCGATGTCGAAGGTGCGGCGCTGCCTGCCTACGAAGATTTCGAGGGCATGGCCAGCCGCATCGACGAGACCCGCATCGACCCCTACCTGATGTTCTCCGGCAACGCCGGCGCGGTCGCATGGGAAGCCGGCCTGCGCTACGAAACCACCGATATCGACGTTCGCACCGATATCGACGGCGAGGACCGTAGCACCGCGTCCAATGACTACTCCACGCTGCTGCCGTCCGCGCACCTGAAGTGGGACGTCACGGCCGATGATCGCATCAGCCTGTCACTGGCCCGCACGGTGCGCCGTCCGAACTTCGACCAGATCCTGCCGCTGACACTGGAAGAGGAATTGGGCGACAACGACTTCACCGGCAACCCGCTGCTCGAGCCCGAGCGTGCCTGGGGCGTGGACCTGGGCTACGAGCGTCGCCTCGGCCAGCGCGGCGTGTTTGGCGTCAACCTCTTCTACCGCGACATCCAGGACCTGATCGAGACGGTCAACACCGGCGATCCGAGCTCGACCGCGCTGGGCGATTACGAAGACGAAGTCGAGGAGTTCCTCGACGAGAACCCCGGTGCTGACGAGAACACCCCCGGCTATCCGCAGTTCGACCCGGACAGCTTCGTCTACACCGCGCGCAACGTCGGTGACGGCTACGTCTATGGCATCGAGTTCGACCTGTCGACACCGCTGACAGTGATCGACCTGCCCGACACCGGCGTGTTCGTGAACTACTCGTGGCTGGACAGCTCGGTCGACGACGAGTTCGGCGAGCGCCGTTTCAACAACCAGGCGAAGTACGTCTACAACGTCGGCTTCATCCAGAACATTCCCGACTGGGGCGCCTCGTTCGGCGCCAGTTACCGTCGCCAGGGGCAGGCCTATTCGCGGATCGTCAGCGAGGAAGTGACCACCACCTACGACGGCGACCTGGAAGTGTTCGTCGAGAAGCGCTTCGGCGACCGCATGTCGGTGCGCCTGACCGGCTCGAACCTGCTCGATGCCTCCAAGGACGAGGCGTTCAACAAGTTCGACAACGCCGCCGACCAGATCGACCGCGACTTCGACGAGTACGAGCTGGAGCGCGAGACGTCAGGGCCGGTGTACCAGCTGATTGCGCGGTATTCGTTCTAGCGGTATCGGCCACGTCCCCGGGTGCGCTTCGCTTACCCGGGCTACGTGGCTGTGCCCCGGGGTGCGACCTTTGGTCTTACCCGGGCTGCCTGACTCTCCCCCGGGCTACTCCGCGTAGCCCGGGTGAGCGAAGCGCACCCGGGACCGCCGACCGGCTCTCCGCCAGCAGTCACTTACATCCGCGCCAGCACCAGATGCGAATGCATCGGCACGACCACGTGCCCATCGTGCATCTGCTCCCGCACTGCCCCGGCCATCCGCGACTCTGCTGCCTCGGTCAGGTCGGCGCGCGCCCTGGCATCCAGGTGCTGGGTGGCCGGGTTTGCCGCGGCGATGACGTCTATTTCCATCGCGACGAAACTGGCCGGGTCGGGGAACACCGCCGGCATCGCCCTCGCCTGGATCGAGATGTCGCGAAAGCCCGCAGCGACCAGCAGGGCCTCCAGCTCTTCGGCATCGCCCAGTTCGAACGGGGCGGCCAGCGCCGGGATTCCTGTCAACTCCACCAGCACATCGTTGAACCGTGACCAGAACGGGTGATGATCGAGCCCACGCCACACTGCCATCGCCAGGCGGCCATCGTCGCGAAGTACCCGCCGCGCCTCGCCCAGCGCCGCAGCGCGATCCGGCACGAACTGCAGGCCGTGCTGACACAGCGCCAGGTCGAACTCGGCCTCGGCGAACGGCAGCACTTCCAGCCGACCCTGCTTCCACTCGATGTCGAGCCCTTCGAGGGCGGCTTCGACCTGTGCCACGCCCAGCATGTCGGGGTTGAGGTCCACGCCCACCACGCGCCCAGCCGGCGCCACGTGCGGCGCGACCAGCCGCGCGACGATCCCGGTACCGCAGGCCAGGTCGAGCACGTGCTCGCCCGGTGCCGGCCGGGCCAGGTCGAGCAGCGGCGCGACCCACGGCCGGAACAGGACCGGGACCATTTCGCGCTCATAGGTGACGGCGGGGTTGCTCATTGCTGCTCCTGCGGCGATCCCTGCCGGTCACCGCGATAGTCGGCCGTGGATGCGAAGGGAAACGTGTAGGCCCCGCGACAGCGGCCGGTACATGCCCGGCAGCCCCGCCTGCGCTAGGCTTGCGCGATGAAAATCATCGAAGTCCGCCACCCGCTGGTGCAGCACAAGCTCGGCCTGATGCGCGTCGCCGGGATCAGCACCAAGGAATTCCGCGAACTCGCCTCCGAGGTCGCGACCCTGCTGACCTACGAAGCCACCGCCGACCTGGAGACCGAGGAAATCACGGTCGATGGCTGGGCCGGGCCGGTAAAGACCCATCGCATCAAGGGCGCCAAGGTGACCCTGGTGCCGATACTGCGCGCCGGCCTGGGCATGCTGCCGGGCGTGCTCGAGCTGATTCCCGCGGCCAAGGTCGGCGTGGTCGGACTGCAGCGCGACGAGAGGACGCTCGAGCCGGTCGGCTACTACGAGAAGCTCACCGGTCGCATGGACGAACGCACCGCGATCATCCTCGACCCGATGCTGGCCACCGGCGGCACCCTGGTTGCCACCGTCGACATGCTCAAGGCGGCGGGCTGCAAGCGCATCAAGGGCCTGTTCCTGGTGGCCGCGCCGGAGGGCCTGCGTGTGCTCGAAAGCCGTCATCCGGATGTGGAGGTTTTCACCGCCTCGATCGACGACAGGCTCAACGACGTCGGCTACATCCTTCCGGGCCTGGGCGACGCCGGCGACAAGATTTTCGGTACCCGCCACAACGGGTAAGAATCGGAATCCGGGTAACCCCGGTGCCCCGGGTGCGCTTCGCTTACCCGGGCTACGTGCGCCCTGGTAGCCCGGGTAAGCGCAGCGCACCCGGGATCTCCTTGGCAATCCGTCAACCTCGTCGTCGCAGGCGCCGCCAGACCAGCGCCGCAACCAGCAAGGTCACGGCCGCGGCCAGCAGCCACGGCAACAGCCGCTGGTCCGTTCCCGGCGGCAACTCCACCACCGTCGATGCGCGCTCCGCGCTCAAGGCCTGCGCCGCCGCTTCCGGTGACAGCACCCAGCGGTCGCCGCGCAGTTCCACCTTGCCTTCCAGCGGAGGAAGGCTCAGTTCGCGCCAGGTAATGCGCAGGTCGCCGATCTGCGGATCCAGCGGATTCTCGGCGCTGCCCAGGCCATCGCCCTCGGGCTGGAACGACGCCGCCAGGTTCGCCGGCAGCCGCGAGAAGTTCGGGCGGAACACACGCCACTGCCCGAGCGTCTGCAGCACCGCGATGTCGATCGGCTTGCCTTCCAGTGTCGCGTCACCGGACCACCAGCGACGGTTGTCCAGCGGCAGCTTCGGCGGGTTCGCGTGCCCCGGCGCAAATCCCGACGAATCGATCGCAGCCGAATTCCACACCTGCGCGTAACCGTCGCGGTTCGCCCGCCACTGGTACATCTCGACCTTGCGGTCGAGGGCGAAGCCGCGCGTGCTGACGCCGAAGTCACGGTCCTGGAGCACCTTGCCCGGTTTCGGCGGATCCAGCGAATCGTCGACGACCGCCGGCTGCGACCACGCCGCGCCGATCGCGCACGCGCAGGCCAGCGACAGCCAGGCTGTCGCCATGCGCCGCATCATGCGCCCAGCACCCTCGCCTGCAGTTCGGCGACCTCGTGGGTCGTGCCGAACTTGCCCTTGTCGTCCTGCGTCACCTGCGCCAGCGCGCACTGCGGATCGTGGGTGAAGAACAGATGCACGTTGCGCCGGAGCTTGTCGGCGAGGAAGGCTTTCTTCTCGTCGATCAGCAGCTCGGCGTTGCGGTCGTACCCCATCGTGATCGGCACGTGCACCCACGGCCGGCCCGGGATCAGGTCGGCGCAGAACACCACGCCACCGTGCGTCTCACCATCGACCTGATCGGGCCCGACGATCTCGGCCAGCATCAGTCCCGGCGTATGGCCGTCGCTGTAGTGGAAGCGGACCGTGTGCCCAAGCGTGCTCGAATACTCGCCATCGACCAGTTCAAGCCGGCCGGTGGCCTCCAGCAGCCCCGGCAATTCCGGGATGAAGCTGGCGCGATCGCGCGGATGCGGATGCAGCGCGCGTTCGTAGTGTTCGCGGCCGACGACATACGTCGCGTTCGGGAACAGCAGCTGCGGCGTCTCGCCTTCCTTCCAGGGCGCGAGCAGGCCGCCGGCATGGTCGAAATGCAGGTGCGACAGCACCACCACGTCGATGTCTTCCGGAGCGAAGCCCGCCGCCGCCAGCGACTGCACGAGCACGTGCTGGTCTTCGACCACGCCATAGCGCTCGCGCAGTTTGGGTTCGAAGAACGCACCGATGCCCGCCTCGAACAACACCGTCTTGCCGGCGAGCGGGCTGGCGAGCAGCGCGCGGCAGGCAAGCTCGATCCGGTTCTGTTCGTCGGGCGGCGACCATCTGGCCCACATCGCCCGCGGTGCGTTGCCGAACATCGCTCCGCCGTCGAGCTTCTGGCTGTTGCCGAGTATTGACCAGAGTTTCATGCGACTAGGGTAACCCTACGCTCGTTAGCTTCGCGATATCGGCAAGCGGGGCGCCGGCCTCGACGCCCGGCCTCAACGCTCCTCGACAGTGCCCTTGCCCACCGGATTGCGCGGATCGCTGCCCGCCTCCAGCACGTTTGTGCGCTTGTCCCAGGACACTGTCTGCAGGTTGCCCCAGGTGTTCTCGCCGGCATTGACCTTGTGGCCCATCGCTTCCAGCGCCGTCACCGTCTGTGCGTCGAGCGTGCCCTTCTCCGCCGAGATCACGTCGGGCATCCACTGGTGGTGGATGCGCGGCAGCGCGGCGACCTGCTGCGCGCTCAGGCCAGCGTCGTAGCCGAGGATGCCCAGCAGCACTTCGGTGATGATGCGGCTGCCACCGGGCGCGCCGATCACAGCCAGCTTGTCCTTGGATTCGATGAAGCTCGGCGTCATCGAACTGAGCATGCGCTTGCCCGGTGCCGGCGCGTTGGCGGCGAATCCCATCACGCCGAATGCGTTCGGCGTGCCCGGACGCAGGGCGAAGTCGTCCATCTCGTTGTTGAGCAACACACCAGTGCCCGGCGCGACCATGCCCGAGCCATACAGCAGGTTCACCGTCTGCGTGGTCGAGACGCGATTGCCGTCGGCGTCAATGATCGAGAAATGCGTGGTCTCATCGTCTTCCAGCGGCGCCGGCTGGCCCGGCAGCAGGTCGCTCGGCGTGGCCTTCTCCGGGTGGATGGTCGCGCGCAGGCCGGCCGCGTAGTCGGCACTGACCAGGCGCGCCAGCGGCATCTTCACGAAGTCCGGGTCACCCAGGTAGATCGTGCGGTCGCGGAATGCGCGACGCATGGATTCGGTGATGAGGTGGGTGCGATGCGCCTGATCGAGCTTCGACAGTTCCCAGCCCGACAGCATCTGCAGCATCTCGGCCAGCGCGACGCCACCCGACGACGGCGGCGGCGCGGTGGTGACGGTCCAGTCGCGGTACTGGAAGTGCAGCGGTTCGCGTTCCTTGACGCGATAGGCCGCCAGCTCGTCGGCGCGCCACTGGCCGCCTTCTTCCTTCACCGCTGCCAGCAGCTTGGAGGCGACTTCGCCGCGATAGAAGCCGTCGAAGCCCTTGTCGGCCAGCAGTTCCAGGGTGCGGGCAAGATCTGGCTGCTTGAGGATCTCACCGGCCTTGGGCGCACTGCCGTCGGCGAGGAACACCTCGCGCGTACCGCGGTAACGCTCCATCACCTCGCGGCGGCTGCCGTAGCCGCGCTCGAGCCGCGGATACACCTCGAAGCCTTCGCGGGCGATGCGGATCGCCGGCGCCAGCGACGTCTTCAGCGGCAGCTTTCCGTACTTCTGCGAGACGTGCACCAAGGCGGCCGGGAGACCCGGGATGCCGGCCGACCAAGGTCCGTTGGTAGCGCGGTCGCGATTGAGCTCGCCCTTTTCGTCGAGGTAGGCCGCCGGCGTTGCCGCAGCCACCGCGATCTCGCGCGCATCGACGAACACATCCTTTCCGCTCTTGCCATCGTGCAGCAGGAAGAAGCCACCGCCGCCGATGCCGGAGCTGATCGGCTCGACCACGGCCAGGGTCGCCGATACCGCGACCGCCGCGTCAAACGCATTGCCACCGGCGCGGATCATCTCGATGCCGGCGTCGGTGGCCAGCGCGTGGGCACTGGCGATGGCCACGCCCGGCGGATCGCCGGCAGGCCTGGTGGATTTCTGCGCGGCGTGAAGCGGCAGCGTTGCGGTGATCAGGAGGCCGGCGGACAACACACTGGCGTTCACCAGCGCACGCAACGCTTGACGCATTACTTGAGCTCCTGCTGCAGGCGCGCGAGCTTGGCCAGCAGCTGTTCGTTGGATTCGGGGTGGTCCGCGTCGGGGTCGATGCACTCGACGGGACAGACGACCACACACTGCGGTTCGTCGAAATGGCCGACGCATTCGGTGCATCGCGCCGGATCGATCACATAGATGGATTCGCCCTGCGAGATAGCCTGGTTCGGGCAAGCCGGTTCGCAGACATCACAGTTGACGCAGAGCTCGTTGATCTTGAGGGACATGAACGTCCTTGGATCCCCGCCTTCGCGGGGATGACGATTCCACAACGCGGGGCCGCGACGCGGCCCCGCGTGGAATCGTCACTTGGCTTCGATGAACTCGAACTTCGCGCCCGACGGCTCGACGGCAGTCTTGACGCGCTCGCTGTCAGCGGCGGCGCCGATGAACATCAGGCGCACGCCCTTCATCGTGCCCGGCTGGGCCTGGGCGAACGAGGCGATCGCCAGGTCGGCCGACTTGGCCGAGTTCTGCGAACCGAACGCCAGCAGTGTGCCTTCGACGCCGCCACGGGCAACGTCACCCTGCGCCTTCTCCAGCTGGCGGGCGTACTCGCCTTCGAAATCGGCGCCGGCCGGGTCAGGCAGCGTGTACAGGTAGACGTTGGTGGCGCCTTCGATGTTGCGCTTGACCACTTCGGTCAGGTAGGTGTCCCAGGCGTTGCTGTCGTTGCTGGTCGGTGCGGCCAGCGGCGCTTCGACGACGGCAGCGGCCTTGTCTTCGCCCTTGTTGCAGGCAACCAGCAGCGGCATCGACAGGCAGGCGAGCAGCAGCAGGCGGGTGGTGGTCTTCATCGGGGTCCCCTTCGGTGATTTCAGGTCTGGATGGTGCAATGGTGGAACGGGTGGAGGATCTGGATTCTTTCGGAGCTATCTACTGGAAGCGGCTGCGAACGATCAACGGTGGCTGCGTTGCCATTGCGCCTGCAACGCCGCGGCTACCGCCGGTGGCACGAAACCGGAGACGTCGCCGCCGAGGCGGGAGATCTCGCGCACCAGCGAAGAGGAAATGAAGCCGTACTGCTCGGCGGGTGTCAGGAACAGCGTCTCGACCTCCGGGATCAGGTGTCGGTTCATGCTGGCCAGCTGGAATTCGTATTCGAAGTCCGAGACCGCGCGCAGGCCGCGCAGCAGCACGCCACCGCCGACATGGTCGACGAAGTGCGCCAGCAGGCTGTCAAAGCCCCGGACCTCGACGTTGGCGTGGTGGGCCACCGCCTTGCGCGCCAGCTCGACCCGCAGGTCCAGCGGCAGCGCCGGGCTCTTACCGGGGCTCTCGGCGACGCCGATGATGAGGCGCTCGAACAGCGGAGCGGCGCGGTCGACCAAGTCGATATGGCCGTTGGTGATCGGGTCGAAGGTACCGGGGTATACGGCGATTCGGTTTCGGGCCACGGTCATTCGGGTCGTCGACAGGTGGCCGAAGTGTAACAGCGGCACGAAATGCGGGAGCCGGTCCGCCGGCGACACAGCATTCCGCCGCCCCTACGGCTGCGGTCCGGACCGCCGGTAGAGGGCGAAACGCACCTCACGGGTCCGGCTTTCGCGGTGCAGGCGCCAGCCCGGCGGCATTTGCGGCACCGCGTCATGGGGCGCTTCGACATACAGCCAGGCGTCCGCCTTGAGCCGCTCCGAGACCAGCGGCAGGACGGCGTCCCACAGGCCGGCCGCGAAGGGCGGGTCGATGAACGCCAGGTCGAATCCGGCCTCGGGCTGGCCCGGCAGCCAGCCCAGCGCGTCGGCCTGGACCACGCTGGCGGCCTCGCCTCCGGGCAGGCGCGCAGCGAGCGCGCGCAGTGCATTCGCCAGCGCCGGATCGCGCTCCACCAGCACGGCGTCGGCGGCACCGCGCGACAGCGCTTCCAGTCCCAGCGCGCCACTGCCGGCAAACAGGTCCAGCACGCGCGCCCCGGGCAGCATCGGCATCAGCCAGTTGAACAGGGTTTCGCGGACCCGGTCGGAAGTCGGTCGCAGCCCCGCCACGTCCGGCACGTTCAGGCGCGTACCGCGCCAGCGTCCGCCAATCAGGCGCACCTTGCCTGTGGCGCTGGCAGATGGCGCGGCAACGGGGACGGGATGGCGCCGGGGCGGTTTGTTCATCGGGGTCAGTGGGAGGCCGGTGCTAGCATGTGCACATTCTCGCGCATTCACCGACATTGCCTTCGATGCTCAGTTTTTTCCGCCGCAAGAAACCCCAGTCTCCAGCCGAAGCGGCAAAGCCGGGCGCCACCGAGGGCGCTTACAGCATCGAGGAACTCGCCGCCGCCTTCCCGGCGCCGCTCGATGATCAGGCGTCCGAGCCGGCTGCTTCCGGGCTGCCTGCTCCCGCCGACGTTGCCGGCCCCGGCCCGGCCCCTGCTTCCGAACCCCTGACGGCGGCCGAGCCCGCGCCACGCGAACCCGAACCCGAACCCGAGCCCGTGCCCGTGCCCGTGCCGGCCGAGATCATCGCCGCCGCGCTCGATGTCGAGCCTGCCTTGGTGCCGACTCCGGCGCCGACTCCGCTTTCGCCCCCGGTGGCCGCCATCGCGCTGCCGCCCGAAGCCGCCCTGGCCACGCACCACGTCGTCGCCCCCGCCGCACCGGGCAGGACCGGCTGGCGCGAGCGCCTGCGCGGCAGCAGCTTCGCCCGCAGCTTCGGCGGCCTGTTTTCGCGCAATCCCAAGCTCGACGACGACCTGATCGACGAGATCGAAACCGCACTGATCACCGCCGACGTCGGCGTCAGCGCGACCTCGCAACTGATCGAATCGCTGCGCAAGCGCATGAAAGCGCGCGAATTCGCCGATGCGCAGGCATTGCTGTCGGCATTGCGCGCGGACCTGCTGGCGATGCTGCGCCCGGTTGCCCAGCCCCTCCAGATCGATACCAGTGCCAAGCCATTCGTGCTGCTGACCGTCGGCGTCAATGGCGTCGGCAAGACCACCACGATCGGCAAGCTCGCCAAGCGCTTCAAGGACGAGAACCGCTCGCTGATGCTCGCGGCCGGCGATACCTTCCGCGCCGCCGCCGTCGCCCAGTTGCAGGCCTGGGGTGATCGCAACGGCGTGCCGGTCGTCGCCCAGGGCCAGAACGCCGACGCCGCCTCGGTCGCCTTCGATGCCCTGCAGGCCGCCAAGGCCCGCGGCACACAGGTGCTGATCGCCGACACCGCCGGCCGCCTGCACACCCAGCAGGGACTGATGGCCGAACTGGGCAAGATCAAGCGTGTAATCCAGAAGCTCGACGTCAATGCGCCACACGAGGTGTTGATGGTGATCGACGGAACCACCGGACAGAACGCGCTCTCGCAACTGCGCCAGTTCCATGCCGCGGTCGGCGTGACCGGCTTGGTCGTGACCAAGCTCGACGGCACCGCCAAGGGTGGCGTGGTGTTCGCGCTTGCCCGCGAGTTCGGCATCCCGATCCGGTTCGCCGGCATTGGCGAACGGCCGGAGGACCTGCGCGTGTTCGACGCCGAAGCCTTCGTCGACGCCCTGCTGCCCGAATCACTCGGCGCCTGACAACGCGCTCCCACGCATGGCCGCGCCGGAACCCGCCATCCCGCGTCGCCGTTCGCGCCGCAACGCACTGCTCATCGCGCTGGTGGTGGCGTTCGTGTTGCTCGTCCTGGCATTGCGCTGGGTCGGGCAACCCAGCCGCGTCGCCGGGCTGATCCTCGGCCAGGCCGGCAAGGCACTCGGCCTGGAGATAACCGCGGCCGGTGCCAGCGAGTACCGCCTGCGCGGCACGCCGATGCTGCTCCTTCGCGATGTCGTCGCACGCCAGCCCGGTGCGCCGGTGCCACTGTTGCGCGCCGAGCGCATCCAGCTCGAAGTGCCATGGGCAACGATCCGCGCGGCTGGCGGCGACCTGACCGTGCGCCGCATCGAACTGGACGCACCTCAACTCGACATCGCCGCCCTGCAACGCTGGCAGGCCACGCGACCGCCATCGAAGGCGCGCATCCCGACGCTGACCGATGGCATGCGCGTGGTGCGCGGCCGGGTCATCGGCGATGGCTGGTCGGTCGATGCGCTCGACATCGACCTGCCGGCGCTGTATCCCGATCGCACATTGACCGCGCGGGTGCGCGGACGCTTCGCCAGCGGCACGCTGGCCGCGCCATTCAACCTGGACGCCGCATTGACGCGCCTTGCCGCCAACGCAGGTCTCGGCCTGAGCGGTGATGTCGGCGTCGAATCGCCGCCGTGGTCGCTGCCGATGCGCCTGACCCTGTCCGGTCGCCTTCACGACGGCGACGATGGCATCGGCGTCGACGTGCTCCGCCTTGGCGCCATCGCGCGTTACCGCAATGGCGAGACGGAGTTGCCGTTCGTGTTCGGCCTGGCCGGCCCGCTGCGCCTGCGTTCGGGCGAAGTGGCAATGGCACCGCTCGGCTTTGCCCTGCGCGGACGTGACGCGATACCGAGCCTGCACGCAAACGGTGGATTCGCATTCGGCGACGTGCTCGCACTGCGCCTGGATGGACTGATCGCCGACTGGCCCAAAGCCTGGCCAGCGCTTCCCGAGCCGATGGAATCGTCGGTGTCGGCATTGCCGTTCAAGTACGAGTACCGCGGCCGCGCCAACCTTTCCGACACCAGTGCACTGCAACTTCAACGCGATGCCACGCGCTTCGACGGCCACTTCAGGCTGCCGGAAATGCTGACCTGGATCGACACCATCGACCAGGGCACGCCGCTGCCGCCGTTGGCTGGCCATCTGTCGACGCCGCGACTGGAAATTGGCGGAGCGACGCTCGAAGGGGTCGAGGTCGAATTCGCCCCGACACCGGGCGAGGCGATCACGCCATGAGCGTCGCGCAAGCCGATCCGTTCGCCACGCGCCTGCTCGCCTGGTTCGATGTCAGCGGGCGCCATGACCTGCCCTGGCAGCACCCGCGCTCGCCGTATCGCGTGTGGCTGTCGGAGATCATGCTGCAGCAGACGCAGGTCAAGACCGCCGCGCCCTACTTCGAACGATTCGTGGCCGCACTGCCGACGCTGCGCGACCTCGCCGCCGCACCGCTCGACGACGTGCTCGCGCTGTGGTCCGGCCTGGGCTACTACGCCCGTGCACGCAACCTGCATGCCGCGGCGCGGCGCTGCGTCGAACTGCACGATGGCGATCTGCCGCGCGATCTCGACGCGCTCATCGCCCTGCCCGGCATCGGCCGCAGTACCGCGGCGGCGATCGCCTCGCAGGCGTGGGGCGAGCGCTGCGCGATCCTCGACGGCAACGTCAAGCGCGTGCTCACCCGCTACCACGGCATAGACGGTTATCCGGGCCTGCCCGCGGTCGAGAAGGAACTGTGGGCGCTGGCCGAAGGCCACGTCGCACTCGCGCAACTGCCACCGCTGCGAATGGCCGACTACACGCAGGCGCAGATGGATCTAGGCGCGACACTGTGCACGCGATCCGACCCCGCCTGCGTGCTGTGCCCGATGCAGGACGACTGCATCGCACGCCGCGAAGGCCGCGTCGCCGACCTGCCCACGCCGAAGCCCGGCAAGACACCGCCGCAGAAGTACGCGCATGTGCTGTGGGCCGAAGACGGCGATGGCCGGATCCTCATGCAGCGACGACCGCCGAGCGGAATCTGGGCGTCGCTGTGGACGCTGCCCCAGGCCGAAGACGACGCGCTGGCGCAGGATTGGTTTCGGCAGCACCTGACCGGCGACTACGCAGGGGCGCAGGTGCTTGCCCCGATCGACCATGCCTTCAGCCACTACAAGCTGCACTTGCAGCCACTGCGCTGGCGCGGCACCGCGCTGCGCGGTCGGATCGGCGACAATGACGACCTGCGCTGGGTCGCACGCGAGGAACTGGGCGCGATCGGCATACCAGCACCGATCCGCAAATTGCTGGAAGCCAGCGCCCGGGAATCCTGACCATGCCCCGCACCGTCTACTGCGAATACGAAAAGCGCGAAACCGAAGGCCTGGATTTCGTGCCGTGGCCGGGCGAACTGGGCAAGCGCATCTTTGCCCACATCGGCAAGCCGGCATGGGCGGCATGGCTGGCGCACCAGACCATGCTGATCAACGAGAACCGGCTGTCGCCGCTCGATCCCAAGCACCGCGCCTTCCTCGAAGGCGAGATGGAGAAATTCCTGTTCGGTGGCGGCGCCGCCAAACCCGCCGGCTACGTCGCCCCGGAAGACTGACCCTCAGGTCTTCTCGCGCTCCGCCGTCTGCGCAGCGCGCTTCTCGCTTTCGGCCTGCTTCAACGCCTTGGCATCGACCGGACGGATCTCCTTGATCCAGCATGGGATCTGGTTGCTGGACCGGCCCAGCACGATGACCTTGTCGAAGTTCTGGTACACCCGCCCGGACTGGTTGGTGACGGTGATGGCCTGGGCGAAGTCCAGGTCCTGGCACGTGCTCTTGAGCTCGAGCAGATAAACCACGCTCGGCTTGGTCCACACCGCGATCGCGGTGTCGCCCAGCGGCGTCCAGCCGTCGAGGCGGCCGAAATACTGGAAGTTGGGGACCGGCGCGCCGGCGTGGGCGCGGTACAACTCGAGCCTGTCGGAATCGCTGATGCGCGACTCGCTGGCGCAGGCGCTGGCGGTGAACGCGACCAGACCGGCCAGGACCAGGGCGGCGGCTTTCATGACGGTCTCCTGCAGCGCGCGGGCTGCGTGAGGAAAGGACACAGCGCAATCTTGCACCGCCCCGGCACCGTCGCCGCAGCGGCCCGCGAACCCGTTCAGCGCACATCCGGCTTGCCATGCCCGCCCGCGATCCGTATCATTCCGCTCCTCGCACGGCCTGACCGTCGCGGAATGGCCGGGTAGCTCAGTTGGTAGAGCAGGGGATTGAAAATCCCCGTGTCGGG
>DATDBK010000133.1:0-5187 GCA_036524935.1 Lysobacter sp. | reverse complement strand
GCCTGGCCGTCTTCGACATTGACCACCACCGCTTCATCGGCCTCCAGGCCGGCAGCGACGCGGATCCAATGGGGAAAGCCGCGGTGGCGGCGCATCGAGGCGACGGGCTGGCCGGTTTCGACGATCAGGAAAGGCCGCTTGTGGCGATGGGTCACGATACTGAGCAACACAGACGAAGGTTGAAACGACTTCCGGGTGTGGGAAACAGCCCGGAAGGGCAAAAAATCCAGCGCCATCAAGGCCCGTGGCTATACTAGCGCGCTTTGCAGCACGCCAATCGGGAACCATGGCCGCACCTACCTTCCAGGAGCTCATCCAGCGTCTGAACGCCTTCTGGGCGCAGCAGGGCTGCGTGCTGATCCAGCCGCTCGACCTGGAGGTCGGCGCCGGCACGTTCCATCCAGCCACGTTCCTGCGCGCACTCGGCCCGGAGCCGTGGAATGCGGCCTACGTGCAGCCGTGCCGCCGTCCCACCGACGGCCGCTACGGCGAGAACCCGAACCGCCTGCAGCGCTACTACCAGTTCCAGGTGGCGATGAAGCCCAGCCCCGACAACATCGTCGAGCTGTACTTCGACTCGCTCAAGGCGCTCGGCGTGGACCCGCTGGTGCATGACCTGCGCCTGGTCGAGGACAACTGGGAATCGCCGACGCTCGGCGCCTGGGGCCTGGGCTGGGAAGTCTGGCTCAATGGCATGGAGGTGACCCAGTTCACCTACTTCCAGCAGGCCGGTGGCATGGAGTGCCGCCCGGTGCTGGGCGAGATCACCTACGGTCTCGAGCGCCTGTGCATGTACCTGCAGAACGTCGACAACGTCTTCGATCTGGTCTGGACGCACGGGCCGGATGGCACTCCAGTCACCTACGGCGACGTCTACCACCAGAACGAAGTCGAGCAGAGCGCGTACAACTTCGAGCACGCCGACGTCGCCGAACTCTTCCACCGCTTCGACGCCTGCGAGGCCGAGGCGCTGAAGCTGATCGAGCTGGGCCTGCCGCTGCCCGCCTACGACCAGGTCTGCAAGGCCAGCCACAGCTTCAACCTGCTCGATGCGCGTCGCGCGATCAGTGTGACCGAGCGCCAGCGCTACATCCTGCGTGTGCGCCGCATCGCCCATGGCGTCGCCGAGGCGTATTACGCCCAGCGCGAGAAGCTTGGATTTCCGGTGCTGAAGAAGACCCGGACCGCGTGATTTTCGAGCAACGTATTCTCGAGCAACAAGACCCCCATGAAACCGCTGCTGATCGAACTTGGTACTGAAGAACTTCCCGTCAAGGCGCTGCCCGGCCTGGCCCAGGCGTTCTTCGATGGCGTGATCGACGGCCTGCGCAAGCGCGGCGTCGCCTTCGCGCGTGGCGAGGCCAAGCCGCTGTACACGCCGCGCCGGCTGGCGGTGCTGCTGCCCGGTGTTGCCCACGAGCAGCCGGAACAGAAGTCCGAAGTGCTCGGCCCATACCTCAACATCGCCCTAGATGGCGACGGCCAGCCGACCAAGGCGCTGCAGGGCTTCGCGGCCAAGGCCGGCGTCGAATGGACCGCGCTGGAGAAGACCAGCGACGCCAAGGGCGAGCGCTTCGTGCACCGGGCGGTCAAGCCGGGTGCGCGCACGACCGACCTGCTACCGGAGATCCTGCGCGACGCGGTCGCGGCGATGCCGATCCCGAAGCCGATGCGCTGGAGCGACCACGATTACGGTTTCGCCCGTCCGGTGCACTGGCTGGTGATGCTGCTGGGCAAGGACGTGGTTGCCGCCGAGATCTTCGGCGTCAGCAGCGACCGCATGAGCCGCGGACATCGCTTCATGCACGACAAGCCGGTCTGGTTCAGCACGCCGGGCGATTACGTCGAGTTCCTGCGCGGCGCCAAGGTGCTGGTCGATCCGGACGAGCGGCGCGAGCGCATCGTGCTCGAAGTCAATGCCGCGGCTGCCGCGGCCGGCGGCAGCGCGCGCATCGACAGCGGCATCCTCGAGGAGGTCAACGGCCTCACCGAGTGGCCGAAGGCGGTCTCGTGCAGCTTCGAGCGGCAGTTCCTTGCGGTACCGCAGGAAGCGCTGATCGCGACCATGGAAACCAACCAGAAGTTCTTCCCGGTGCTGGACGCGGAAGGCAAGCTCGGCGAGCACTTCATCGGCATCGCCAACATCGAGTCGCGCGACGAGAGCGAGGTCCGCAAGGGCTACGAGCGCGTGATCCGCCCGCGCTTCTCCGATGCCAAGTTCTTCTTCGTCGAGGACATGAAGCAGGGCCTGTCGGCGATGAACGACGGCCTGAAGTCGGTCAAGTACCAGGACAAGCTGGGCTCGGTCGCCGACAAGGTCGCGCGCGTGGCGACGCTGGCCGAGGCGGTCGCCGCGCAGATCGGCGTGGATCCCCGCCAGGCGCGTGACGCGGCGCTGCTGGCCAAGGCCGACCTGCAGTCGCGCCTGGTCGGCGAGTTCCCGGAACTGCAGGGCATCGCCGGCCGCTACTACGCCGCGGTCGAGAACCAGCCGCTCGAGGTCGCCAACGCCATCGACGAGGCCTACATGCCGCGCTTCGCCGGCGATGCGATCGCGCCGAGCCCGCTGGGCCAGGTGCTCGCGATTGCCGAGCGCCTGGACACGCTGGCCGGTGGTTTCGCCGCGGGCCTGAGGCCGACTGGCAACAAGGATCCGTTTGCGCTTCGGCGCAACGCGCTGGGTCTGGCGCGGACGTTGCTGGAAGGCGGCCACGACGTGGTGCTGCACGACCTGGTCGAGCGCGCACTGTCGTTGCAGCCGGCCTCGGCGAAGGACATCGGCAGCGACGACATCACCCGCTTTGTCTACGACCGCCTGCGCGGCTACTACGCCGACCGCGGAGTGGCGAGCACGCAGTTCGATGCGGTGGAGAACGTCGCCCACGATTCCCTGCCCGACTTCGACCGCCGCCTCAACGCGATCGGCGAGTTCGCCCGGCTGCCTGAGGCCGAGGCGCTGGCCGCCGCCAACAAGCGCATCCGCAACATCCTGCGCAAGGTCGAGGGCGCGGTGCCCGATGCCATTGATCCGGCGCTGTTCGTCGAAACTGCCGAACGCGAGCTGGGCGAAGCCGTCGACAGCGCCATCGCCGACACCGATCCGCTGCTCGACCAGCGCGACTACGTGGCAGTGCTCGGCCGGCTGGCGCGCCTGCGTCCGCAGGTCGATGCGTTTTTCGATGGCGTGATGGTGAACGTCGATGACGAGCGCATCCGCAACAACCGCCTGGCCCTGCTCAAGCGTCTGTCCGAGCGACTGGGCAGCGTGGCTGCGATCGAGCACCTGTCGATGTAACCGCGGCCGCGGCCACACAGTCGCGGCCGGATCACGGATTGTTCACTGGCTGATGGATGAAGCCCGGTTATCCTGCATTGATGCGACTCCCGTACCGTCTGTTGGCCACCGCCGTGTTGACGATCGCCGCAGCCGGCACCGCCCAGGCAGCGAAGGTCACGGCTGTCGATATCCGTGGCCTCGACGAGGTGAAGACCCTCAACGTGCGCGGCGCACTGTCGCTGGTCCAGCAGATCGGCAAGGATCTGTCCGGGCGGCGTCTGGGGTACCTGGTCCGCGAGGCCGACGACGAGACACGCGAGGCGCTCGAACCGTTCGGGTACTACTCGCCGAAGATCGAAGTCACTCGCGAGGGTAACGGCGACAACACCAAGGTGATCGTCACGGTGACCCTGGACGAGCCGGTGCGCGTGCGCCGCGCCGACATCGCCATCCTCGGCGAGGGCAGCGAGGACCGTTACCTGAAGGAAGACCTGGCCGCGTTCAGGCCACAGACCGGCGACATCTTCGATCACTCGCTCTACGAAGCCAGCAAGACCAAGATCACCCGTCGCCTGGCCGAACGCGGCTACTTCGATGCCGACTTTGCGTCGCGCCGGGTCGAAGTCACGCGCGCGCAGCGGGCCGCCGACATCGACCTGGTCTGGACCAGCGGTGGCCGTTACGACATGGGCCCGATCACGTTCGTGCAGACACCGAAGCGGATCATCCGCGAGAGCCTGCTCGAGCGCCTGGTGTACTGGGAACAGGGCAGCTATTACCACCAGGGCAAGCTCGACCGCTTCCGCGAATCGCTGGCGCGGCTGGACTACTTCTCGAGCATCGAGATCGAGCCCGACCCGGCCAAGGCAGTCGACAACGAAGTGCCGGTGCTGGTGACGCTCACCCCGGCCAAGCGCACC
Organism: Lysobacter sp.; assembly: GCA_036524935.1. Lineage (GTDB taxonomy): Bacteria > Pseudomonadota > Gammaproteobacteria > Xanthomonadales > Xanthomonadaceae > Lysobacter_J. The sequence continues at coordinate 990 of DATDBK010000133.1, read as the reverse complement.
GTCTACACCGCCGGCGTCAGTTACGGCACCGACAGTGGCGCCGGTGTGCGCCTTGGCATGGAGCGCCGCTACCTCAACGACCGCGGCCACAAGGCGCTGGGCCAGATCGACTGGACCGAGACACGCAAGACGGCGACCGCGCAGTACCGCATCCCCGCATTCGCCTGGCTCGACGGCTGGTACACCTTCAGTGCCCAGTACTACGACGAGCAGAGCGACTACATCGACACGCGCAAGGTCGAGCTGGTCGCCAGCCGCAGCGGCCAGGTCAGCCGCCGCCTCAACGCGGCGGCCTCGATCCATGCGCTGCGCGAGCGCTGGGCCTACGTCGCCGACGATGACGGTGACACCAGCACGCCGGTGCAATACCGCAGCGCGACTTTCCTGTATCCGTCGCTGCGCGGCGAGTACATCGATGCCGACGACAAGATCTTCCCGCGCAGGGCGATCGGCATCACCCTGGAAGTGCGTGGTGGACTGGAGGGAGTCGGCTCCGATGCCAACTTCCTGCAGACCTGGGGCGTCGCGCGCTGGTACCACGGCATGGGCGCCAGTAACCGCCTGATCCTGCGCGGCGAGGCCGGCGGCACGTTCACCAACGCGCTGGTCGACATGCCCCCAAGCCTGCGCTTCTTTGCCGGTGGCGACCGCAGCATCCGCGGCTACGCCTTCCGCGAAGTCGGCCCGTCCACCATCGGCAGCGACGGCAAGAAGTACGCACTGGGTGCGAAGAACGTGCTCACCGGCTCGGTCGAGTTCGAGCACTACTTCAACGACACCTGGGGCGCGGCGGGCTTCGTCGACGCCGGCGATGCCTTCGACGACACCCCGGACATCCACACCGGTGTCGGCTTCGGCGCGCGCTGGAAGTCGCCGGTGGGGCCGGTGCGGTTCGACATCGCACACGGCCTGAACGATCCGGACTCGGATTACGAGATCTACCTCAACATCGGCGCAGACTGGTGAGGTGGTCATGAGCGAACAGACACC
>DATDBK010000132.1:0-3070 GCA_036524935.1 Lysobacter sp. | reverse complement strand
GATGACGCGCTCGGGGTGGCGCTCAAGCGCCTGGGCGAGGGTCTCGGTCTTGAGGTTGCCGATGTAGCCGGTGAAGCGGTGATACAGCTTGTCGGCGAGCTTGTTGCCGGTGACGGCAATCTTTTCGGCGTTGATCACAATCAGGTAGTCACCCGTATCGACGTGCGGGGTGAAAACCGGCTTGTGCTTGCCGCGCAGGCGGCGGGCGAGTTCGGTAGCCAGGCGGCCCAGGGTCTTGCCCTCGGCGTTGACCACGTACCAGTCACGCTGGACGGTCTCGTTTTTGGCGGTAAAAGTCTTCATGACGTGTCTGGTATGTGCTTTGTCGGGCTGATTCCGCAGGCAATCCGGCTGGGCCGAACCGCGGAATTTCGCCACGCGCTGTGAAAGAAGCGGAATCATAACGGCCCCGGCTGGCCCGCGCAACCCACCCCACTGAACCGCATGAACCCGAGTGCTAGCATCCGGCCGATGCCGCAAGCCGCTCCCTCGCCCATTCCCGGCCCGTCCGACCCGCTGGTGGCGCTGGCTGATCGCTGCGTGCAATGCGGGCTGTGCCTGCCGGCCTGCCCCACCTACGGACTGGCACGGATCGAAAGCGAATCTCCGCGCGGCCGCATCGCCCTGGCCAAGGCCTGGGCCGTGGGGACCATCGAGCCCACCGATAGCGGCGACGCCCATCTCGACCACTGCCTGGGTTGCCGCAGCTGCGACGCGGTCTGCCCGGCGGGTGTGGAGTATGGCCAATTGCTGGCCACCGCGCGTGCCCGGCAGCGTCTGCGACGCGCCCCCGGTTGGCAGCAGCGCTGGATCGAGCGCCTGGCCGCGCGGCCGCGGTTGTTGGCAGGCCTGCTCGGGCTGTATCGACACGCCCGCCCCTGGCTGCCGTCGACCTGGCGGCGCCTGCCCGCCCCTGCACCCGATGTGGGCCGCAAACACCCGGCGCGGCCGGATGCCCGCATCGCCTTGTTTGCCGGCTGCGTCGCGCGACCATATGAAGCAGGCCTGCGCCGCGACCTGCTCGACTGCTTCGCCGCGCTCGGCGTCGAGATTGCGGAACCCGCCTCCCAGACCTGCTGCGGAAGCCTGCACGGCCATGCGGGCAATACGGCTGCGGCCGCGCTGCTGGCGCGGACCAACCGCGATGCGTTCGCCGACGCGCACACGGTGCTGACCCTGGCCAGTGGTTGCCACGAATCCGTGGCGAAGTCGCTGGTCTCCAAGGCGCGCGTGGTCGACGCGATCGAGTTCCTCGAAGAGCAGGTGCGCGCGCGTGCACAGGAGTTGCGCTGGCGTCGTTGCGAAGAGCGTGTCGCCCTGCATCTGCCGTGCACGCAGCGCAATGTCGTGCGCTCGGTCGCCTCGCTGCGTCGCCTGCTGGCGGCCGTCCCCGGGCTGCAGGTGATCGAACTGGACCGTGGCTTTGGCTGCTGCGGTGCTGCCGGCGTGCAGATGCTGACCGACCCGGAGCGTGCCGACGAGTTTCGCCGGCCCCTGCTCGACCAGTTGCACGAGTGCGGCGCGACGCGCCTGCTCAGCGCCAACATCGGCTGCCGCCTGCATCTGGCCACGGGCACCGCCGTGCCGGTGCAGCATCCGCTGGAATTCCTCGCCGGCATGCTTGAACAGGCACCTGGATCGGCATCTTCATCGGCCCCTTCCATCTCGGCCGGTTAGACTTCGCCCCATGGACACGACTCGCGAACTCACGCAACTCGATCGTTTTCTCGCCGATACCCAGCGCGCGCTGGACACGGTATTTGGCTCGCCCGCGGCGATGCGCGCCAATCCGTCGACCGAAGTCGCCCAGATCGAACTCGACGACGACGAACGCCAGCACTCGGCCGGACTGATGCGCATCAACCACGTCGGCGAGGTCTGCGCGCAGGCGTTGTATTGCGGGCAGGCTGCGGTCGCGCGCGATCCGGTGACGCGCGAGCACCTGCTCGAGGCGGCACAGGAAGAGACCGACCACCTGGCCTGGTGCGCCGATCGCCTGCGCGAACTCGACAGCCGCCCGAGCCTGCTCAACCCGGTCTGGTACGCCGGCAGCTTCGCGATCGGCGCGCTCGCCGGGCTACGCGGCGACGGCTGGAACCTGGGCTTCGTGGTCGAGACCGAACGCCAGGTTGAGGCCCACATCGACGAACACCTGGACTCGCTGCCTGCCGCCGATGCGCGCAGCCGCGCGATCCTGGAAGTGATGAAGGCCGACGAAGCCCGCCACGCCGACAACGCCGAGGCCGCCGGCGCGCGGATCCTGCCGATGCCGGTGCCGAGCCTGATGGCTGCGGCGTCGAAGCTGATGAAGGCGGTCGCGTATCGGCTGTAGCTTGGCGGCATTGCAGGCCTTTTTTGTCGGTTGCTCGGGTTGATGGATGGCACACCGGACCGTTGTTTTATTGACCTCGCCTGTTGGCGCGGGTGCGCCCTCCGCGTGACGCGGCCGCAACGGTGGGACTCGGGCTGATTCGATACGGCGCGGTGTCCGTGCCCTCGACTCATTCGCACGGCTGCTCGGTGAGCTCGGGCCCGGACGCCCGCCACAGGCCCAGGCGGCTCTTCTCCGGAACCGTAAGAACCGTAGCCCGGGTAAGCGCAGCGCACCCGGGGTCGACACGCGTGAACCCGGGTGCGCTTCGCTTACCCGGGCTACAAAACTGGCTGACGGAGACCATGCAACGAACTGCCAGAGCGGTGTCTGCCGGGTCGGGGATTGTTCCGCAGCGGGACATGGATGTCCCGCGCCCCGCATCGGACAGGATGTCCGACTAAGGGGCGGAGCAATCACCGGCCCGGCGGACGACGCCATTCCGACGCCTCACGCCTTGCGCCTCTCGCATCAAACCTGAGGCCCAAGCCAATGCGACCACTCCCCAGAACAGAAAAAGGCCGGCAATGCCGGCCTTTTTCATTGCACTCGCGATGACTCAGTCGGCCAGGTTGCGGCCGTGGTAGAGCTCTTCGATCTCGCGCTTCAGGCGCGCTTCGATCTTCATGCGCTCCTTGAACGACAGGTTCTTGGCCTTCTCCTCGAACAGGTAGTTGTCGAGGTCGAACTCCTTCAGGT
>DATDBK010000131.1:0-4269 GCA_036524935.1 Lysobacter sp. | reverse complement strand
AGCCGATCGCCGGATGCTCGGCGGCCAGCATGGCCGCGGCGAACAGCGCGGCATTGGCGGCGCCGGCATTGCCGATCGCAAACGTTGCCACCGGGATGCCGGCCGGCATCTGCACGATCGACAGCAGCGAGTCCATGCCGTTGAGCGCCTTGCTCTGCACCGGCACGCCCAGCACCGGCACGGCGGTCTTGGCGGCGAGCATGCCCGGCAGGTGGGCGGCACCGCCGGCACCGGCGATGATCGCGCGCAGGCCGCGCGACCGCGCCGTGGCGGCGTAGTCGAACAGCACGTCGGGGGTGCGGTGCGCCGAGACCACGCGGATCTCATGCGGGACTCCCAGCGCCTCCAGCTTGGCGGCGGCGTGCTGCATCGTCTCCCAGTCGGAGCGCGAGCCCATCACGATGCCCACCAGCGGGGCCAGTACGTTTTCGGACATTGGTCGAGCCTTGGTGCAAAGACGTATTCTAACCGCCTGTTCCGTTCTCCCGGCATCACACCGTATGGATCGCAAGCTGCTCGACCTGCTCGTCTGCCCGACCACCCGCCAGCCCCTGCAACTGCTGGACAGCAAGGGCCTGCAGGCCCTGAACGCCGCGATCCAGGCCGGCGGCATCGTCCGCGGCGACGGCACTGCCCAGGCCGCAGACGTCCAGGAGGCGCTGGTGACCCGCGACCGCAAGATTGCCTACCGCATCGACGACGGCATCCCGGTGCTGCTGGCCGAGGAAGCCATCGCCACCGCCCAGGTCGACGCCTTCCCCGGCGCATGACCCTGCCCTTCGCCCCGCCGCCGGCCGAGGTCATCGACGCCGACGTTGCCCGCGCGCTGGCCGAGGACATCGGCAGCGGCGATGTCACCGCGTCGCTGCTGTCCGACAGCGCCGACAGCGCCTACCTGCTGTGCAAGGAGGACGCGGTGGTGTGCGGCCGGCCGTGGTTCGATGCATGCCATCGCGCGCTCGATCCGGATGTGCGCATCGACTGGCGCGTGGCCGAGGGTGACCGTGTCGGCAAGGGCACCGTGCTGGCGATCCTGCAGGGTCGCTCGCGCGCCCTGGTCAGTGGCGAGCGCGCATCGCTCAATTTCCTGCAGACGCTGTCCGGCACCGCGACCACCACCGCAGCCTACGTCGATGCCGTGCGCGGCACCGGCGCGAAGATCCTTGACACCCGCAAGACGATCCCCGGCCTGCGCCTGGCGCAGAAGTACGCGGTGCGCGTCGGCGGCGGCGTGAACCATCGCATCGGCCTGTTCGACGCGGTGATGCTCAAGGAGAACCACGTGCGCGCGGCCGGCTCGCTGACCGCCGCCATCCGCGCCGCGCGCGCAATGCACCCGCAGCTGCCGCTGATCGTGGAAGTGGAAACGATCGCGCAGTTGGAAGAAGCCCTGCGCGAAGGCTGCGACCGCATCCTCATCGACGACTTCGATGCAGCCACGCGCCGTGAAGCCGTCCGCATCGCTTCGAACCCGCCGTTCGACCGACGCATTCCGCTGGAAGTCTCCGGCGGCGTCGACATGCAGACGCTGCGCGCGATCGCCGAAGACGGCGTCGACTGCATCTCGATCGGCGGACTGACCAAGCACGTCCGCGCGATCGACCTGTCGCTCAAGCTCGGCCCACCGCCGGGTTGAGGCGACGCGGCTGCTAGAGCGCGATTCGACCCTGGCCGATCAGCACGAACGCGGCGGCCGCTGCCGAACCGACCAGCGCCAGCAGCCATGGCCAGACCGGGCGCCGCCGCGGCGCCGGACGCGGCGCCGCAATGACCTGCACCGGCTCGGCCCTCGCCGTTGCCGCGAGGCGGAAGCGCAAGGTGTCGAAGGCGATCTCGTCGCCTACCTTGGCCTCGCCGCGCAGCACGCGCTTGCCGTTGATGAAACTGCCGTTGCTGGAGCCCAGGTCCTCGACCTGCACGCCGCCGTCGGTCGGCATCAGGCGGGCGTGGTTGCGCGACAGTCCGGGGGAATCGAAACGCAGCGTGCTTTCGCTGCTGCGGCCGACGGTGATGACACCGACCAGGGCATCGCTGCGTCCGGACACTTCGGCCGATACGCCGCGCAGGAAGAAGCGCGGGACCACTGGCCGCACCGCGGTCACGCCCGGGTCGTCGTTCGCAGGCATCAGCTCGGGCCCGGCTTCGGGCTGCTGTCGCCCGACGACGGGCGCCGGACCGAGTGCGGCGAGCTTGGCCTGGACCTGGTCGAAGCCGACGCTGTCACCCGGGCGCAGCGTGATCAGGCCCGCGACGAGGCGGCCGTTGACGCTGACCGCGGTACCCGGCGGCACGTCGAGCATCACGCCCTGGGCGGTGACGTGCAGCTGGCAATGCTGCGGCAGCACGCCGGGGCGGTCGATGACGATGGTGGAAAGTGGATCGGAGCCGACGCGATTGATGCCGTGGCCAAGCAGAACCTGCGGGTGTTCACCACCCGGAAAGACGAGTTTCACTGTGGACCTGCTCCCCTGTTAGCAATGTCCGTACCCCTTGCGGCCGGCGCGGCGCGCCGCCACATTTAGGACCTGACGACAGGTCCCTGATTGCATGCCGACTTTACTGATCCTGATGATTGCCGCTGCGATGGTGTTCGCATTCTGGAGCGCCGGCCGCGCCGCCGCCGAGCGCGCCGAGGCGGTCGGCCGGGATGCCTGCAAGGCCGCCGGGGTGCAATGGCTCGACCAGAGCGTGCATGCGACCGGCATCCGCCTGTGCCGCCACGAGAACGGCTGGCTGGGCTGGGAGCGCACGTTCCGCTTCGATTACTCGATCGACGGCGAGGACCGCCACGACGGCCGGATGGTATTGCGCGGCGACCGGCTCATTGCATTCAGCGGGCCGGTGACGCGGGCGCCTGCGCAATTGCACTAGTGCGTCGTCCGACCACCCGCCGTCATCCCCGCGAAGGCGGGGACCCAGCGACTATTTGACGATGCGCAGGTGCCCGCCGCGTCGCGGTGACGGCGTCGGGTCCGGCGATGGTGGGCCGTCGTCGTCGCCTGCGGGGGTCGGGGCGCTGGGCACCGCACTGAGCGTCGTGGTCACGCCCTCTTCGCCATTCTCGACATCGCTGTCGAGGTCACTGTCGTCGCCTGCCGCATGCACGTCGTCCGGCAGTGCCATGCCTTGCCCGGTCTCGCGCGCGTAGATCGCCAGCACCGCCTGCACCGGCACGCTCACCGGATAACTGACGCCACCAAAGCGCGCGCTGAAGCGGATGGCATCGTTGCCCATCTCCAGGTGCGAGACCGCGCGCTCGGCGATGTTGAGCACGATCTTGCCGTCTTTCACCGCATGCACGGGCACCTGCACGGCCGGCCGGGCGGCATCGACCAGCAGGTGCGGGGTCATGCCGTTGTCGGCGATCCATTCGTAAAGCGCCCGCAGCAGATAGGGGCGGTGACTGGTCATCGGGGGACTGTCCTGACTCATGCTGCGAGTTTAGCGCCGTCATGTCGCGGGCAGGTGGAATCGGTCGCCAGAAATACGAAGCGGGCCCTCAGGCCCGCCCGTCGAATCGATGCAGCGGCCGCGACTCAGGCCGGCATTTCGCGCAGTTTGCGTTCCTGTTCGGTCAGGCTGCGGGTGAACCCCGGGTTGCGGAAAATCCGGTTGCCGTAGTCTTCGATCGCCTTGCCGTCCTTCGGCATCGGCACGCCCAGTGCATCCAGGCGCCAGATGATCGGCGCCATCGCGCAGTCGGCCAGGCTCATCTCGGGATTGAGGAAGAACTTGCTTGCCTTGAACAGCGGCACCGAGGCGGTCAGCAGTTCCTTCAGACGCTTGCGGCCGGCTTCGGCCTGCGCCTTGTTGCCCAGCTGGATGGCCTGCACCTGGGGCACCCAGTCGTGCTCCAGGCGCAGCATGGCCAGGCGCAGGCGCGCGCGCGAGAGCGGATCGACCGGCATCAGCGGCGGGTGCGGGTAGCGCTCGTCGAGGTACTCGCTGACCACGCTGGCCGCATAGAGGACCAGGTCGCGCTCGACCAGGGTCGGCACCGAGTGGTAGGGGTTCAGGTCGACGAGGTCTTCGGGCGGATTCTGCGGGTCGACCGGGACCAGATCGTAGGTGACGCCTTTGGCCGCAAGCACCAGGCGCACGCGGTGACACAGCACGCAATCGGTGGAGGAAAACAGCGTCAGGGCATTACGCATACGTGGACTCGCCGCCATTATCGACCTCTCCCAGCCACCGGAATCCGCCAGTGGCAAGACGCCATCCACCCCGTGTGGACGGTCGTCACGGCCTCGATCGCACAGCGCACCGCAT
>DATDBK010000130.1:0-6623 GCA_036524935.1 Lysobacter sp. | reverse complement strand
GGCTGATCGAAGGTGCTGCCCGGGAACGGAACGTCGCGCGGACCCAGCGTGTTGTCGGTGAAGCCGCGGACCGAGCGCACGCCACCGGCGTAGAAGTTCTCGAAGAACGGCAGGCCATCGGCGGTGATGGTGCGCAGGTAGTCCGCGCTGCCCGGCGGGCAGACGTAATTGCCCGGTGTGCGGCACAGATCACGCGAGGTCGCGTCGCCGTAGCTGTCGCCGTAGCCGAGTTCGGCGCGGGTGTTGAGCACCAGGTGGCGGTTGAGCGGCCAGAACTTGGAGATGTTGTAGTTGATCTTGTAGTACTCGACAGTCGAGCCGGGCAGGGTGGTTTCCAGCCAGACGCGCTGCTGCATGCCGCGGGTCGGGGTCAGGAAGCTGTCGAGCGAGTTGCGGCCCCAACCGATTTCGCCGCGCCAGGCATGGAAAGTGTTGCGGTCGAGCGCATTGACGTAGTCGACGATGCTCGGCGGCGTGTCGGCAAACACCAGGATCTCATTGGTGTCCACGCCCAGCATCGCCGTGACCGTATCGGTCTCGGTGATCGGCAGGCCGAAGACCGCCTGCGCCGCGCCGGAGTTGGTCGAGTACTGGGCGGTGTTGAAGTCGGAGTAATCGAGTTCGCGCCACCACAGGTTGTAGCCCAGCGACAGGCCGTTGTCGGTGAAGTACGGATTGCGGAACGAGAAGTCGTAGCGCTGCATGTAGTCGTTGCGCTGCGCCTGCACCGACACCTGGTTGCCGCTGCCGAGGAAGTTGGTCTGCGACAGCTGGATCTGCGCGGTCAGGCCCGACAGCTGCGAGAAGCCCAGGCCGAACACGAAGCTGCCCGAGGTGGTTTCCTTCAGGTTGTAGACCACGTCGACTTCGTCGTTGCTGCCGGCGACCGGAACGGTCTCGACGTCGACGGTCTCGAAGTAGCCCAGCTGCTGCAGGCGGATCTTGGAGCGGTCGATGGCGGCCTGCGAGTACCAGGCGCCTTCGAACTGGCGCATCTCGCGCCGGATCACTTCGTCGCTGGTGCGGCTGTTGCCCTTGAAGGCGATGCGGCGCACGTTCACGCGCGGGCCCGGCACGACCTGCATGTTGATGCCGACCGTCTTGTCTTCGCGCTTGACGTCCGGGATCGGATTGACCTGGGCGAAGGCGTAGCCGACGTTGCTGAGCGTGGCGATGATCGAATCGGAGCTGATTTCGAGCAGGCGGCGCGAGAAGATCTGGTCGGGCTTGACCAGCACCAGGCGCTCGATCTGCTCTTTCGGCAGGATCGTGTCGCCGGTGACCTCGACGCTGGACACCTTGTACTGCTCGCCCTCGGTGACGCCGGCGGTCAGGAACATGTCCTGGCGATCAGGGCTGATCGAGACCTGGGTCGAGTCGACGGCGAAGTCGACATAGCCGCGATCGAGGTACCAGGAGTTGAGCTTCTCCAGGTCGCCCGACAGCTTCTCGCGCGAGTACTGATCGTCGCGCTTGTACCAGCTGAGCCAGTTGTGCTCGCGGGATTCCCACTGCTCGAGGATCGCCTTGTCCTCGAACTTCTCGTTGCCGATCAGGTTGACGTGGCGGATCTTGGCCGCCTTGCCTTCCTTGACGGTGATGGTGACGTCGACGCGGTTGCGGTCCAGGCGCGAGACGGTCGGGTTGATCTCGACGTTGTACTTGCCGCGGTTGTTGTACTGGCGCGTCAGTTCCTGGGTCACCCGGTCCAGGGCGAGGCGGTCGAAGGTGTCGCCTTCCGACAGGCCGGCTTCCTTCAGGCCCTTGAGCAGGTCCTCGGACTTGATGTCCTTGTTGCCGGTCAGCGTGAGCTTGTTGATGGCCGGGCGCTCGGTGACCGTGACCACCAGGATCGTGCCCTGGCGGCCAACGTTGACGTCCTCGAAGAAGCCTGTCTTGTACAGCGCGCGGATGGCGTCGCCGGCGCGCGAGGAGTCCATCGTGTCGCCACGCTCGATCGGCAGGTAGGTGAACACCGTACCGGCGGAGATCCGCTGCAGGCCATCGATGCGGATGTCGCTGACGGTGAACGATCCGATCGGCGCGACCTGTGGGCCTGCTGCCGTATCGGGTGCCGCGGTCAGTGCGAACGGGTCCACCGTCTGCGCCAGCGCGGGCAGTGCTGTGGAGTTCAGCGCCGCGACGAGGGCGAGGGCAAGCAGGCGGCGATTAGGGGTTCGCGTCATTAGTACGTCCGGAAGAGGGTCTTGGAGGCCCGGAACCGGGCGTCGGGTCAAATAAGCAGGGGGCGTCGCCGGCATCAGTGCACCAGGTTGTTCACGATGTCGTTGAAGAACGCCAGGCCCATCAGCCCGGCGATCAATGCCAGCCCGACGTATTGCCCGGCTGCCATTGCGCGTTCGCTGACCGGGCTGCCCTTGACCAGCTCGATAAGGTAATACAGCAGGTGACCGCCGTCCAAGATTGGAATAGGCAGCAGGTTCAGGATGCCCAGGCTGAGCGACAGCATCGCCAGCATCGACAGGTACCAGGCGGTGCCGTGGTGGGCATAGGCATTGGCGGCGCGGGCGATGGTGATGGGCCCGGCAACGGTGTTCTGCACCGAGACGCGGCCGCTGAAGGCGCGGCCGATCATGGCGAACAGCTCGCGCGCCTGGTGGACGCTCTCGCCGATCGCGGCCGGGATGGCCTCGATCGGGCCGTAGCGCAGCAGCGCATCCTTGGCCGGCTCCGCCGCGCGGGCCGACTGCAGGCCCAGGCCCCAGTAGGCCTGGCCGGTCTGCGGGTGCTTCATGCGCGCCGGCTTGATCTCCAGCGCAAGACGCTCACCCTTGCGATCGACCTCGACCATGGCGATGCCGCCGCGGTCGCCGAGCTTCTGCACGAGCGGACCGATGTCGTCCCAGGAATTCACCAGATCGCCGTCGATGGCGGTGATGCGGTCGCCTTCGTTGAGCACGCCGAAGGCCGGCTGGTCGGTCACGACATGGCCGATCACCGCCGGCACCAGGCCGTGGCGCGGGATCAGGCCGATGACGTCGACGGCGCGACGCTCGTCGAACGACGCGGGCAGGCGCGACAGCGGCAACTGCCGGGTCACTTCGTCACCGCCGGCAGTGCGCACGCGCACGCGGATGTCGCTGTGGTCGAGCGCGGCGGGAATCAGGGCCAGCTGCGCTTCGCTCCAGGTCGGTGTGTCGCGGTCGCCGATGGCCAGCAGCGTGTCGCCGCTGTGCAGCCCGGCTTCCGCCGCAATGCCCTGGGCCTGGCCGACGACGGGCGCGTAGTCCGGGCGGCCGATCACGAACATCGCCCAGAACAGGACGACGCAGAGCAGCAGGTTGGCGAGCGGACCGGCAATCACGATCGCGATGCGCTTGAACACCGACTGGCGATTGAAGGCCTGGTCGAGTTCGTTCGCGTCGACGTCGCCTTCGCGTTCGTCGAGCATCTTGACGTAGCCGCCGAGCGGGATCGCCGCGATCACATACTCGGTGCCGTCCTTGCCGCGACGTGACCACAGCGCCTTGCCGAAGCCGATCGAAAAGCGCAGCACCTTGACGCCGCAGCGTCGTGCGACCCAGTAGTGCCCGAACTCGTGGAACGTGACGAGCACGCCGAGGCTGACGAGCAACCACCAGATCGAGCCGAGGATCTCACTCATTGTGTTGGGCGCTCTGGAGGGTCGGGCAAAGCAGGCGGGGCAGGCGGGTCATGCGTGGGCCCCTGCGGCACCGGTCGCCGATACGGCCTGGCTGGCGTGCCGCCGTGCCTGGGCATCGGCGTCGCGCAGGGCCGCCAGCGAGGTCGCCGGGGTGGATGGGAGCGCGGCGAGGGTGTCCTCGACAAGCGCCGGTATGGCTAGGAAACCGATACGGCGCTGAAGAAACGCTGAAACGGCGATTTCGTTGGCTGCGTTGAGCACGGCCGGGGCGGTGCCGCCGGCGGCCAGGGCCTCGAAGGCCAGGCGCAGGCAAGGGAACGCCTGCAGGTCCGGCGGCTCGAAATCGAGACGGCCGTGGGCCAGCAGGTCGAGCCCGCCGACCCCGGACTCCATCCGCTCCGGCCAGCCGAAGCCGACCGCCAGCGCGGTGCGCATGTCCGGCAGCCCGAGCTGGGCAATGGTGGAGCCGTCGACGAATTCGACCAGCGAATGCACCAGGCTCTGCGGATGGACCAGCACCTGGATGCGGTCGCCGTCGACGCCGAACAGGTGGTGGGCCTCGATGACCTCCAGGCCCTTGTTCATCAGCGTCGCCGAGTCGACCGAGATCTTCGGCCCCATCGACCACTTGGGATGGGCGACCGCCTGTTCCGGCGTGACCTCGGCCAGCTCGGCGCGGGCGCGGCCGCGGAACGGCCCGCCCGAAGCGGTCAGCAGGATCCGTCTCAGGCCCTGGTGCGCATGCGCATCCGGCAGGCACTGGAAGATGGCGTTGTGCTCGCTGTCGATCGGCACGATGGTCGCGCCACCGGCTTGCGCCGCCTGCATCAGCAGCTCGCCGGCGAGGACCAGCGATTCCTTGTTGGCGAGCAGCAGGCGCTTGCCGGCCCGGGCTGCGGCCAGGGTGGAAGGCAGCCCGGCCGCACCGACAATCGCCGCGACCACGGTGTCGCAGGCATCGCCCGACACCAGCGCCTCCAGCGCGTCGTCGCCGCAGTGCGGTTGCGTGCGCAGGCCGGCTTCGCGCAGGCCATCGGCCAAGGCCTGCAGGCCCTGGCTGTCGGCAATCACTGCGTGGTCCGGACGATGGCGACGGCACAGTTCGACGAGCGCGGCGACATTGCTGCCGGCCGCGAGCACGCTGGCGCGAAGGCGATCGGGATGGCGCGAGATCACGTCCAGCGCGGACGTTCCGATCGAACCGGTGGCGCCAAGGACGGCGACGTTGCGCGTGCCTGCGGACATGCTCAGAAGCCCAGCACGGCCTTGCCGAGCGCAAACACCGGCAGCGCGGCCAGCACGCCGTCGACGCGGTCGAGGATGCCGCCGTGGCCAGGGATCAGGTTGCCCGAGTCCTTCACTCCGACGTGGCGCTTGAGCAGGCTCTCGAACAGGTCGCCGACGACCGAGAACAGCACCGCGAACAGTGCCACCACCGCCACTGCCGGCAGCTGCGCGGGCGTGGCGCCGGCGAACAGGGCAAACACGATGCCGACGATGACGCCGGCGCCGACGCCACCGAGCAGTCCTTCGAGGGTCTTGTTGGGGCTGATCCGCGGCGCCAGCTTGCGGCCACCGAACAGGCGCCCGCCAAAGGTGCGGCCGGCGAAGTAGGCGCCGGTGTCGGCAGCCCAGACGATCGCCAGCGCGGTCAGCAGCCAGCGATGGCCGTTGGGCTGGGTCGAATGGATCCAGGCCAGGGCGCACCACGCCGGGATCATGCTCAGTGCGCCGGCGGCGAGCTTGAACACGCGGGCATTGGTGTCGTGGTCGCTGGCGAACTGGTAACGGCCGAGCCAGAACAGCGCCAGCAGCCACCAGATCACGCCAATCATGCTGACCAGTTGGAACAGCGCCATGGTGTAGCCGCCGCTCGAGCGCGACGCCCAGACCAGCGCCACCATCACGGCCAGGTTGGCCACCAGCAGAACGGTGCGGGCCAGCGTGTCCTCGATCTCGGCCAGGTCGAACCACTCCCACAGGCCGGCCAGGAACAGCACTGCGGCCAGCGCCACCATCCACGGTGTGGGCAGCAGCAGGATCGCGGCAATCGCGATCGGCGCCATCACCAGGGCGGCGAGCAGGCGGGTTCGGGTCATTCGGAGATCTCGTTGGTGGCGGGCCGGGTCGGCGCCGGCGCCGGCGCGACCTGTGCGCCGGTCAGGCCGAAGCGGCGCTCGCGGCCGGCGTAGTCGTCCAGCGCGCGCTGCAGTGTCGCCGCATCCAATTCAGGCCACAACAGCTCGGTGAACCACAGTTCGGTATACGCCAGCTGCCAGAGCAGGAAGTTGCTGATGCGGGTCTCGCCACCGGTCCGGATGAACAGGTCCGGGGGCGGCAGTTCGGCCAGGCAGGTGCGGGTGCCGAGGGCGTATTCGTCGATGTCTTCAACCGCCAGGCGGCCTGCGGCGACATCCTGCGCCAGCGAGCGGGCGGCCTGGGCGATGTCCCAGCGGCCGCCGTAGCTGGCCGCGATGGTCAGGTGCAGGCGGGTGTTGGCCAGGGTACGGTCCTCCGCCGACGCCATCTGCTTGCGGATCGCTTCGGCAAAGCGGTCACGCTCGCCGATGAAGCGAATGCGCACGCCGCGACGGTCGAGTTCGTCGACCTCGCGCTCGAGCGCGCCCAGGAACAGCTTCATCAGTGCGCCGACTTCCTCTTCCGGCCGGCCCCAGTTCTCACTGGAGAAGGCGAACAGGGTCAGCGCCTCGATGCCCTTTTCCAGGCAGAAGTCGATGCAGACATTGACGGCCCGCGCACCGGCACGGTGGCCGATGACGCGCGGGCGTCGGCGGCGCTCGGCCCAGCGGCCATTGCCGTCCATGATGACGGCAAGGTGGCGCGGGATGCGTGAGGCGGCGATGGTGGATTCGGACGACATGGCGGGACGGGTAGACCCGTCAAACCGCCATAAGTTCTTGCTCCTTGGCCTTGACCACGTCATCGACGTCCTTGATCGCGGCGTCGGTGACCTTCTGGATCTCGATCTCGGAGCGGC
>DATDBK010000129.1:0-8180 GCA_036524935.1 Lysobacter sp. | reverse complement strand
GCAGTACCAGGAAGGACGCAAGGTGCGCGGCAGCCGCGAGGCGCGCGCGATCGGCAAGGCCAGCAAGTACGGCCGCAAGCAGCAGGAAACCGCCTGGAAGAACACCGAGGTCGACGCGCTGTACCAGTTGCGCGAGGCCGGTGTGCTCGTTCCCGAACCGCACGGTTATTTTCATGGCGTGCTGGTCATGGAGCTGGTCACCGACGCCGAAGGGTTCTCGGCACCGCGACTGGGCGAGGTCGAGCTGACCGCCGAACAGGCGCGCGAGTTCCACGCGGTGCTGGTGCGCCAGGTCGTGCTGATGCTGTGCTGCGGCCTGATCCACGGCGACCTGTCGGCATACAACGTGCTGGTCGGGCCGGAAGGCCCGGTGGTGATCGACTTCCCGCAGGTGGTGAGTGCCGCCGGCAACAACGCCGCCCGGCAGATGCTGCTGCGCGACGTCAACAACCTCACCGCCAACCTGGGACGCTGGGCACCGGAATTGTTCGACACCTGGTACGGCGAAGAGATGTGGGCGCTGTTCGAAGCGGGCACGCTGCAGCCGGACACGGTGCTGACCGGCAAGTTCACCCACGACGAACGCCACGTCGATCTCGACAGCGTCCGTGATGCGATCAACGATGCCCGCGACGAGGCACTGATCCGCCAGCAGGGCCGCGAAGCCGCGGCAATGGCTGACTGAGGGCTCCACCCATGATCAACAACGACGTACTGCGCAGCATCCGCTACATGCTCGACCTCAGCGACATCAAGGTGGTCGAGATCACCAAGCTGGCCGATCCGGAATTCCCGATCGAGAAGGCCGACGTGCTGGCCTTCCTGCGCCGCGAGGACGACCCGGAGTACGTGGAGTGCAGCAGCCGCGTGCTCGCGCATTTCCTCGACGGGCTGGTGATCCAGTTGCGCGGCCGCGACGATAGCCTGCCGCCGCGGCCGGTCGAGAAGCGCGTCACCAACAACGTCGTGCTGAAGAAGCTGCGCGTGGCCTTCGAGCTGAAGGACACGGACATGCACGAAACGTTCGCGGCGGCGGGTTTTCCGGTGTCGAAGCCGGAGCTGACGGCGCTGTTCCGGCAGAGCACGCACAAGAACTTCCGCCTCTGCGGCGACCAGATGCTGCGCAATTTCCTCAAGGGCCTGACGCTGCGGGTGCGCGGGAGCTAGAACTTCTCGCCCGGCGGCAGGTAGCGCCACACGCCCACCGGCATCTTCGCCAGCGGGACCTTGCCGATGCGGATGCGGCGGATCGCCACGACGTCCAGCCCCACCTGCGCGCACATGTCCTGGATCTGCCCGGGGCGCACGGCCTTGATCGCGAAGCGCAGGCGGATCTCGTTCTGCCAGCTGACCTTGCACGGTGCCAGTTCGCGGCCCTGGTAGCGCAGGCCGCCATTGTTGAGGCGGTGCAGGCCGTACGGCGCCATGTCGCCCGAGATCTCGACCACGTACTCGTGTTCGATGAGGTCCGCATCCTCGGTCAGGCGGCGCCACGCGCGGCCATCCTGAGTCAGCACCATCAGGCCGCTGGCATCGCGATCGAGCGGCACCAGCGGCGTCAACCTGACGAAGTGCCGTTGCAGCAAACGCACGCCGCTCGGATCGTCGGCCCATCGCGTGGCCGGATTCACGAGTCCGGCGGCTTCCTTGCGACCGCTGATCGCATCGAAGCCCACCGGCTTGTGCAGCAGGATGGTCGCCGGTTCCGGCGTTTCCAGCACCGCATCGGGATCGAGTTCGACGCGCTCGCCCGACACCATGTGCTGCGGCGATTCGATCGCCTTGCCGTCGACCAGCACCCAGCCACCCTCGATGTAGGCCTCGGCATCGGCGCGCGAGCAGCCCAGCAGTTCGGCGACGCGACGGGACAGGCGGATGGGTTCGGACACGGGACGGCCAGGCGGGACGGGTGCGTAGTGTAGGGACTCCGGCGGCAGCCGGGGTTCACGCCGACAGGCGGGCGTCGCCGGGGCCCGCGGACAGTGGGCTGGCCGGCGCGGCCAGGTGAGCCTCGCTCAGCGGCATCTGGAACGTCACCTCGGTCCCGTCCTCCGCCGAGGAGGTCAGCGTCAGCGCGCCGCCGTGCGCCTTGGCAATCTCCGACGCGATGAACAGGCCCAGGCCCAGTCCCGCGCTGCGGCCGTCGGCGGACATGCGCTTGCGCGGCTCGAAGATGGTCGGCAGCAGGGGCGCCGGAATCGGGTTGCCGCCGTTGCGGACCCGCAGCCGCAGCGAGCCGTCCGCGGTGACTGCATGCACCTCGACCGGCTGGTCCGGATGCCCATAGGCAATGGCGTTGGTCAGCACGTTCGACAGCATCTGCCTGATGCGCTGGCGATTGCAGGTGACCGCGCCGTCGACAGCGATCGTCGCCATGATCGTGCGTGACGTTTGTTCCGCCGACAGGTACGCGACGACCTGGCGCAGATCGTCGCCCAGGTCGGTGGCGGGGATGAGCCCCATCGGCATGCCGTTGGCGAGCCGGCCGGCGGCGAAGTCGACGATGTCGTGGATCAGGCGGTCCATGCGGTTCCCGCAGTCCTGCAGCTGCTGCACCAGCGCTACATCGTCGTGACCCAGCGACGGCGACTGCCTGAGCAGGTAAAGGCCGGTGATGATCGCCTGCAGCGGATCGCGCATGTCCTGGCCGAGCACGGTGACGAAGTGCTCGCGCAGCGTGGCGATCCCGGCCGCTTCCTTCAGTGCGGCCTGGCTGCTGGTGAGTTTGTCTTCGATCTCGAGCTGGCGGCCGATCAGTTCGGCGAACAGCTGCAGGGTCGCGACGATGTTCGGATTGTCCAGATCGGCAGGTGCCGAGTCGATCGCGCACAACGTGCCGAAGAACGTGCCGTCGGTGCGGAATATCGGAACGGAGATGTAGCTCTCCAGGCCATACAACCGCGGCGTGTGGTGCTGGCCGTAATGCGGGTGCGCGCTGGCATGGCCGAACACCACCGGCTGGTGGTGCTGGCGGATCTCGTTGCAGATCGTCGTTTCCAGCGGCAGTTCGGCGCCGGGCACCAGTCCGAAGCTGATGCCGTCACGCACGGCGCAGGTGATCCATTGCGTCTCGCTGACCTTGGCCACGGCAGCAAAGCGCATGCCGGTCATGCTGGTGACCGCTTCGAGGATGTTGGGCACTGCGGTGATGCGCGCGATGGCGTCGATATCGTGTGTCACGGTGGTGCTGTCGCCGGTCATGTGCGCGCCCAACTGCAAGGGCATTGACTCTAGCATCACGCGGACGGATGCCGGCCGCTGTTAATCGCCTCCACACGGGGATCACGCCGGCCTTCGAAGACTGCGCATTCATCCGCACAGTCGTAGGAGTCGCCATGGAGCCCAGTGCCGTTACCAATGCCGCTTATGCGGGCAGCAGCTTCCTGTGGGCCTGCGTGTTCATCTTTGCCCTGATCCTGTCGGTGCTCTGGATCCTGGTGCCGTTCGCCGTATTCGGCATCAAGGGGCTGCTGCGCCGGATCGCGCGCAGCCTGGAGGTGATCGAGCAGCAGAACATCGACCTGCTGGCGCAGTACCGTCAGTCACCGCGCGCAGCGGAGACAGTGGTGTACCGCGATGTCCGCCCCGATGGCAGCGTGGTCGTGCGCGAGGAACGTACGGTCCCGCCGGTCTGAGTCGGAGCGCATGCCGCCGGGACGAACGTTCAGTAGAACGCGATGCCCGGCCGCAGCACCAGCTGGAACACCACGAGCAGCGCGATAACTGCCAGCAGTAGCGGCGCATCGGAACCCGCGCCGGTGCCGCGTGCCTGCACGCGCAGGCGCCAGGCTCCGGCCTGCATCCAGGCCGTGCCGATCAGCGCGACGAGGACGGGCAGCAGCACCACTTCGAGTGCTTCGCGCGGAACACGGAACGGAATGACCAGCGCGGTGCCGACGATGACCGGCAGCGTGGCCACCTGGAACATGAAGCGCGTGCGTGCGCCGGCCGTGGCGATGCGCGCCGGATCATCGGCGAGGCCCAGCACCAGGCGCGACAGCAACCTCGCCGCCATCGGCATCACCGCCAGCGCGGCAAGTGCGGCGATCGTCTTCGCCGTCGTGCTCAGCTGCAGGTAGTCCATCGCCATGCCGACGTCGCTGCCCGAACTTAGTGCTCCGATCACCACCTGTGGCAGCGCCATGAACAAGCCGCAGTAGGCCATCCAGATCAGGAACAGACGTAGCGGTGTGCTGCGTGCGTGTCGCAGCAGGGCGAGGCAGGCCAGCGCGGCGAGCACGGTGGCCAGCGCACCCGTTCCCTGGAACAGGCTTGCCAGCGGGTTCTCGCCATTCCAGGAATGGTTGTTGTGGAACAGCGTCGGTTGCAGGCCCGGGGTCAGCGCCTTCGGCAGCACCAGGAACAGTTCCTGGATGAAGAACGTCAGGTTGAAGGCGAGGGTGTAGAGCAGCGCCGAGTTGATTGTCAGCGCTGCATCCCAGCGGTGCGTGACCGCTGCCGGGCCCGGCTGGTCGCCTCGGGATCGGAGCAGTCCGATCAGTGCCAACGCGGCCGGACCGACAAGAACAACGATGGCGACTGCCGATGCGATGACGATCATGCGTGCTGGTGTCCCTCTGCCGTCGAATGATCGCGGATCATCCCAGCAAGTCGCCGTGGCTGCCAGCGCGACTTCGGTCACAACCTGGTCGCGGCCTCAGTCCCGATCGGGTGCACCCAGCGGGAAGAAGCCGCGATACGGGCGGGCCTCGTCGACGGCGCGAGCGAACGACGGCCGCGCCAGCAGGCGTCGGCGATAGGCGTGCACGGTGGGGAACGCATCACCGATGGCGTGGGTCCAGTCGGCATAGAACAGGAACGGCGCCGCGCCGCAGTCGGCAAGACTGAAATGCTCGCCCGCGGCCCATTCCCGGCCTTGCAGCTTCTGCTCCAGCCACGCATACGACGTCTCGAGCATGGCGCGGGCCTCGGCGACGCCATAGGGATCACGGTCCTGCGGCGCGCGGATCGCGTCGAAGACGACCTTCTGCTGCGGCGTGGACACGTAGTTGTCGAAGAAGCGGTCCATCAGGCGCACTTCCAGTGCCGCGCGCGGATCATCCGGGACCAGTTGCACCGGCCCGGGGTGATGCAGGGCCAGGTACTCGATGATGCACGTGGCCTCGATGACGGACTGATCGTCGTCGACCAGCACCGGGAAACGACGCATCGGCCAGATCCGCGTGAGTTCGCGCATGGCCGGGCCGTCGGGATCATCGAGCAGGCGGAACTCGAACGGGGTGTCGTTCTCGTAGAGGGCGGTCAGGACCTTCTGGCAGTACGAGGAAAACGGGTGGGCATACAGCTGGAGGGGCATCGGTCAAGCTCCGGGGCAGGGTCTTGATGATGCGACGAACGAAGGGGGCCGGAATAGACAAGGCTGATGCCCCCGAATGCGGGGGGGGGGCGGGTCTGGACGCTGTACGCGCCCCTGACTACACACGCCCCTGACTACACGCGCCTGAAATAGAACCCCGAGTAGTAGTTGAGCGTGCAGCTGGGTTCGAACGGCACCGTCAGGTTGCGCTCCCACGAGTTCCACTGGTCCGCCATCTGGTAGCCCAGCTGCTCCATGGCGGCGATGAACTCCGGCCTCGCCTCCACCCGATAGGGCAGCACTGCTTCGCCGATGTTCTGCAAGGTGATGAAGCCGCGCTTGGGATGCATCGGCGTCATGTTGACCAGTACGTGCGGCGGCGGCTCGTCCAGGCGCCCCAGCAGTTCCGGCAGCGTGTACTCGAGGTACTGCAGCGCGCCGCTGCTGATCAGCACGTCGTGGCCGCTGGCGACCTCGGGCGTGTCGGCGAAGTCGAGCATGCAGTCGGGGTCGTAGTCCTTCGCCCAGGCGCGGCCGGCGTCCATCACCGCCGGTACGTCGTGCACCCGCCACTGCATCTGCTGCGGGTAGGTGAGGTAGCGACGGAATCCGTAGTAGCTGACCCCGGTGTGTCCACCCAGGTCGAAGATGCGGTGGCGGCCATCGGCCAGCAGGCGCGACAGCCAGTGCACGACCGGATAGTCACTCACACGGATGCGGTCATGGCGGTCGCGATAAAGCTCGCCGGTGGCCGGCTGGTCGTAGGTGGTGGGCAGCGATGGCGCGGCGGCCAGTGCCTGCGCGCGGGTGTCGAAGACCCCGTAATAGGAGTTTCCTTCGACGCAGGGCCGGCTGAAGGTCCGCCAGTACAGGGGCTTCGCCAGCAGACGCAGGCCGGGCAGTTCGGCGGATTCAACGGCGATGCGGTGAAGTTTCCGGCCGACCCAGTTCAGGTTGTGAAGCATGTTGCGTCCTTGTGGCGTCCCCAATAGACCAACCAACGCAATCGAGCCGCCAAAGGGGACGCCAGCGGGTCAGCAGGCGACGTCAGCGTGCGGCATTCGACAGGCTGTCGAGACGGGCCCTGTAGGCCGCACGCGTATCGCCATCGCTCAGGGCCTGGGCGCGGACCAGGGCCTTGGTGGCGCGCCGGGTGTCACCGACGTGGAGGTAGGCCCGCGCCAGGGCGGCGTAGAAGCGGTGCTCGTCGCCGTACAGCTGGATGGCGCGCCGGTAGTGCCGTATCGCCTGCGGGTACTCGCCGGCACGCTCGTTGTTCACCGCCAGCATGAAGTGGTGGAACGGGTCCTGTTCCTGCACGCGGGCCAGCCGGCGGCGGTATTCGGACTCGCCCTTGGCATCGCCGCGCCGGTGCGCCAGCCCGGCCATGTTGAACAGCGCGTTGGTGTTGTCGGGGTCGATCGACAGGGCCTTGTCGTAGGCGCGCTCGGCAACGACCCAGTCGCCACCGCGCACCGCGATCACGCCGGCGTTGCTCCAGTGGCTGGCGTAGCCGGGATCGAGCTTGATCGACATGGCGAGATCGCGCTGGGCCTCGTCGAGGTCCATGCGTCCCAGCGCGGCGATGCCCATGTTGTTGTAGTAGTGCGCGAGCAGGCGAGCTTCGGTGATTGGCACGGGCGGATGGCGTGCTATCACCGCATCGCTGCCGACATCGACGCTGTAATGGCGCCCGCCGATGCGGACACTCGCATTGACATGGCTGCTCCGGTACAGCGTGCCCTGTTCCTGGTGCCAGGCGAGGGTCTGTTCGATCTCGTGCGGCGTCGCGTCGAGGCCGGCCTCGCGTGCGAGCGCGAGGAACAGCAGGGTGAAGGTCAGGCAGTTCGCCTGGCGCGTGCTGTACGCCTCGGCGACGGTGGACGTTGCAGCCTCGTTGTAGGTCATGCCCAGGCCATCGGCCGCGAACATGAATTCGACCGTGCGCTCCAGGCGCGTCTGCGGCGACGGGCGTCCTGTCAGGACCTCATCTTGGAAGCGCGCCTGCAGTTCCGCGGGCAACGCCATGATCTGTGCCGGCGGCGTGGCGTCGGCAACGGCGGGGACCGGAGTGGCAAGCGCCAGTGTCGCGGCAATGACCCAGCTGAACATGGCCAGACCCTTCGCGCCGGCTGGCGCAAGGTGGGCTTGACGCAGTTTAGACCCGCGGCGGTGGGCTGGCGTGAGTGCATATCGTCATGTCCGGTTCGGCACAAAAGTGCCCCCGGCCGACCCGTGACCATCACCGCAACCGCCGCCCCTCCGGGCTGTCGCGATAGCCCGCGGGCACCGGCTGCGCCAGGTAGTCCATCGTGAACTCCGCACCGGCCATCACCGCCTCGCAGGTGCGCATGGTGCGGCCGTCGGCATCGATCGCCACGTTCGGCCGCGCGCTGTGGTTGATGTAGCCATAGCTGGTGCGCAGCCCACGCACCAGCAGGTGGTCCGGGTCGAGCGCGTTCCATTCCAGCGCATCGGTGACACCCGGGTATGCCGTCACCTCGACGACCTGGCCGTCGAGCACGCACAGCACCTCGCCGGCGGCACGCGCACGGGTCGAGAACAGGCCGAGACCGTCGATGCCGCTGGTGGCGACGACCGAGTCGGGCACGGTCTGCAGGCAGGGGGCGCCGGCAAGCAGCCGCTGCGACAGTAGGTCGATATCGGCGATTGCCATGGGACGCTCCGTGACCGTTCTGTGCCGGTAGGGGGCCACGCTACGCCGTCGCCGGAAATTCAGCACGCCGGCGCTATGCTCCATCCCCCGATCCACAGGAGACGATCCCATGGCCACCGGTTGGGCAGGCGACGGCGCCGTTCAGGACCAGATCGACGCCACCATCAAGGACGCCATCCAGCGTGC
>DATDBK010000128.1:0-2642 GCA_036524935.1 Lysobacter sp. | reverse complement strand
GAAATGCTCAAGCATTTCATCCGCAAAGTGCACAAGTCGCGCTTCCTGCGCCCGAGCCCGCGCGTGCTGGTCTGCGTGCCCTGCGGCTCGACCCAGGTCGAGCGCCGCGCCATCAAGGAGTCGGCGGAAGAAGCCGGCGCCCGTGAGGTCTATCTCATCGAGGAGCCGATGGCGGCAGCGATCGGCGCCGGCATGCCGGTGACCGAGGCGCGCGGCTCGATGGTCGTGGACATCGGCGGCGGCACCACCGAAGTCGCAGTCATCGCCCTGAACGGCATCGTCTACTCCGCTTCGGTCCGCATCGGTGGCGACCGCTTCGACGAGTCGATCATCGCCTACGTGCGCCGCACCTACGGCACCCTGATCGGTGAAGCCACCTCCGAACGCATCAAGATCGAGATCGGCTGCGCCTACCCGCAGACCAAGGCAGCCACGATCGAGGTCTCCGGCCGCAACCTCGCCGAGGGCGTGCCGAAGATGATCACGATCAACTCCAACGAAGTGCTCGAGGCCCTGCGCGAGCCGCTGGCCGGCATCGTCTCGGCGATCAAGCTGGCGCTGGAGCAGACCCCGCCGGAACTGTGCGCCGACGTCGCCGAGCGCGGCATCGTCCTGACCGGCGGTGGTGCACTGCTGCGCGACATGGACCGCCTGATCAGCGAGGAGACGGGCCTGCACGTGCAGGTTGCCGACGACCCGCTGACCTGCGTCGCCCGGGGTGGCGGCCGCGCGCTGGAACTGGTCGACATGCACGGCAATGAGTTCTTCGCGCCGGAGTAATGGCGGCGCGAGTGGGGGTCTTCAGCTGCATCCGCTCGAGTAACACCTGTCACGGGTGACTGTGGTTCGCCGCAGCACCCGGACCTTCCCCGGGCCATCCGTGTCCGGTTTCTTGACCGATTCTCGCCCAGGGGCACGCGGGAAACGGGTAAAACAGTGCTCCACCCTCCCACTCCTGCCGACGCCGCCCTCCGCCTGTGCCTTCCTACGCCGGTCCTCCCACCGCTGCCCGCACGGGTGATGTCGCCGGCACTTTGAAGCTGCTGGCCTATCTGGCCCTGGCGGTGATGCTGATCATGATCGACCACCGCGGTGGCTGGCTGTCCCAGGCGCGGCGCCAGGTCACGCTGCTGGTGCAGCCGTTGTGGATGGTCGCCGGCTGGCCCGGGCGCATGGTCTCGCGGATCAGCGACGACGCCGGCACGCTGACCCAGCTCACCGCCGAAAACCGCCGGCTGCGCAACGACCTGATGCTCAACCAGGCGCGCATGGCGCGATTGCAGACGCTGGCCGCCGACAACGCGCGCCTGCGCGGCCTGCTCGACGCTGCCGATCGCGGCAAGCTCGACGTGGTGCTGTCGCCGGTGCTGGACATCGACCTGGACCCGACCCGCCAGCGCCTCGTGCTCGACGCCGGCAGCCGCGACGGTGTGCAGGTCGGGCAGAGCGTGATCGACGCGGGCGGCCTGCTTGGGCAGATCATTGCGGTCACCCCGATGTACGCCAACGTGCTGCTGCTGACCGATCCTTCGCATGCCGTGCCGGTGGCGGTGGCGCGCAACGGCGTGCGCCTGGTGGTCTATGGCGAGGGCCGCAGCGACCTGTTGCGCGTGCCGAGCGTTCCGCTGTCGAGCGACATCAAAGTCGGCGACGTACTCGTTACATCGGGCTTGGGCGGACGATTCGCACCGGGCTTCCCGGTGGGCACCATCGCCTCGCTGCGCCCCGACGACAGCCGCGCCTTCCTGATCGGCGAAGTCACGCCCGCGGCGCAACTCGATCGCGGCCGCGAAGTGCTGGTGCTGCTGAGCCAGCCGAGCCCGCTGCCCGGCGCGACCGCCTTCAATGCCACGACCGCGCCAGGCACGGCCACGCCGGCCGATGCCGCGGTCGCGATCGGGCAGGGCACCGCCGCCGTGCCACCGGTCGCGCCGGCAACGGCGAAACCGGCGCAACCGGCAGCGGCCGGATCGGCACCGAAGCCAACGGCACCGACGCCCAAGGCAACGACGCCTGCCGCCCCAGCCAAGCCCCAGCCCACGCCCACACCGACGGAGCCGCGCCGATGACCCGCGTCCGTCCGCAATGGGTGCTGCCGCTGAGCCTGGTCGTGGCACTGATCCTCGGCCTGTTGCCGCTGCCGCCGACGCTGCAGCCGCTGCGCCCGTACTGGCTGGCGCTGGTGCTGGCGTACTGGGTGATCGAGGATCCCGACGATATTGGCCTGGGCGTGGCCTTCCTGGTCGGCCTGGCCGGTGACCTGGTCTACGGCGGCCTCTTCGGCGAGCAGGCG
Source organism: Lysobacter sp. (assembly GCA_036524935.1). Lineage (GTDB taxonomy): Bacteria > Pseudomonadota > Gammaproteobacteria > Xanthomonadales > Xanthomonadaceae > Lysobacter_J. The sequence continues at coordinate 349 of DATDBK010000128.1, read as the reverse complement.
CTGCGGCTGGTGGTGATGGCCTACATCCTGCAGCGCTTCCGCGCGCGCCTGCGCTTCTTCCCGATGTCGCAGCAGGCCCTCGCCATCGGCGGCCTGCTGCTCAACGACCGCATCGTCACCGCCGCGATCCACATCGCTGTGGGCGAGCCGACGCTGCCGGCGTCGTTCTGGCTGGCGCCGCTGGCCGGCATGCTGCTGTGGCCGTTGCTGTTCGTGGGCCTGGACTCGCTGCGACTGGGCCGCTGGCGGGGGCGTTGACGATGGGTCCGCGTCGTCGCGTCCTCAAGAACGCCGCAGCCGAAGCCAACCAGTTCCGTCTGCGCTCCGCGATCGCCTTCACCTGCGTGTT
>DATDBK010000127.1:0-17265 GCA_036524935.1 Lysobacter sp. | reverse complement strand
TTGATCAAAAAACGGAAACAGCGTCTGCGAGGTTCCCACTTAGGACGGCCGCCAGACGACGCCATCGGGGCGGAGGTTAAGTTTGCCTATGTGAAAGCCGTGTTAACGGTGATCTAACAAACCGGGAAGTTCCGTGCCAATTGCAATCGATTGGCCGGGGATTCAGCCCTGCAGGAGGTCCATGAGCCCGGTGACCGGCTGGGCCATCAACTGGCCGGGTTCCGACATCAGTGCGCGCAATGTCGCCACCTGCCTTGCGGGCAGTTTTGCCTCGATTGCCGCATCAAACTTGGCCATCAGCAGGGGAATGCCTTCGCCGCGGCGGCGGCGATGCCCGACTGGATAATCAATCGATACCTTGTCGCTGCTGGTTCCATCCTTGAAGAAAACCTGAACAGCGTTTCCGATATACCGTTTGTCGGGATCGTAATAATCGCGGGTAAAGCGCGGCTCCTCCTCCACCCGCATCCTGTCGCGAAGCGCATCGATGCGCGGATCGGCAGCGACGGCATCGCCGTAATCGTCGGCACGCAGGCGGCCCGACAGCAGCGGCACGGCGACGATGTACTGGAGGCAATGGTCGCGGTCGGCGTAGTTCGCCAGCGGCCCGGTCTTGTCGATGATCCGCATCGCCGCCTCCTGGGTATGGATGACGATCGCCTCGATGGCATCGGCGCCTTCGGCATCGATGCGGGCGCCGACCTGCGCGTGCAGCTGCATCGCACACTCCACCGCGGTCTGCGCGTGGAACTCGGCCGGATAGCTGATCTTGAACAGGATGTTCTCCATCACGTAGCTGCCGAACGGTCGCTCGAACTCGAACGGCTGGCCCTTGAACGCCACTTCCTGGAAGCCCCAGGTTTGCGCGCTGATCGCACTGGGGTAACCGACTTCGCCCTTGACCGCATTGAGCGCATGCGTGACCGCCCGGCGGCAGGCGTCGCCCGCTGCCCAGCTCTTTCGCGGTCCGGTGTTGGGGGCATGGCGATAGGTGCGCAGCACACCGTTGTCGATCCAGCTGTGCGAGATCGCGGCGATGATCTGCTCCTTGCCACCGCCGAGCATCGCAGTCGCAACTGCTGTCGATGCCAGGCGCACCAGGATCACGTGGTCGAGGCCGACGCGGTTGAAGGAGTTCTTCAGTGCGTAGCAACCCTGGATCTCGTGCGCCTTGATGGCGAATTCCAGCACGTCGCGCACGCTCAGCACCGGGTTGCCACTGCTCTGCGCGCTGCGCCCGAGGTAATCGGCCACGGCCAGGATTGCGCCGAGGTTGTCGGATGGATGACCCCATTCGGCGGCAAGCCAGGTGTCGTTGAAGTCGAGCCAGCGGATCTGCACGCCGATGTTGTAGGCGGCCTGGACCGGATCGAGTTCGTGAGTGGTGAACGGTACGCGCGCGCCACCGGGCAGCACCGCGCCCGGCACCAGCGGGCCCAGGTGCCTGACACATCCAGGGTGGTCCATCGCCAGCGCCGCGCACGCGAGTGAGTCGAGCAGCATGTGACACGCGGTATCGAAGGCTTCCTGCGACTGGATCCGATAGTCGATGACGTAGTCGGCGATGTCCGCCATCGCCGCATCGGGCGGCGGACGTACGGCGGAGCGCAGGTCGGCATGACTCATGGTGGATACCTCCGGCAGAGCTGCCGCATTGTCGAGTGAGGGTGGTGGCCCCGATGTGAGGCACCCGCGCGACGGCCGCCGCGATGGAACGCACCGGCGCGCGCATGGCGCTTGGAAAAGCCGCGCCACGGGCCCACCCTTGATGGCATGGACGCCCCTGCCCGCTTTCCGACGCTGTTCCTCTCGCATGGCTCGCCGATGCTGGCGGTGGAGGACTCGCCGGCCGGCCGCTTCCTCGACGGCCTCGGCCAGCAACTGCCATGGCCGAAAGCGGTGGTCGTCGCCTCCGCGCACTTCATGACCGACCGGCCGATGCTGGGCGGTCACATCCAGCCGCACACGGTCCACGACTTCGGCGGCTTTCCCGAGCCGCTGTACCAGATCCGCTATCCGGCGCCCGGTGCGCCCGACCTGGCCGAGCAGATCGCGCAACGCCTTGCCGATGCCGGCCTCAATCCGCGGGTGCGCGAGAACCACGGGCTCGACCATGGTGTCTGGGTGCCGTTGCGGCGCATGTATCCCGGCGCCGACGTGCCGGTGATTCCGTTGTCGGTGATGCCGCACGGCACCGCTGCCCAGCACTTCGCACTCGGCCAGGCGCTCGCACCGCTGCGCGACGAAGGCGTGCTGGTGATCGGATCAGGCGGTTTCGTGCATAACCTGGGCGATCTCGACTGGCAGCATCCGCAGGCACCGCTGGCGCCATGGGCACAGGAGTTCGGCGACTGGATGCACACGATGCTGGCAGCGCGCGACTGGCCGGCGCTGCTGGACTGGCACCAGCGCGCACCGAACGCGCACCACGCCCATCCGACGGTCGAACATCTGATGCCGCTGTTCGTTGCGCTCGGCGCCGCCGGTGACGCACCGGCCGTGCGCGCGATCCATCGTTCGCACCAGCTCGGCACGTTGGCGCTGGACGCGTTTGCGTTCGACTGAGCACCCGGGGTCCGAAGCGCCTCATTGACGGTAGCCCGGGTAAGCGAAGCGCACCCGGGAACCGGGCTCAATCCTTCGGCAGCACCTGCGCGAGCCGCTCTCCCATGAAATCGACGAATGCACGCACGCGTGGCGGCACCAGCCGGCGTTGCGGCATCACCGCATAGATGCCGGTTTCCGCAACGGGATAGTCGGCGAGCACCACCTGCAGTCGGCCGTTGCGCAGGTCGTCCCACGCGTGCCATGTCGAATGCAGGGCGATGCCGAGGCCGGCGACCGCGGCATCACGCACTACTTCACCGTAGTTGCTTTCGATCCGGCCATGCACGCGTACGGCGACTTCGCCGTCGGCGCCGTCGCTCATCCGCCACACATCCTGTCGACCCTGGCTGCCGACCAGCATCACGCAGTCGTGCACGGCCAGGTCCTGGGGCGTGCGTGGCACGCCATGCCGGCGCAGATAGTCGGGCGAGGCGCACAGCACGCGCCGGTTCGGCGCGAGCCTGCGCGCGACCAGGTTGGAATCGGCCAGCTCACCGATGCGGATCGCCAGGTCGAAACCGGAACTGACCAGGTCGACCATCTGGTCATTGAGGTTGAGGCTGAGGCGCACCCGCGGATGCCGTTCGAGGAACTCCGGCACCAGCGGCGACACATACAGCCGCCCGAACGAGGCCGAGGTCGTCACCCGCAGGGTGCCGGCGATCTCGCTGCCGCCCAGGCCCAGGCCACTGGTGAGCGCCTCCAGGTCCTCGACCAGCGCCCGCCCCTGCTCGGCCAGCGCAGCGCCCTCTGGCGTGGCGTGGAGGCGGCGGGTGGTCCTGTGCAGCAGGCGCACGCCCAAGTCGCGCTCCAGCCGCTTTAGGCGCTGGCTGGCGACGGCGACCGACAGATCGAGACTGCGCGCGGCGGCGCTGATCGAGCCCAGGTCGAGCACGCGCAGGAAAAGGCCGATGTCGCCGATGCGGTCCAAGGTCGATTATCAACCATTCGTTGAAGCTGCTTAGCCATCCTGCCGGTTTTTGAAGAATATGCAACGGCCTAGGCTTCGCTCCTTCCTATATATGAGAGCGGACGCCGCCCCGATGGCCCTCGCCACTTCTTCCCACTTGCCCGCACAGCCCGCCAGCAGGATGCCGGTGGCCCTCTACGCCCTGACCGCGGGCTCGTTCGGCATCGGCTGCGCAGAGTTCGTGATCATGGGCCTGCTGCTGCAGGTCGCCGCCGACCTGCACGTCTCGATCGCCGCGGCCGGCATGCTGGTCTCCGGCTACGCCCTGGGCGTATTCGTTGGCGCCCCGGTACTGACGCTGCTGACCCGGCGGATGCCGCGCAAGGCGGTGCTGCTGGCGTTGATGGCCATCTACACCGTCGGCAATGCCGCCTGTGCGCTGGCTCCGGACTACACCACTTTGATGGCGGCGCGCGTGCTGACCTCGCTGACCCACGGCACCTTCTTCGGCGTCGGCGCGGTGGTGGCCACTGGACTGGTGCCGGCGGACCGCAAGGCGTCCGCCATCTCGATCATGTTTTCCGGCCTGACCCTGGCGACGCTGCTGGGCATGCCGGCCGGCGCCTGGCTCGGGTTGCACCTGGGCTGGCGCTCGACCTTCTGGGCGATGAGCGTCGTTGGCGTGGTGTCGCTGCTGGTGATCGCGCTGCTGGTGCCGCGCAGTCGTGACGAGCAGGCGCCGGTGACGGTGCGCGACGAACTGCGCACGATCGCGCGCCCGCAGGTACTGCTCGGGCTGTTGATGACGATGCTTGGCTTCGCCGGCGTGTTCGTGGTCATCACCTACATTCAGCCGCTGCTGACCGGACCGGCCGGATTCTCCGAAGCCGCGGTGTCGCCGATCCTGCTGCTGTTCGGCGCCGGCATGGTCGTCGGCAATCTGCTCGGCGGCCACCTCGCCGATCGCCGGCCGACGCCGGCGCTGCTCGCGACCCTGGCCGCGCTTGCAGTGGTGCTGGCGGCGATGAGCTTCGCATTGCACAACCAGTTGGCGATCGTCGCCTTCATCACCGCGCTTGGCATCGCCGCGTTCGCCACGGTCTCGCCGCTGCAGTTGCGCGTGATGCGCCATGCCTCCGGCGCCGGGCAGAACCTGGCATCGAGTTTCAACATTGCCGCTTTCAACCTGGGCAATGCGTTGGGCGCGTGGCTCGGCGGATTCGTCATCGAGCGCGGCCCCGGCCTCGAGGCGGTGACGTGGGCGGCCGCGGCGGTGACCGTCGCCGGCCTCGCCGTCGCGCTGTGGAGCGTGCGTCTGGAGAGTGCGCGCGATCGAGGCATGCCGCAGCTCACGGCCTGCGTGTCCGAACGTTCCTGAGCCTGCACCCCGCTACAACCCGCACCCCATCATTTCGCGAAGGAATTGCGTGTCATGAAACATATCGCCTCTCCCGCCCTGCTTGCCGCCTTGCTGCTCACTGCATCCACCGTTTCGCCGGACACGCTGGCGAAGGAACCTGCGGCCTGGGCAACCACGTGGACCGCCAGTCCGCAACCGCTGTGGGCAGGCGACTTCGTGTTGCCGACCAATGTTCCGTACCACCTGTGGAACCAGACCGTGCGGCAGTCGGCACGTGTCAGCGTCGGCGGTCGCCGCGTGCGCGTGCAGTTCTCGAACGAGTACAGCACGCAGCCATTGCGGATCGGCGCGGCACGAATCGCGCGAAGCCGCAGCGATGGCGGCATCGATGCCGGCAGCGACAGCGCGATCACCTTCGGCGGCAGCACCTCGGTGGTGATTCCCCCCGGCGCGCCGATGCTCAGCGATCCCATCGACCTCGAGGTTGCCGCACTCGGCGACGTATCGGTCAGCCTGTACCTGCCCGAGCCGACACCTCCGGCGACGTTCCACTGGGATGCGCGGCAGACCGTCTACGTCGGCGCGGGCGACCAGACCGGTGCATCCGCATTCAGGGCCGACAGCACGCTGACGGCGCGCGTGTTCCTGTCCGCGATCCAGGTCGAAGCCCGCCCGGCCACGCGCAGCGTCGTCGCGCTGGGCGATTCGATCACCGATGGCGCGATGGCGACCGTCGACCACAACCGCCGCTGGCCCGACTACCTGGCCAGCCGCCTTGCCGGCCAGGACGTCGCCGTGCTCAACGCCGGCATCTCCGGTGCGCGCCTGTTGCAGGACAAGATGGGAAGCAACGCACTGGCGCGCTTCGATCGCGACGTGCTGGCACAACCCGGCGTGGCCGCGGTCGTGGTGCTGATCGGCATCAACGACATCAGCTGGGCCGGCAGCGCGTTCGCGCCCACCGCCCCGCCCGCCCGTGCCGAGGACCTGATCGCCGGCTACCGGCAGCTGATCGCCCGTGCGCATACACGCGGCGTGCGCATCGTCGGTGCGACCCTTACGCCGTTCGAAGGTGCACTGCAGGACACACCGTTGCGCGGCTATTACGGCGCCGGCAAGGAACGCGTGCGCCAGGCCGTCAACGCCTGGATCCGCAGCAGCGGCGAGTTCGACGCGGTGCTCGATTTCGACAAGGTCACCCGCGATCCGTCACACCCGGTGCGCTTCCTGCCCGCCTATGACTCGGGCGACCATCTCCATCCCGGCGACGCCGGCTACCAGGCGATGGCCGACTCGATCGATCTCCACGCGCTGCTCGGCGACCAGCCGACGGCAGCCACTCCCGCACTCGCGGCTCATTGAGGAACCCCGCAATGGAATACCGTTTTCTCGGCAACTCCGGTTTTCGCGTCCCGGCCCTGAGCTTCGGCACGGGCACGTTCGGCGGCAAGGGCGAGCTGTTCGGCTCGTGGGGCAACACCGACATCGACGAAGCCACGCGCCTGGTCGACATCTGCCTCGACGCCGGCCTGAACATGTTCGACAGCGCCGATGTCTACTCCGGTGGCCTCGCCGAAAGCATCCTGGGCGCGGCGATCAAGAATCGCCGCGACAAGGTGCTGATTTCGACCAAGGCCACGTTCCGCTTCGACGACGGCCCCAACAACGTCGGCTCGTCGCGGTTCCACCTGATCAACACGGTCGACGCCGCCCTCAAGCGACTGGGCACCGACTACATCGACCTGTTCCAGCTGCACGGCTTCGATGCGCGCACGCCGGTCGAGGAAACACTGTCGACGCTCGATGACATGGTGCGCGCCGGCAAGATCCGCTACCTGGGCGTGTCGAACTTCTCCGGCTGGCACCTGATGAAGTCGCTGTCGACGTCGGACCGCCACGGCTGGTCGCGTTATGTCGCGCACCAGGCGTACTACTCGCTGATCGGTCGCGACTACGAATGGGAGCTGATGCCGCTCGGACTCGACCAGGGCGTCGGCGCGGTGGTGTGGAGCCCGCTGGGCTGGGGCCGCCTCACCGGCAAGATCCGCCGTGGCCAGCCGCGGCCGGAAGTGACACGCCTGTCGGCCACCGCCGACTACGGCCCGCCGGTCAATGACGAGCATCTGTATCGCGTGGTCGACGCTCTCGACGCCATCGCTGCGGAAACCGGCAAGACCGTGCCGCAGATCGCGCTGAACTGGCTGCTGCAGCGACCAACGGTGTCGAGCGTGGTGATCGGTGCACGCAACGAGGAACAACTGCGGCAGAATCTCGGCGCGGTCGGCTGGAGCCTGACGACCGAACAGGTCGCTGCGCTCGACGCGGCCAGCGCGGTCACGCCGGTCTATCCGTACTGGCACCAGGCGGGATTTGGCGAACGCAATCCGTCGCCGGTCATCCCATGAAAGCCGTAGCCCTCACCCGCTACCTCCCGATCGACGACCCGCAGTCACTCGTCGACGTCGAGTTGCCGGACCCTGCCGCGCCGACCGGCCATGACCTGCTGGTGCGAGTGGAAGCCGTGTCGGTCAATCCGGTCGACACCAAGGTGCGTTCGCCCAAGGCGCAAATCGAAGCGCAGCCGAAGGTGCTCGGTTACGACGCCGCCGGCGTGGTCGAAGCCGTCGGCGAAAGCGTCACTCGCTTCCGTACCGGCGACCGCGTCTATTACGCGGGCGACATCACCCGACCGGGCAGCAACGCGCAACTGCAACTGGTCGACGAACGGGTCGTCGGCCACGCGCCGAAGTCGCTCGATGCCGCACACGCGGCTGCATTGCCGCTGACCGCACTCACTGCATGGGAACTGCTGTTCCAGCGCATGCCCGTCGAGAGCGAGCGCGGCGGCGCAGGCAAGACCTTGCTGGTCATCGCTGGCGCCGGCGGCGTCGGCTCGATCGCTATCCAGCTGGCACGCCGCGCCGGATTCACCGTGATCGCCACCGCCTCGCGCGCCGAAACCATCGAGTGGTGCAAGGCGATGGGCGCGCACCATGTCATCGACCACCGCCAGCCGCTGCCACCGCAACTGGCCACGCTCGGCTTCAGCACGGTCGATGCGGCGCTCAACCTTGCCGACACCGCCCGCTACTGGGACGTACTGGGCGAGCTGCTGGCTCCGCTCGGCCACGTCGGCCTGATCGTGGAGCCGTCTGAGGCACTGCGCATCGGCGACCCGTACAAGGCCAAGAGCATCGGCATCCATTGGGAAATGATGTTCGCCCGCACCCGCTTCCGCACCGCCGACATGGACGAGCAGGGCCGCATCCTCGACCGGGTCGCCGCACTGATCGACAGCGGCGAGCTGCGCGGCACCCGCCACGACGCACTCAGCCCGATCAACGCCGGCAACCTGCGCGAGGCGCACCGCCGGCTGGAGTCGGGAACGACGATCGGCAAGCTGGTGCTGTCGGGCTGGAGCTGAAGGCGCTTGCTCCCGACCGGCTTTCCCGGCATGGTGCCGGCTTCCGTACGCCAGCGTATCCGCCATGACGGCAGCCAGCCCTCTGAGTTTCGATAGCACCGCCACCCCGCATCCGCTCTACCCGCGGCTGTTCGAGCCGCTGGACCTGGGCTTCTGCACCCTGCGCAACCGCGTGCTGATGGGCTCGATGCACACCGGCCTGGAAGACAAGGTCGCCGACTTCCCGAAGCTGGCGGCCTATTTCGGCGAACGCGCCGCCGGCGGCGTCGGCCTGATCGTCACCGGCGGCTTCTCGCCGAACCTGGCCGGCTGGCTCAAGCCCTTCGGCGGCACCCTGCGCTGGCCGTGGGAAGTGCGCCGCCACCGCCAGGTCACGTCGGCCGTGCACGGCCACGGCGGCCGCATCTGCCTGCAGATCCTGCACGCCGGCCGCTATGGCTACAGCCCGCTGCAGGTCGCGCCGAGCAGGCTCAAGGCACCGATCAATCCATTCACCCCGCGCGCGCTGTCGGCCGCGGGTGTCGAACGCCAGATCCGTGCCTTCGTCCGCACCGCACAGCTCGCCCGCGAAGGCGCCTATGACGGTGTCGAGGTGATGGGCTCGGAAGGTTATCTGCTCAACCAGTTCACCGCACCGCGCACCAACAAACGCAACGACGCCTGGGGCGGTGACGCCAGCAAGCGAATGCGCTTCGCGGTCGAGATCGTCCGCCGCATCCGCGAGGCCTGCGGTCCGGATTTCATCATCGTTTACCGCCTGTCGATGCTCGATCTGGTCGACGAGGGCCTGGCCTGGGACGAAGTGCTGCAACAGGCGAAGGCGATAGAAGCTGCGGGCGCGACCCTGATCAACACCGGCATCGGCTGGCACGAGGCGCGCATTCCCACCATCGCCACGTCGGTGCCGCGCGCTGCCTTCACCGGCATCACCGCGCGACTGAAGCCGCACGTGTCGTTGCCGCTGATCACCACCAACCGCATCAACATGCCGCACGTCGCCGAGCGCGTGCTCGCCAACGGTGAGGCCGACATGGTGTCGATGGCACGGCCGCTGCTGGCAGATCCGCAGTGGGTCAACAAGGCGCGCGAGCAGCGCGCGAGCGACATCAATACCTGCATCGCCTGCAACCAGGCGTGCCTGGACCATGTGTTCGAAAACAAGACCGCCAGCTGCCTGGTCAATCCGCGTGCCTGCGCCGAGACCGAACTCAACTACACGCCGACGACGTCGCCACGGCGCATCGCCGTGGTCGGCGCCGGTCCGGCCGGCATGGCCTGCGCGACGGTAGCGGCCGAGCGCGGCCATCGCGTCACGTTGTTCGAGGCCAGCGACGCGATCGGTGGACAGTTCAACCTGGCAAAACGCATCCCGGGCAAGGAAGAGTTCCACGAGACGCTGCGCTACTACGGTCGCCGCATCGAGCAGACCGGCGTCGAGCTGCGCCTGAACACCCGCGTCGATGCCGATGCCCTCGCCGGCTTCGACGACGTCGTGCTCGCCACCGGCATCCGTCCGCGCGAGGTCGACTTCGCCGGCGCCGACCACCCGAAGGTGGTCAGCTACCTCGACGTCCTCAGCGGACGTGTCGTGCCGGGGCGCAAGGTCGCCCTGATCGGCGCCGGCGGCATCGGCTTCGACGTCGCCGAGTTCCTGGTGCACCAGCACGGCCTGGGCACGACCGACCCCGACGCGGTCGACGCGGCCCGCTGGCGCGCCGAATGGGGGGTCGACCTGGGCTATGACGGCGCCACCCGCGGTGGCCTCTCCCCGGCGCAGCCGGAGCCGCCCGCTCGCGAGGTCTGGCTCCTCCAGCGCAGCCCCGGCCGGCCGGGCGCCCGCCTGGGCAAGACCACGGGCTGGATCCACCGCGCCACCCTCAAGGCCAGGAAGGTGCGGATGCTGGGCGGGGTCGAGTACCTCGGCGTGGACGACGAGGGCCTGCACATCCGAGTCGACGGCAGTGATCAGACCCTGCCCGTCGACCACGTGGTGATCTGCGCGGGTCAGGAACCGTTCAAGCCGCTCGCCGGGCAGCTGGCGACCCTGGGCACCGTCGCCCACGTGGTCGGAGGGGCCGACGTGGCCGCCGAACTCGACGCAAAACGGGCCATCGCGCAGGCCTCGCGACTCGCCGCGACACTGTGAATGTGACCGCCGTCGAAGTGCTAAGAGCCTGCCGGGACGGGGCTCTCAGCCGCCTGTTCAGATAAAAAAGCCAAGACAATCCGATGGTTACGAAATAGACATTCAGCTGGCGTTTATACTTTCGCCGCTACCTTGCGCCAACTTTTCAGCCACCCCTTGGTGGCGACCCACACCGCCCGCGCCTTCTGCGCGGTTTAGGTGAAGGGGCAAAAGCGTGCCGCAGAGCCCGCTGCCCTCCCCAGTACGCCATGCCGGTTCGTGCCGCAGTTGCCGTGTTTCCCAATCAGGGACGGCGATCGCGCTGCGGAACGGCGCAACGGAGCAAGGAGTTCGAATAGATGAAACTGGCTTGGATACTTTGGCTGGCCTCCGTGCTGCCACCGCAAACCGCCGATTCGCTGTGCCTGAGCACCACCGTCTACCTGGAAGCCCGCGACCAGTCCGTGCGCGGCCAGAAGGCAGTCGCAGAAGTGGCCCTGCGCCGCCGTGACAGCGGCCTGTGGGGCAACACGGTCTGTGACGTGGTCACGGCCCGCAAGCAGTTCGCGCCGACTCTGGTATCGCCGGGCACGCGCCTGACCAATACCGAGGCCTGGGGCGAGGCGGTGACCATCGCCCTCGATGCCGAGCGCAACTGGGCCCTGCCGCCCGGCCAGCGCAAGGAGATCGTGCCTGGCGCCAGCCACTTCGCCGCGCATGCGATCGCCAGCCCGAGCTGGCGCACCGCCTATCAGGTGGCCACCATTGGCGACCACACCTTCTACAAGGTGCAGTCGCTGAAACCGCGCCGTACCTGATCCGTAGCCGGTTGGGAACCCTGCGGGAGCCGCTGAATGCGCCCCCGCACCGTTGCAGTCATGACGTTGAGCGAGCCGCCGCAGTCGGCGATAGTTATCGATTCCATGCCCCCGCGGAGTCGACATGAAGCTCTACACCAAGCCCGGTGCCTGCTCGACCGCTGACCACATTGCCCTGCAGTGGACCGGTCAGCCGTACGAGTTCGAGGTCCTCGACAAGGACTCGATGAAGGCCCCCGCCTATCTCGCGATCAACCCGACCGGCGCCGTGCCCGCTGTGGTCGACGGCGATTTCGTGCTGACCCAGAACGCCGCGATCATGGGCTATATCGCCGACACCTATCCCGAGGCCGGCCTGGCCGGTGACGGCAGCGCGCGCCAGCGCGGCGAGGCCGCACGCTGGCTGGCCTTCGTCAATTCAGACCTGCACCCCGCCTTCAAGCCGTTGTTCGGGCCGGCCGCTTTCATCGCGGACGAGGCCCAGTACGACGCCGTCAAGGACGTCGCACGCAAGCGCATCCGCAGCCAGTTCGAGATCGCCGACAGGCAGCTTGCGGACAAGCAGTGGCTGGCCGGCTTCCGCAGCTTCGCCGACCCCTACCTCTACATCACGCTGCGCTGGGCCGAGGGCCTGGGCATCGACCTGGGCGGACTGGACAACCTGGCGGCCTTCAAGCGCCGCATGGAAGCCGATCCGGGCGTGCAGAAGGCGCTGAAGGACGAAGGCCTGGCCTGAGGCCGTGTGGCGACGGTCTAGGCCGTCGCCAGCGCGCGCAGGCGCCGCTCCATCTCGCCGGCAAAGCCAACGGTGTGGGCCTTGGCCAGGGCATTGCTCAGGTCGGGCAACAACGCCAGCAGTTCACCCACATCGGTGCACCGCTCGATCTTCAGTTGCAGGAAATAGCCACGCAGGCCGAGGTGCTCACGCACCGTCTCGGACATCTGCGTGTAGAGCGGCGCGTAGCCGCCAGCGACCGTCGATGGCCTGGCGCCAACAGCCACTGCCACCGCAGCGCTGACCACCTGCCCGGTAATCCGCCCCGGATGGATCGAAGCGGCGGCCGCGGCGGCCAGTGTCTGCGGAACTTCAAGCAGCCCCATTGATTGCAGTTGCTCGAGCGCATCGGGCGGGCCGCGCAGTCCGGCAATCACGTCACGCAGTTGCCCCACGCTGCGCTGGCCATCGACCAGCAGCAGGATCGAACGCAATACGTTGGGCAGTTTGCGTGAGCGCTGCTGTATCTCGTCGCGCCCGGCATCGGTCTTGTTCGGCAATTCGTCATCGCGCATGGCTTCCCCTAAAACCATCGGCCACGAAAGGCGAGCCGACTATGCCACGGGCGGCGGGGCGAGGGGGTGGCGGAAGGGGTGAATCAGACGAAAGGCGAATGTCGCAGCCCTCAACCCAACCCCTCTCCCGCAAGCGAGAGAGGGGCTTTGATCCTTCTCCCGCTTGCGGGAGAAGGTGCCCGGAGGGCAGATGAAGGCGGCCTTTTTGCTTTCAGCGCTTGTCGATCGCCACGTACGCGCGATCTTCCGGGCCAACGTAGTTGGCGCTCGGGCGGATGATCTTGCCGTCCTCGCGCTGCTCGATCACGTGCGCGCTCCAGCCGGTGGTGCGTGCCACCACGAACAGCGGGGTGAACATCGGCGTCGGGATTCCCATCATGTGGTAGGCCGAGGCGCTGTACCAGTCGAGGTTCGGGAACATCTTCTTGGTGTCCATCATCAGGTTCTCGATGCGCTCGGACACGTCGAACAGCATCTGGTTGCCGCCGTCGGCGCAGAGCTTGCGCGAGATTTCCTTGATGATCGGATTGCGCGGATCGCCGATGGTGTACACCGGGTGGCCGAAGCCGATGACGATTTCCTTGCGCTCCATGCGCGCGCGGATATCGGCCTCGGCCTCGTCGGCGCTGCCGTAGCGGCTGATGATGTCCATCGCCACTTCGTTGGCGCCGCCGTGCTTGGGACCGCGCAGTGCGCCGATCGCGCCGGTGAGGCACGAATGCAGGTCCGAACCGGTGCCGGCGATCACGCGCGCGGTGAAGGTCGACGCATTGAACTCATGCTCGGCGTAGAGGATCAGCGACTTGTCGAGCGAGTCGGCGTGCAGTGCGCTCGGCGGTTCACCGTGCAGCAGGTGCAGGAAGTGCGCGGCGACGCTGTCGTCGTCGGTCTCGACATCGATGCGGCGACCATTGCGGGTGAAGTGCCACCAGTACAGCAGCATCGAACCGAAGCTGGCGATCAGCTTGTCGGCGATGTCGCGCGCCTCCGAAGCCGGATGTCCCTCGCGCTCGGGCAACACCGTACCCAGCACCGAGCAGCCGGTGCGCAGCACGTCCATCGGATGGGCATTGGCCGGCACCAGCTCCAGCGCCTCGGTGACGATCGCTGGCAGGCCGCGCAGGCGCTTGAGCTTGGTCTTGTAGGCGGTGAGCTGCGACGTGGTCGGCAGCGCGCCGTGCACGAGCAGGTGCGCGACTTCCTCGAAGGTCGACTTGGTCGCCAGGTCGTGGATGTCGTAGCCGCGGTAATGCAGGTCGTTGCCACTACGGCCGACGGTGCACAGCGCGGTGTTGCCCGCGGCGGTGCCGCTCAGGGCGACGGATTTCTTGGCCTTGGGCAGGTTCTGTGCCGACTCACTCATTGCTTGTCTCCTCATTCGGCCTGGCTGGCGGTGGACGTTTTGTCCGGTCCTGCCAGGTGCCGTCGTTCTCAGGGATAACGCTGATAGCTGGTGTCGCTAAAAGCAGGGGGTTAAGCCGGGTTGCGACGGGCAGGTCGCACACGACCGTGACGGGCCAGTATCGCGCCCGTCGCGGTCGCCAGGCGGACGGACGCGCCGGCGGAGATAGGGACAGGGGGACTCAACGTCGAGGCCCTGTACGCTCCGTCGGCCGACCACTTCCATCCATGCCGTCATCAACGTTCACTTCTCGCGCGCGAACAGTGCGTCGAGCTTGTCTTCGTAGCTGTGGTAACCGAGGAAGTCGTAAAGCTCCGCGCGGGTCTGCAGGGTCGGGACCAGGCTCTTCTGCGTGCCTTCGCGGCGCACGGTCTCGTAGAAGTTCAATGCCGCCTTGTTCATCGCGCGATAGGCACCGCAGCAATACAGCGCGATGTCGACGCCGGCGTCGCGCAGTTCCTCGGTGGTGAAGAACGGGGTCGAACCGAACTCGGTCAAGTTGGCCAGGATCGGCACCTTCACCGCAGCCTTGAAGCGGCGGTAGTCCTCAAGTGTGTTCATCGCTTCCGGGAAGATCATGTCGGCACCGGCTTCGACGTAGGCACACGCGCGCTCGATCGCCGAATCGATGCCTTCGACCGCGGCCGCGTCGGTGCGGGCCATGATCACGAAGCTGCTGTCGGTGCGCGCATCGACGGCCGACTTGACGCGGTCGACCATCTCGGAGGTCGGCACCACTTCCTTGCCCGGGCGATGGCCGCAACGCTTCTGCCCGACCTGGTCTTCCATGTGCACGGCGGCGACACCGACGTTGATGAAGGACTTGATCGTTCGACCGATGTTGAAGGCGCCGCCCCAGCCAGTGTCGATGTCGACCAGCAACGGCATCTGGGTGGCATCGACAATCCGGCGCGCATCGGTCAACACGTCTTCCATCGTGCTGATGCCCAGGTCCGGCACGCCGAGCGAGTTGGCGGCGACGCCACCACCGGACAGGTACAGCGCCTTGTAGCCCACGCGCTTGGCCATCAGGCCGGCATACGCGGTGATGGAGCCCATTACCTGCAGCGGGGATTCTTCCTGGACGGCGGCGCGAAAGCGTGCGCCGGCGGAGGTTTGCGAAGTCATGGCGTCTCCTGGTTAAGGGGGGCATTTTAGGCCACCTCGGGCAGGCGCGCTGGGCCTGAGGATCCCGGCAAGCAAACGCCCCGTGTCACCCGCCCGAGTCCGCCCCCCGCTCGAGCGCCTGCCGCACCTCCTCCAGTGCGCCCGGGTCGTCCAGCGTCGACAGGTCACCCGGGTCCCGGCTTTCGGCCAGGGCCTGGATCGAGCGCCGCAGCAGCTTGCCGGAGCGGGTCTTGGGCAGTGCGTTGACCACGTACACCCGCGCCGGCCTGGCGACGCCGCCGAGCTGCTCGACCACGCGCTGCTGCATCGCCGCCGCAACCTGCGCCGCCGACTCGCCGGACACCGCCTGCTTAAGGGTCGCGAACACCACCGGCACCTGGCCCTTGAGTTCGTCGTGGACACCGATCACCGCCGCCTCGGCAACGCTGGGGTGGGTCGAGCACGACTCCTCGATCTCGCGCGTGCCCAGACGATGGCCGGCGACATTGATGACGTCGTCGGTGCGGCCGAGGATGAAGGTGTAGCCGGCCTCGTCGCGGATCGCCCAGTCGAGCGAGCTGTACACCAGTTGCCGGAAGTGGCTGAAGTAGCTCGACAGGAAACGTGCATCGTCGTTCCACACCGTGGTCAGGCAGCCCGGCGGCAACGGCGGCTCGATCACCAGCACGCCCTTCTGCCCCGGTGCGACATCGTCGCCGCTGTTGTCGTCGATCACGCGCAGCTTGTAGCCGGGCGTCGGCAGTCCGGGCGAACCGAACTTCACCGGTTTCATGTCCAGCCCCGGCATCAGTGACAGCACCGGCCAGCCGGTTTCGGTCTGCCAGTAGTTGTCGATGATGGTCTTGCCGATGCCGTCGGTGATCCAGTGCGCGGTCGGCTCGTCGAGGGGCTCGCCGGCGAGGAACAGCCAGTGCAGCTTCGACAGGTCATGCTTCGTCAACCACGCCGGGTCCTGCTTCTTGAGCACGCGGATGCCCGTCGGTGAGGAGAACATCGTGCGCACGCCGTACTGCTCGCATATGCGCCACCAGATGCCCGGATCGGGATGGGTCGGAAGCCCCTCGTACAGCACCGAGGTCGCACCGGCGATCAGCGGCCCGTAGACGTTGTACGAATGCCCTACCGCCCAGCCGACATCGGAAGTGGAGAACATCACCTGGCCGGCGCGCACGTCGTAGATCGACCACATCGACAGCGCCATCGCCACCGCATAACCACCGACATCACGCTGCACGCCCTTGGGCTTGCCGGTGGTTCCGGAGGTGTAGAGCAGGTAGCTGGGCTCGTTCGACTCCAGCCACTCGACGTCAACCTGCGCGCCGTGGTGCTGCGCGCGCAGGGTTGCGTAGTCGAAGTCCCGACCTTCGACGACGTTCAGTCCTGGATCAAGCCCGCGACTGACCACCAGCACATGCGGCGGTGGCGACCCAGCTTCCTCGCACGCGGCATCAACCAGCGGCTTGTAGGCAATGACCTTGCCACCACGCATGCCGGCATCGGCACAGATCAGCAGCTTTGGTTTTGCATCGTCGATGCGCAGCGCCAGGTTGTGCGCGGCGAATCCACCGAACACCACCGAATGCACCGCACCGATGCGCGCGCACGCCAGCATCGCGAACACGGCCTCGGCCATGTTCGGCATGTAGATCACGACGCGGTCGCCGCGGCCGACATCGAGCGACTTGAGCACTGCGGCGAACGTGTTCACTTCAGCGTGCAGTTCGCGATAACTGATCTCGCGGGTGACGTTGGTCTCCGACGAGATCGCCACCAGCGCCGGCTGATCGCCGCGTTCGTCGAGATGACGATCGATCGCGTTGTAGCAAAGGTTGGTCTCGCCGCCAGCGAACCACTTGCGGAAAGGCGGGTTGGAATAGTCGAGGATCTGCTGCGGCGGCTTGTGCCAATGGATCGCCCTCGCCTGCTCCGCCCAGAATGCTTCGGGCTGCTCGATCGAGCGGCGATAGAACTCCTCATAACCCATCGCGTCACCCTCCAACGGCTATGCGTTGAGGCTAGTACCAGGGGCGGAAGGAAGCGTTACGACCTTGGTAGCAAGCGAACGGTGGAAGCTGAAGACCGCGCAATGAATTGCCGAGCGTTGTCCGCAGGGGCGGGAATTGCGCAGCAGCGGGACATGGATGTCCCGCGCCCCGCATCGGACAGGATGTCCGATTAAGGGGCGGAGCAATTCCCGCCCC
>DATDBK010000126.1:0-7945 GCA_036524935.1 Lysobacter sp. | reverse complement strand
TACACGCCGACCAGCACGATGAAGGCCAGCGCCAGCATCTTGATCGTCGGGTTGTGGTCGATGAAGTTGCCCAGCGGCTTGGACGCCAGCAGCATCACCGCGACCGCGAGCAGGATCGCCGCGACCATCACCGGCGTGTGGTTGGCCATGCCGACCGCGGCGATGACCGAGTCCAGCGAGAACACGATGTCGATCACCGCGATCTGCGCGATCACGCCCATGAACGAGGCGACCGGCTTGGTGTGGATATCCTCGGCCTCGCCCTCGCCAACGACCAGGTCCTTGATCTCCATCGTGCCCTTCACCAGCAGGAAGGCGCCACCGAGGATCAGCACCAGGTCGCGTACCGAAACGCCCTGGCCGAAGATCGAGAACAGATCCGAGGTCAGGCCGGCCAGCCACGCCAGCGTCAGCAGCAGCGCGATACGGGAGATGCAGGCGACCGCAATGCCGAACTTGCGGGCCTTCTCGCGCTGCGTGTAGGGCAGCTTGCTGACTGCGATCGAAATAAAGACAAGGTTATCGATACCGAGCACGATCTCGATGGCGCTCAAGGTAACGAGGGTGATCCACACTTGCGGATCGGTCAGCAGCTCAACAATCACTTGCGGTTTCCTGCACTTGGGCTTTTGGGTTTCTGGAATTCTGGTCTACGGGTGGGATGCCGGCGGCGAACGGTTGGTTCACCACAGCCTGTCGTTCACCACAGCCGGGGGACGACGATCGCACCCCAGGTCAGCAACACATTCATCATCAGCACGAACACCGCCGCCGAGCCCATGTCCTTGGCCCGGCCGGCCAGCTCGTGGAATTCGGGACCGTAACGCTCGATCACCGCCTCCACCGCCGAGTTGAGCAACTCGATGCTCAGCACCAGCAGCATCGACCCGATCAGCAGCACGCGTTCCACCGCGGTCTGCCCCAGCCACGCACCCAGCGGAGCCAGGATCACGAACAGGTACACCTCGAGCCGGAACGAGGATTCGTGCAGCCAGGCTGCGCGAAGACCTTGCATCGACCACTTGGCCGCCTTCAGAACGCGCGCGGGGCCGCGCGGCATGTGCCCGAATTCATCAGCCATGCCGGTCGCTCAGGCTGCCGGCCGCGAGGCAGGGTAAACCGGAGCGCCTGCGCCACCCTGACGGCACTCCGGCGGCTCGCACAAGTGCTGGGACAGCTCGAAGGTCGACATGGGTGGGGAGGTCTGGGAAGGGTGAGGTGCGGCTGTTTGGGCCGCGGCAGGGGGCCGATTTTGCCACAAGCCCCGTGCGCCTGCCCCGCGGCCGCATGAACGGAACCTGTCATGGCCGCGTAGCGCGTTTTTCGCGTTCCGTTAGCGCGAAACGACCTAACCTGACAGGCCCGGTCCGCCCGCAGGAGCCCGCCATGTCTCGATGTGCTCTGCTCGCACGGCTGGAGGCCAAACCCGGCAAAGAAGACCAGCTGGAACAGTTCCTCCGCAGCGCCCTGCCCCTGGCCGAGGCCGAACCGGGGACGCGGACCTGGTTCGCCCTGCGTTTCGGCCCGAGCAGCTTCGGCATCTACGACACCTTCGACAGCGAGGCCGGGCGCCAGGCGCACCTGGACGGCCCGATCGCCAGCGCCCTGATGGCGCGCGCGGACGAGCTGCTTTCGCAGCCGCCGCAGATCGACCGCGTCGACCTGCTGGCCAGCAAACTCCCGCACTGAAGGCCCCCACCGGGAGACTCACTCCTCTTCGTGGATCGCCGTGCCGCGGCTGCCGTCCGTCCGGATCCAGCCACGGAACATGCTGCCGCTGTTGAACGGCATGGCGATGTTGCCCTTGCGGTCCATGGCGATCGCGCCGCCGTCCCCGCCGGCGGCCGGAACGATCCGGTTGACCACTTCCTCGGCCGCGGCCTGCAGCGAGTCGCCGCGGTAGGCCACGCGTGCGCAGATGTCGTGGGCGACTGCATTGCGGATGTAGAACTCGCCCCAGCCTGTGCCGGATACGCCGCAGCCCTCATCGGCCCAGGTGCCGGCGCCGATGATCGGTGCATCGCCGACCCGGCCCCACTTCTTGTTGGTCATGCCGCCGGTGCTGGTGGCTGCGGCGATGTGGCCCTGCGCATCAAGCGCGACCGCACCGACGGTGCCGAAATAGGTCGGCGCATCGTCCTGCGCGCGGCTGGCTTCGCGCTTGCCCTTGGCTGCCTCTTCCTTCCGCGCCTTCTCCAGCTGCTGGCGGCGCCTGTCGGTGTCGAACCAGTTGTTGGGCACGCGCTCGATCTCCGGACGCGTATCGGCGAACGCCTCGGCGCCGGCGCCGGCGAGCATCACGTGTTGGCTGTGCTCCATCACCGTGCGCGCCAGCTTGATCGGGTTCCTGATCGTGGTGACACCGGCGACCGCTCCGGCGCGGCGGGTGTGTCCTTCCATGATCGCCGCGTCCAGCTCGTGCCCGCCCTTGGCATTGAACACCGCGCCCTTGCCGGCATTGAACTGCGGTGCTTCTTCCATCACCACCACCGCGGCGGTCACCGCATCGAGCGCGCTGCCGCCGCGCTTGAGTACGGCGTTGCCGGCATCGAGCGCGCGATTCAGCGCTGCGTGGTAGGCGCGACGCTCGTCGTCGCTGATCGAGTCCTTGGGCACGAAGCCGGCGCCGCCGTGGATCACCAGCGCCGTCTTTGCCGTGGCGGGCTTGTCGGCGGCGGGCTTGTCGGCGGCGTGCGCGTTGACGGTCATGGTGGCGAGGGTGAGCAGCGAAAGCGAGATCAGGGTCGGCAGGCGCATGGGTCGGAGTCCGGCGAGGAAGCCAGAGCATAGCGCTGCACGGGCCCCGTCATCCCGGCGCACGCCGGGATCCATCTTGCTGGTGTTGCGCAAAGCCAAATGGATCCCGGCGTTCGCCGGGATGACGGTGGAAGGATGACGGTCCCGGCGTTCGCCGGGATGACGGTGGAAGGATGACGGTCCCGGCGTTCGCCGGGATGACGGTGGGGGCTTGGTGCTACTGCTGCCGCAGCGCCTCGATCGGGTCCAGCTGCGATGCCTTGCGCGCCGGGTAATAACCGAAGAACAGCCCGGTCATGATCGAGAAGCTCGCCGCCAGTGCGATCACCTGGCCGTTCAACGCCACCGGCAGCGAACCGAACTTGCCGACCAGCAACGCCCCGACCACACCGATCGCGATTCCCAGCGCGCCGCCGATCAGCGAGATCAGCATTGCCTCTGCGAGGAACTGCCGGCGCACGTCCGCAGGTCCCGCGCCGACCGCCATGCGCAGGCCGATCTCGCGGATGCGCTCGGTCACCGACACCAGCATGATGTTCATGATGCCGATGCCGCCCACGATCAGCGAGATCGTCGCAACCGCACCCAGCAGCAGCGACATCAGCCGCGTCGTCGCCGTGCGCGTGGCCACGATCTCGGAGATGTTGCGCACGTTGAAGTCGTCCTCCTCGCCCGGTTTGATGCGGTGGCGCTGGCGCAGCAGCGCCTCGACTTCGCCCTGGGCGTAGCCGAGGTCCTTGGCGTCGGCCACGGTCAGCGCGATCTGCGTCACCGCACCGGCCGGCAGGCCCATCGCGCCCATCAGGCGGCGGCGCGCGGTCTGCAGCGGCACCATCACCACGTCGTCCTGGTCCTGGCCGAAGCCGCCCTGGCCCTTGGCCTTGAGCGTGCCGACGACGGTGAACGGCACGCGCCCAAGGCGGATGGTCTGGCCAACGCCGGGGTCGTCGCCGAAGAGCGTGCGGCGCACGGTTTCACCGAGGATCACGACCTTGCCGGCGCTGGTGTAGTCCTGCACGTCGAAGCCTTCACCGCTGTCGATGACCCAGCCGTTGATGTCGAAGAAATCCGGCTGCACGCCCTGCCAGCTGGTCGAAGCGTTGTTCTCCGCATACACGACCTGGGTGTTGCCGCGCAGTGCACCGGCAACGTACTGCACTTCCGGGATCTCGCTGCGGATCGCTTCGACATCGCCTTCGTCGAGGGTGAAGAAGCTCGACGCGCTCATGCGCGCGCCACCGCCGCCGGGACCACGACCGGCACCGGACCCGATGTCCAGGCGCTGCGAACCCAGGCCGGACACCATCTTGTCGATCTCGGCCTGCGTGCCCTGCCCCACCGACACCATCACGATCACGGCCGCGATGCCGATGATCACGCCCAGCGAGGTCAATGCGCTGCGCATCCAGTTGCCGCGCAGTGCGTAAATGGCGGTGCGCAGGATGTCGGAGAAGTTCATGCCGCGTGCTCCTGCGGATGCAGTTCGCCATCGTGCATCACGTAGATGCGGTCGGCGTGTGCGGCGACCTCGGCATCGTGGGTGATCAGGACCACGGTGTGCTGATCGTCGCGCAGGCGCTTGAACAGCGCCAGGATCTCCTCGCCGGTCTTGCTGTCGAGTGCGCCGGTGGGCTCGTCGGCAAGCAGTATCGGTGGCTGGTTGATCAGCGCGCGCGCGATCGCCACGCGTTGCTGCTGGCCACCGGACAACTCGCTCGGACGATGGCCGACGCGATCGCCCAGGCCGACAGCGACCAGCGCCGCACGGGCGCGCTCGAGCCGTTGCTGCGGCGGCACCTGCGCGTATCCCAGCGGCATCGCCACGTTCTCCAGCGCGCTCATTCGCGGCAGCAGGTTGAAGCCCTGGAAGACAAAGCCGATCTTGTCGCGACGAAGGATCGCCAGCTCCTCGGCATCCAGCGTGGACACGTCCACCCCGTCGCATTCGTACGAGCCGGCGGTGGGTGTATCGAGGCAGCCGATCAGGTTCATCAGCGTCGACTTGCCCGAGCCGGACGGGCCCATGATGGCGACGAATTCACCGCGATCGATGCGCAGGTCGACGTCGCGCAGCGCCAGCACTTCGGCTTCGGTGTGCGCCGAATAGGTCTTGCACAATCCGCGCGTGAGGATCACCGCCGGTTGCGTTGCAATTGACGTGGCGGCATTGGCACTCATTGCCTTGCACGCTCACCCGTCACGACCAGGTCGCCCTGCTTCAGGCCGCCACCGGAGACTTCGGTGCTGCTGCCGTCACTGGCGCCGATGCGCACCATCACCATCTCCGGCCTGCCACCGGACAGGCGGTAGACCGGGGCGCGCCTGGCGCTGAGCAGTGCCGCCAGGGCGCCGTCCCATGTCGCCTTCTGCGCCTGATCGAGGCTGGCACGGAACTCGGCGAAATCCTCGCGGAAACGGTCGGCCATGCGCTGGCGCATCTGCGCCTGCAGGTTGCCCGCGCCAGCACCCGTCGCTACAGCACCACCACCGCCCGGACCGCGGCCACCGCCGCCAGCGAACAGGCGATTGCCGCCGCCCGTCTGCGTGGCCTGCGCCTGGCGTGCGGCCTGGCGCTCGCGCACCGCGCTCACGGCGGCATCGAACGCCGCCTGCTGCGACGCATCGAGCTTGAGCGTTGCAGCGGTGCGGGTGAGGTCGTCGATCACGCCACTGCCGCCCTGCCGGTTCGGCTGCGCTGCCGCGGCGGCAGCATCGCCGGTGTCATCGGCCGGCTTGAAGCGCAGCGCCGCATTGGACAGCTTCAGCACGTCATCGCGACGGCTGACTTCGATCTCGGCGTTGACCGTCAGCCCCGGCAGCAGCGTGCCGTCGCTGTTGTCGACAGTGACCACGACCGGATAGGTGACGACGTTATTGGTGGTGGTCGCCGACAGCCTGACCTGCTCGACCGTGCCGCGGAACTGGCGGTCGGGGAAGGCGTCGACGGTGAACGACACGCCCTGGCCAGCACGGACCTGGCCGATGTCGGCCTCGTCCACCGCCAGTTCGATCTTCATCTTCGCCAGGTCCTCGGCGATCTTGAACAGCTCCGGCGCCTGCAGGCTGGCGGCCACGGTCTGGCCCGGTTCGATGCTGCGCGTGAGCACGACGCCGTCCACCGGCGAGCGGATCACGGTGCGGTCGAGGTTGACCTGGGTGGTTTCGGTGGACGCGCTCTGCTGGCGGATCGATGCCTGCGCGGCGGTGACCTGCGCGCGTGCCTGGTCGAGCGCGGCACGGGCCAGGTCGACGTCGCTGCGGGCGACCAGCTGACGCGCGCCAAGGTCGGCCTTGCGGCGGTAGTCGAGCTCGGCATTGACCAGCGCCGCCTGCGCCTGCGACAGCGTGGCGCGGGCATTGGCGACCTGCGCGTTGCCTTGCGCGATCTGCGCCTCGTAGGTCTTCGGATCGATGCGGGCGATCACCTGCCCGCGCTTGACCTGGTCGTTGAAGTCGACCAGCACGTCGGTCACCTGGCCGGAGATCTGGCTGCCGACCGTGACGGTCGAGATCGCGCTGAGCGTGCCGGTGGAGGAGATCGCAACACGGATGTCGCCGCGCTCGACCGGCGCAGTTCGATACGCGCCGGTGGCGGCCTCGGCGTCACGCTGGCGGAAATACCAGTAACCGCCGCCCGCGAGCGCGAGCACGATGGCGGCGGCGATGCCGCGACGGATCCAGGGATTGGACTTGCGGGGACTCGACGACCGGGGACTGTTGCGGGCTGCGCTCATGGGGCTCGATTCAAAGGTTATGCCGGCGCCAACGCGTGAGGTGGCGTTGCGTTGACAACGACAGTGCCCAATGGTTCAGCCCGTTGTCATCCCGCGACGACAACTTACTGGAACCGGATCACCGCCGTGGTGCCCAGCCCCGGCTCACTGGCCAGGCTCACCGGCCAGCCGAAACGCTCGCCCAGCCTGCGCACGATCGACAGGCCCATGCCCTTGCCGTCGCTTTCGGCAAACTCGGCGCGGAAGAACGGATCGAAGGCCTTGGCCAGCACTTCCGGCGACATGCCGATGCCGCTGTCGCGGATTACCACGCGGTCGGGCATCACCCGCACTTCGATCTGCCCGGTGCCGGTGAAACGCACGGCATTGCTGAGCAGGTTGCCGATCATCACCCGCAGCACGTGCGGTGGTGCGACCAGTCGCGGACCGCCTTCGTCATGGAACAGCACTTCGACCGGCCGCCCGGCCAGCATCGGCCGGATCCGCTCGACTTCGCTGGCGACGATGTCGCGCACTTCGAACTCCTCGCTCTGCGGCGCCACGTCGGCCTCGCGGGCGAGGATCAGGAATGCCTCGATCACCGACTCCATGTCGCGGCCCGCCTGCTGCACGCGCGCCAGCGAGCGCTGTGCGCGCGGGCTGGTTTCCGGGTCGGCCAGCATCAGGTCGGAGGCAACCCGTATCACGGTCAGCGGTGTGCGCAGCTCATGGCTGGCATCGCGGGTGAAGTTGCGCTCGCGGCGGACGAAATCGCTGACGCGCTCCGACAACCCGGTCAGCGCTTTCGACAGCTTGCGCACCTCGTCGCTGGCATCGGCCGGCAACCGTGCCGGCGCGATCGCACTGGCGTCGGGGTCGCGCGGATCCCAGTGCGCGACCTGGTTGGCCAGCCAGCTGACGGGCGTGACCAGGCGTTTCGACGTCCGGTAGGTCAGCCAGATCAGCACGCCACTGGTGATCAGCGACAGCAGCAGCGAGACCAGGCCGGTCATCAGCACCGACTGGTCGGCCATCCACGCCGAGAACACCAAGTACAGCGTTCCCTGCGGGCGACGGTCGACGTAGACCAGGCTGCGGCTGTCGGGCAGCCGCTGCACGCCCGGCCCCAGCCCGTGCAGCTCGGCCGGCAGCGGAGGATGGACCTGTCCCGGGACGACGACATAGCCAGACATCGTCGAACTGCTCGGCAACCGGTGAGTCGGATCGGCCGCGTAGGCCTTCCAGAACGCCTGCGCCTCCTGCCGCACACGCTGCTCGATCACCTGCTGCCGCACGATCACGCCGGCGAGCAGGATGCCCACCGTGATCACGACGCTGCCGATCAGCGCCTGCGTGATGAACGCAAGCTTGATCCTGCGCGGAAGTCCGTGCCGCATGGCGCTCCGTACTACTCGGGCGGCTGCGAGATGTCGGCGACGCGGTAGCCGGCACTCTGCACGGTGTGCAGCAACTGC
>DATDBK010000125.1:0-20426 GCA_036524935.1 Lysobacter sp. | reverse complement strand
GGCATTGCCGCCGGTGGTGGTTTCCGGGCTCTGGCCCGGCATCATCACGCCGATCTTCATGCGCAGCTGGTTGATGAAGATCACCATGCAGTTGGAGCGCTTGATGTTGCCGGTCAGCTTGCGCAGCGCCTGGCTCATCAGGCGGGCCTGCAGGCCCGGCAGCTGGTCGCCCATCTCGCCTTCGATTTCGGCGCGCGGCGTCAGCGCCGCGACCGAGTCGATCACGACCATGTCGACCGCGCCCGAACGCACCAGCATGTCGGCGATTTCAAGCGCCTGCTCACCGGTGTCGGGCTGGCTGACCAGCAGGTCGTCGACGTTGACGCCGAGCTTGGAGGCGTAGGTCGGGTCGAGTGCGTGCTCGGCGTCGACGAAGGCCGCGGTACCGCCCAGCTTCTGGCATTCGGCGATGGTCTGCAGGGTCAGCGTGGTCTTGCCCGAGGATTCCGGACCGTAGATCTCGACGACGCGGCCCTTGGGCAGGCCGCCGATGCCGAGGGCGATGTCGAGCATCAGCGAACCTGTGCCGATGACCTCGTGTGGCTCCGCCACGCGGTCACCCATGCGCATCACCGAACCCTTGCCGAACTGCTTCTCGATCTGGCCCAGTGCGGCCGAAAGGGCGCGCTTTTTGTTCTCGTCCATCGTGGATTCCTTGAGGTCGTGTTGGCGTGCTGAGGGCAGGCGTGATGAGGGTGAACGTGTTGAAGACAATCTAGGCTTGGCAGGTCGCACGGACTGAGACTCCCGCGCCTGGATTGCAAATCTGCTGGATCCGGCCGCCGGTGCGCATTGGCGCAGTCCGAAGCGGGCTGTGGGTAAAGGCCGTGCCGCTGCGCTGGAACATGCCGCCCCGAGTCGTGGCAACGCTCATCGGTTCGGCCTCACCAGCCCGCAGTACAGGCCTTCGATGGCGAAGTCCTGGTCGGGCTCGACCTCGATCGGCGCGTAGTCGGGGTTGCGCGGCAGCAGGCGGATACGGTCCTTGCCGATTTTGAGCAGCTTGACGGTGATCTCGTCGTCGATGCGGGCGACCACGATCTGCCCCGAACGCGCATCGCGCGTACGGTGCACACCGATCAGGTCGCCGTTGAAGATGCCTTCGTCACGCATCGAATCGCCCTTGACCTTGAGCAGGTAGTCCGGCGTCGGCGAGAAGAAGACGCGGTCGAGCAGGACGAAATCGTCGGAGCCGATATCGGCACCGATCGGGCGGCCGGCGGCCACCTGCCCCAGCACCGGCAGGCGCAGGGCGTCGTCGGAGACCGGGCTGGCAGGGTCGACCGCCGAAACGGCGAGCGTCGAGTCCTCCTCCACCACCGGCGCCACCAGGCGGATGCCGCGCGCCCGGCCGGGCATGCGCTGGATCGCTCCGGCCTGCTCCAGTGCCTCGAGGTGGTACTGCGCCGCGCGCACGCTGCTGAAGCCCATGGCGCGGGCGATCTCGGTCTGCGAGGGCGGCACGCCCTCGGCCTCGATGCGCTGTGCGATCAGGGTGAGGATGGTGCGCTGGGTATCGGTGATGTCCATTAGTAGCAATACTACTAACGGACTTTTCCGGCCGTCAAGTCCCGTCTTCAGCCGGTCCGCCGGTTCGGACCATCAGCGATCAGGCCATCAGCTCCGCCAGCCCGTGCAGGGCCGCGGCCACGGTCTGCCGGCGCACCGCGTCACGGTCGCCGTCGAAGTGGAAGGTCACCGCGGTCGGATAGCCGCCGCGGCGCTTCCAGGCGATCCAGACGGTGCCGACCGGCTTGTCTTCGGTGCCGCCGCCGGGCCCGGCGATGCCGGTCACGGCAACGGCCAGGGTCGCGCCCGAATGCACGAGCGCGCCGGACACCATCTCGATCACGGTGTCGCGGCTGACCGCGCCGTGCTGCTCGAGCGTCTGCGGGCGCACACCCAGCAGGGCCTGCTTGGCCTCGTAGCTGTAGGCGGCCATGCCCGCCTCGAACCAGTTCGAGGAGCCCGGAATGTCGGTGAGCATCTTGGCGATCCAGCCGCCGGTGCAGCTTTCGGCGGTCACCAGGGTCTGGCGGTGGTTGCGGGCCGCGTCGCCGACCAGCTCGGCGAGGCGATGCAGGGCTGCATCGGAGACGTCGTTCTTCATGCCCGCATGATAACGGCAAGCGGTGACGCCCTCACCCCAGCCCCTCCCCCGCGAGCGGGAGAGGGGCCAGAGGCCTGGATCAGTACAGGATCCGCAGGGTCATGCCATACGTGCGCGGCGCGCCGAGGAAGGCGTTGAACGAGTTGAACGGGTTGTTCGGCGCCGGCGACACGTTCTGCAACGGTGCGTCGAAGCCGACCTGGGCGTATTCCTCATCGGTGAGGTTCAACGCCCACAACTCGACCATCCAGTTCCTGTTCTGCTTGCCGAAGCCAATCCGGGCGTTGAGCACGGTGAAGCCGTCCTGAACCTTCTCCGGATCCAGATCCGAGCCGGTGTTGTACTCCGACATGTACTTGGCGCCCAGGTTGAATCGCGCCAGCAGGTCGCCAGCGAACGGGTAGTCGTACGTCACCGACGCCGACGCCGACCAGTACGGGGCGAAGCTCACGCGGCTGCCAGGCAGTTTGTACAGGGCGCCGGTTGGCGCGACGAAATCACCGCCGGGAATGTCGTCGCCATAGCGGGTGTCGGCGTAGGTCACGCCGCCCTGCACCATCAACCCGCGCGTTGCCTGCCACAGTGCCTCGGTATCGATGCCCTTCGATATCACTTCGGGGATCGAGCGCACCACGAAGCTGGTGCCGAGGAAGCTGTTGAGCTGGAAGTCGTCGTAGGTCTGGTGGAACAGCGTGGCGTTGAGCAGCAGGTTGCCTTCGTCCCAGGTGGTCTTGGCACCAAGCTCGTAGCTGTCGACGAACTCGCCCGGGAACGAGGTGTCGTTGACCGGGAGGATGCCCGAGCCGCCACTCGACAGGCCGGTGTTGGACTGCACGCGATCGAGGTTGAAGCCACCGGCCTTGTAGCCGCGTGCGGCGGAGGCGTAACCCATGACGTGCTCGTTCCAGCGATAGGCCGCCTTCAGCGTGCCCGACCATTCCTTCTCTTCACTCTCCTGGTGGGTCACGCGACCGTTGTGCAGCGGGTTGGCCCACGGCAGGCAGGAGAAGCCGATCACCTGCGGGATCACCGCCGGCAATGCCGCCGCCGGGACGCCGCGCGCGAGCAGCGCCGCCGCCACGCGCTGCTGCCCGCCCGGGCCGAGCATCGCCGAGCAGCCCGGGCTGCCGTTGGGATTGCTGTAGGCCGAGTCGAGCTCCTTCTCCTCGCGGGTGTAGCGCAGGCCGAGGGTGAGGTCGAGCGCATCGGTCGCGTGCCAGGTGTTGTTGGTGAACAGCGCCGCGCTCTTGGCGTTCTGCTTGTAGACGTCGTCGGCGCCGAAGCCGGCGAACACCGTGCCGAACGGCCGCCCGCTTGCCTGCGAGAGGAACAGCGGCGCGGTCGGGCTGCGGCCCAGCGCCGGGTTGATCATCGACAGCAGCGCCACCGACAGGTACGGCTCGTAGGCGTTGCCGATGCGGTAGGTCTCGTTGCGATCGAGGTCCTCGTCCGAATAGAACAGGCCGACCATCCAGTCGATGCTGTCGCTGGCGCCGGTCAGGCGGAACTCCTGGGTGAAGGTCTCGAAGCCGGTCAGCGACTCGTCCTCCTCGCCGTTGCGGTACAGGATGTCGGCGCTGCTGAAATCGAAGTCGAGGCCATTGATGGAGTCCCACTCGCGCCAGGCCGTGATCGACGTCAGCGTCGCGCCATCGAACCACGGCGTGATCCAGTTGACCTCGGCGGCCACGCCCTTGTCCTTGATGTCCTGCTTGGTGCTGCGGTTGCTCCAGGCGACCCGGGCGAACGGATCGGCCACCGGCGCCACGCCTTCGTCCGGTGACAGCGCGTTGATGATGTCGCCGGTCGCGCCGCGCACGGTGGTCACGCCGACGCAGCAGTTTTCCTCGCGGCTGGTGAAGTCGGTGATGAAGTTGATGTCGAGGTTGTCGGTCGGTTCCAGCAACAGCTGCGCGCGCAGGGTGTGGAAGTTCTGGTCGCCGTCGTCGGTCTCGGTGCGCGGGCCGGCGCCGGTACGCACGTCGGTGAAGCCGTCGCGCTTGCGCTTGGCGCCGTAGATGCGGAACGCGGCGACGTCACTGATCGGGGTGTTGAGCGAGCCGGACACACCGACCGCGTTGTAGTTGCCGACAGTCAGCTCGCCTTCGACCTGGGTGATGTAGTGCGGGCGCTTGGTGATCACGTTGATCACGCCGGCCGAGGTGTTTTTGCCGAACACGGTGCCCTGCGGGCCCTTGAGGACCTCGA
The DNA here is from genome assembly GCA_036524935.1 of Lysobacter sp. Taxonomy (GTDB): domain Bacteria; phylum Pseudomonadota; class Gammaproteobacteria; order Xanthomonadales; family Xanthomonadaceae; genus Lysobacter_J. Next base: position 16,108 of record DATDBK010000125.1, on the reverse strand, counting down.
TCCGCTCGATCTCGCCCAGGTCGCCGAAACCGACGCCGTTGCGGGGGCGGTAAACGCCGTCGATCACGACACCGACCGAGGACTCCAGGCCGGCGTTGTCGCCGACCGTGCCGATACCGCGGATGCGGGCGGTGGTCTGCGCCTCGCTCTGGGTGCTGGTGACGGTCAGGCCGGGGACCAGCACCTGCAGGTCCTTGACATCGCGCACGCCGGTGTCCTGGAGCAGTTGCTCGGGCAAGGCGGTGATCGAGATGGGCACGTCCTGCAGTGCCTCTTCGCGCTTCTGCGCGGTCACTGTCATGGTTGCCAGGGTGGTCGGCTCTTCCTTCTTGAGCTCGCCGGCCTGCAGGACCGGCGCCGCGGCGGCCTCCTGTGCCTGGACCGACCACATCGGTGCTGTCAGCGTCGTCGCGATCGCGAGCGCAAGCAGCTTTCTTGAACCCTTTCCGGAACCCACGGAAATAACCGGCTTGCACGAAACCATCGCGTCCCCTCCCCTCGAGTTGTTGGATGTACGGCGTCCGAACCAACAGCCAATGCACGCGCCCCCTTTTGGCGCTACCGGCGACACCCCCATCCAGACGCACTCGGTCCCGATGGGCATACGGCGGCGAACGGCAACGGAAACGTAACATGTCGGCCGCTTCAGCCATGTGGCAGTGCAGCAGGGGCGATGGGGCTGTTAGCCTAGCGACCTTCCCGCCGGCCCCGCCCGCCGGCCCTCCAGCACGCACAGAAAGATCCACGATCCATGAGTTCAGCCGAACGGCCGCCCGAGCACACGCCCCTGATGAAGCAGTTTTTCGCCGCCAAGGCGGAGCATCCGGACGTGCTGCTGTTCTTCCGCATGGGCGACTTCTACGAGCTGTTCTTCGACGACGCGCGCAAGGCCGCGCGCCTGCTCGACATCACCCTGACCCAGCGTGGCCAGTCCGGTGGCCAGCCGATCCCGATGGCCGGCGTTCCGCAGCACTCGGCCGAAGGCTACCTGGCGCGGCTGGTGGCGCTGGGCGAATCGGTGGCGATCTGCGAGCAGATCGGCGACCCGGCGCTGGCCAAGGGGATCGTCGAGCGCAAGGTCGTGCGCATCGTCACCCCCGGCACGGTCACCGACGAGGCGCTGCTGAACGAGCGCCGCGACACCCTGTTGCTGACCATCGCCCGCGGCAAGAGTGGTTACGGAATCGCCTGGGCCGACCTCGCCGGCGGCCGCTTCCTGGTCAACGAAGTCGCCAGCGAGGACGCCCTGGAGGCTGAGCTGGCCCGGCTGGAACCGGCCGAGACCCTGGTCGCCGACGAGGACGGCTGGGCTGCCTTCGTTTCCGAGCGGACCGGCCTGCGCCGGCGCGCACCGTGGCTGTTCGATGCCGACAGCGGCCGCCGCCAGCTGCTGCGATTCTTCAACCTGCATGACCTGTCCGGCTTCGGTCTCGAAGACAAGCCACTGTCGATTGCCGCCGCCGCGGCCCTGCTCGGCTATGTCGAAGAGACCCAGAAGCAGCGCCTGCCCCATCTGACCTCGATCTCGATCGAATCCGGCGACGGTGCGATCGCGATGAACGCCGCGACCCGGCGCCATCTGGAAATCGACAGCCGCCTCGACGGTGACCATCGCCACACCCTGCTCGGCGTGATCGACTCGACCATCACGCCGATGGGCGGACGCCTGCTGCGGCGCTGGCTGCACCGGCCGTTGCGCGAGCGCACGCCGCTGCGGCTGCGCCAGCAGGCGGTGTCGACGCTGGTCGACTCGCGGGCCGGCGATGCACTGCGCGAACGCTTCCGCGCGCTCGGCGACCTCGAACGCATCCTCTCGCGCATCGCCCTGCGCAGTGCACGCCCGCGCGACCTGTCGACGCTGCGCGACGGCCTGGGCATGTTGCCGGACGTCCGCGCGGAACTTGGCCCGCTCGACTCGCCGCACCTGGCAGCCCTGGCGGCGGAACTGGGCGAGCACGACGAGCACGCGCACCTGCTGCAGTCGGCGATCGTCACGCAACCGCCGGTACTCGCCCGCGACGGCGGTGTCTTTGCCGACGGCTACGACGCCGAACTCGACGAGCTGCGCACGCTGTCGACCCACGCCGACCAGTTCCTGATCGACCTGGAAGCGCGCGAACGCGCCAGCAGCGGGATCCCGACGCTCAAGGTTGGCTACAACCGCGTCCACGGTTACTACATCGAGATCAGCAAGGGCCAGGCCACGAAGGCGCCGACCCACTACACCCGTCGCCAGACCCTGACCGGCGCCGAGCGTTACATCACCGAGGAGCTCAAGCAGTTCGAGGACAAGGTGCTGTCGGCGCGCGAGCGTTCGCTCAGCCGCGAGCGCCTGCTCTACGAACAGTTGCTGGATGTCCTCAACCAACGCCTGGAGCCCCTCAGGCGCTGCGCCGCCGCAATGGCCGAGCTCGACGTGCTGTGCTGCTTCGCCGAGCGCGCGCAGGCGCTGGACTGGGTCGCGCCGACCCTGAGCGACGAGCCCGGATTGCATATCGAGCGCGGCCGCCACCCGGTGGTCGAGGCCGTGCGCAGCGATCCGTTCGAGCCAAACGACCTGGTCCTGGGCGAGGACCGTCGCATGCTGGTCATCACCGGCCCGAACATGGGCGGCAAGTCGACCTACATGCGCCAGAACGCGCTGATCGTGCTGCTTGCCCACACCGGCAGCTTCGTGCCGGCATCGCGCGCGACGATCGGCCCGATCGACCGCATCCTCACCCGCATCGGTGCCGGCGACGACCTCGCGCGCGGCCAGTCGACCTTCATGGTCGAGATGAGCGAGACCAGCTACATCCTCCACCACGCCAGCGCGCAGTCGCTGGTGCTGATGGACGAAATCGGACGCGGCACGTCGACCTACGACGGCCTCGCCCTCGCCGAGGCCTGCGCGAGGCACCTGGCACAGCACAACCGTGCCTACACCCTGTTCGCCACGCATTACTTCGAACTGACGACGCTGGCCGAACCCGGCAGCGGCATCGCCAACGTCCATCTCGATGCGGTCGAGCACGGCGACCAGCTGGTGTTCATGCACGCGGTCAAGGATGGTCCGGCCGATCGCAGTTTCGGCTTGCAGGTGGCAGCGCTCGCGGGCCTGCCACGGGCGGTGGTCCAGCAGGCGCGTGGACGGCTGGCCGAACTCGAGCAGCAAAGCCGCGATGCACCGACCCCGTCGCTGTCGCCTGCGGCGCTGGATGCACCGCAGCAGTTCGGTCTGTTTGCCGCTTCGTCTGCCGCGCTTGATGCGCTGGCGTCGATCGACCCCGATGACCTGACCCCCAAGCAGGCGCTCGAAGCGCTGTACAGGCTCAAGTCCCTGTCCTGACCAGCTGTCACAGCGCGTGATGTAGACGCGGCGTGAACGCCTGAACGGTTAAAACTTCCCGGTAGCCGCTGCGCTGCCGCTGCATTGTTGCGTCCCGCGCAACGATAGCGTCCCTCTATCGAGTCTTTCGCCAGAAACAATTTTCCTTGATCGTCTTTCCTCAAATACCGTGTAGCCACATCGCCACGAAGGAAGCGCCATGAGCAACGACCCCACCGACAAGCCCGCGAAGACCCCGCTGACCACCGCCTTCGGCGCACCAGTTGTCGACAACCAGAACAGCATGACCGCCGGCCCGCGCGGGCCGGTCCTGATGCAGGACGTGTGGCTGATCGAGAAGCTCGCCAATCTCAACCGCGAGATCATTCCCGAGCGCCGCATGCACGCCAAGGGCTCCGGCGCGTTCGGCACGTTCACCGTGACCAACGACATCAGCAAGTACACGCGCGCGAAGATCTTCAGCGCCGTCGGCAAGAAGACCGAGATGTTCGCCCGCTTCACCACCGTAGCCGGCGAGCGTGGCGCCGCCGATGCCGAACGCGACATCCGCGGCTTCGCCCTGAAGTTCTACACCGAGGAAGGCAACTGGGACCTGGTGGGCAACAACACGCCGGTGTTCTTCCTGCGCGATCCGCGCAAGTTCCCGGACCTGAACAAGGCGGTCAAGCGCGACCCGCGTACCAACATGCGCAGCGCGCGCAACAACTGGGACTTCTGGACCAGCCTGCCCGAGGCACTGCACCAGGTCACGATCGTCATGAGCGACCGTGGCATCCCGGCCAGCTACCGCCACATGCACGGCTTCGGTTCGCACACCTACAGCTTCATCAATGCCGGCAACGAGCGGTTCTGGGTCAAGTTTCACTTCAAGACCCAGCAGGGCATCAAGAACCTCACCGACGCCGAGGCCGCCGAGGTCGTCGGCCGCGACCGCGAGAGCAACCAGCGCGACCTGTTCGATGCGATCGGGCGCGGTGAATTCCCGAAGTGGACGCTGTACATCCAGGTGATGCCGGAAACCGACGCGGAGAAGGTGCCTTACCACCCGTTCGACCTGACCAAGGTCTGGCCGAAGAAGGACTACCCGCTGATCGAAGTCGGCGTGATGGAGCTCAACCGCAATCCGGAGAACTTCTACGCCGATGTCGAGCAGAGCGCCTTCGCTCCGAACAACCTGGTGCCCGGCATCAGTTACTCGCCGGACAAGATGCTGCAGGCGCGTCTGTTCGCCTATTCCGACGCGCAACGCTACCGGCTCGGCGTCAACCACCACCAGATACCGGTCAACGCCGCACGGTGCCCGGTGCACAGCAACCACCGCGACGGCGCGATGCGCGTGGACGGCAACTACGGCGGCAACCTGCACTACGAGCCCAACAGCTACCAGCAATGGCAGGAGCAGCCCGAATTCCGCGAGCCGCCGCTGAAGATCAATGGCGATGCCGATTTCTGGAACTTCCGCGAAGACGATGCCGACTACTACAAGCAGCCCGGTGACCTGTTCCGCTTGATGAACCGCGAACAGCAGCAGGCGCTGTTCGACAACACCGCGCGAGCCATGGGCGATGCACCGGAGTTCATCAAGTTGCGCCACATCGGCAACTGCAGCAAGGCCGATCCGGCCTACGGCGCCGGCGTGGCGAAGGCGCTCGGACTGGAGGCGGTGGTTGCGTTGCAAGGCAGCAGCGAACCGGTGGAAGCGGGCTGAGTTGCGTGGGCGCAGGCTCGCCTGCGCCCATTCCGTCACGGCCACTGAACGGCGCAGCGCTAGCATCGGAGCCCCACCCAAAGGACTGACAGAAATGACCACTTCGTTGACCGATGATCTCCTCACCCAGCTGCAGGGACAGCCGCTGGATCAGATCGGACAACAACTCGGACTGTCGCCGTCGCAGGCCACTGGCGCGGTGTCGGCGGCACTGCCGCTGTTGTTGGGTGCACTGGGCCGCAATGCCACCCAGCCGCAGGGCGCGGATGCGCTGTACGGCGCGCTGCAGCGTGACCACTCCAATCTCGACCTGGGCAGCGTGCTCGGCTCGGTGATGGGCGGCGGTGGTCAGGGCGGACAGATCCTCGGCCACATCTTCGGCGCGCGCGAACCGGGCGCCGCCCAGGGTCTCGGGGCCGCGACGGGACTGGGCAGCAACCAGGCCGGAACGTTGTTGAAGGTGCTTGCACCGATCGTGATGGCCTACCTCGCCAAGCAGGTGTTCTCCAGTGGCGGCAATACGCTGGCCAGCCAGCTGCCAGCCTCATCGCAGTCACTCGGACAGGCGCTGGGCCAGGAGCAGGAGACGATCACCCAGCAGGGCGGAATCGGCGGCGGACTGCTCGGTGCGGTGCTCGACCGCGACCACGACGGCGACACCGATTTCTCCGACCTGATCGGACTGGCCGGCTCGATGCTGGGCGGCTCTCCCCGTCGCTGAGGACAAGCGCGCAGCGGGGTCGCCAGGTCGTCACTCAGGCCTGCGGCTTTCGCCGCGAGCCCGATTCCAGCACGGCATAGCCCGGCACCGCCAGCATCAGCGGAACCAGGTAATAGCAGGCCCGATAGGCCAGCAATGCAGCCAGCAGCTGCGGCGCCGGAACCGTGTGCCCGAACAGCGCGAGGAAAACCGCTTCGATCACGCCGATGCCGGCGGGAATGTGCGCGATCGCCGACGCGACGGCCGCCACCAGCAGTGCACCGAGCACCGCGGTGTAGCCCAGCGCCGGCGGCATCAACAGATTCAACAACCACCCCATCAGGGCCCAGTTGCCGGTCGCAAGCAGCAACTGCAGCAAGGCGAGTGACAACGTCGGCAGGCGGAAGTGGTGGCCGCGCACGTGAAACACCCGGTCGTGCGCGGACGCGCAGGCGACCAGGTAGACGGTGACGCCGGACAGCATCGCGACGCCCAGCCAGCGCAGCCCGGTCCCGCTCCAGCCCCAGCTCACGGGCATCGCGACCTGCCCTGCCGCGAACAAGGCCCCGGTCAGCAGCAGGTAGCCGAGCCAGTTGGTCGCGACGGCAAACGCGGCGATGCGGCTGATGGTGCCCAGCGCCAGGCCTTCGTGCGAGTAGAGCCGATACCGCAGCCCGGCACCGCCCACGACCGCGCCGACGTTGAGGCTGAAGGCGTAGACGATCCCGGCGATCGCCATCACTCGCGGCGTTGGAAGACCATGGCGGCTGTAGGTCCGCGCCGCCAGTTCGTAGCCGCAGTAGACCAGATAGCTGGCCAGCGTCAGCGACAACGCCGCGACGATGGCGCCGCCGCTGTAGCTGCGCAGCGCGTGCGCGACCTGTGCCCAGTCGACCGCCATGGCATATCGCGCCAGCAGCCATGCCACGACCGCCAGGAAGAGGAAGAACCCGATGCGCCGTGCGCGCCGCCACGAGTCGCGACGGATCGACATCACGCAGCCCCGTCGTTCGACGGTCGCACCAGCGCGGTTCGTGGCGTGTGCGCCGGCAACCACCCCGCCCACGCCGGAAAGCGGCGCAGTACGTGAAACAGCAGCGGCCGGGTCAACGGCTGCCAGAAGCGGCCGCGCGGCACGCTGGCCGGATCGACGGCCTGGCAGTCCCTGTCCAGCAGCACGCCCAGGCGCTCGCGCAACACGCTGGCGAACTCGCGATCGCGAACGAAGACATTGGCCTCCAGGTTGAGCGACAGGCTCAACGGGTCGAGGTTGCTGGACCCGACCGTGCTCCACTCGCCGTCGATCACCGCGACCTTGCCGTGAAACGGCCGCGCGCAGTACTCGTGGATGCACACGCCGGCATCGACCAGGTGCCGGTACAGCGAGCGCGCCGCGACCAGCGCCAGCTGCGTGTCCGGCTCGCCCTGGAAGATGAGGTGGACCTTCACTCCGCGCCGGGCGGCATCGCGCAGGTCACGCAGCAGCCCGTAGCCGGGAAAGAAGTAGGCGTTGGCGATGACCACCTCGTGCTGCGCGGCACGCAATGCCTGGCGGTACTCGCGCTCGATGCTGCGCGAGCTGCGGGCGTTGTCGCGCGGGACGAAGACCACTTCGGCGTCACCGGCGCCTTCGCCCGAGGCCGCAGGCGCGGGAAACCAGCGGTCGCCGATGCCGCGACTGGCAATGGCGGCGCGCATGAAGCCGGCGATGTCGTCGACGACCGGGCCTTCCAGTTCGACGGCATAGTCCTGCTTGGCGGTCGGACCGAAGTCGGCGAGATGGTCGGCCGAATAGTTGATGCCGCCGACGAAGGCAATGTCGTCATCGATCACCACCAGCTTGCGGTGCATGCGCCGGAACACATTCAGGCGCACGCCGAGCACGGTCGGCTGCTGGTCGTACAGACGGAGTTTGGCGCCGGCGTTGCAGAGCTGCTCGAGGAATTCCGGCGACAGGTCGGGCGAGCCGTAGCCATCAACCAGCAGCTGCACGCTGACTCCACGCCCGGCGGCCGCGACCAGCCGCCGTTGCAGGTCGGTTCCGACCTTGTCTTCGAACAGGATGAAGGTCTCCAGCAGGATCTCGCTCCGGGCGGCGTCGATGGCCTCGAACACCCGGGCGAAATACTCCTCGCCGTTCTCCAGCAGGCGCACGCGGTTGCCGCGGCGCCACGCTGCGGTCGCGGTGGCACGCGACCACCTCACAGCTCGATCCTCGCCAGCAATGGCGCATGGTCGGATAGCTGCGACCAGGGGCTGGATGTGAGCTTCGTCGGCTCGCTGGAGCGCACGTTGCGGACATAGATGCGGTCCACGGCCAACAGCGGCCATCGCGATGGGAACGTCCGGGCCAGGCGCCCGTGCGCGCGTTCGAACACCTCCACCAGCCCGCACCGCCGCAGTGTGGCGTGGCCGCGCTGGCGCCAGTCGTTGAAGTCACCGGCAACGATCAGCGGTGCACCGGCCGGAATCTCATCACCGATGATCCCGCACAGCAGGTCGATCTGACGCTGGCGGTGCGCTTCGCGCAGGCCCAGGTGCACGCAGATCGTGTGCAGCTCCTGCGCCAGGCCAGGCACCTGCACGACCGCATGCAGCAGGCCGCGCTGCTCGTGGCCGTGAACCGAGACGTCGCGATTCACATGCGAGGCGATGGGAAAGCGCGACATCAGTGCGTTGCCGTGGTGTCCGTGCGGGTACACGGCGTTTTGCCCGTAGGCGAACTGCGGCCACAGGGTGTCGGCAAGAAATTCGTACTGCGGCCCCTGCGGCCAGTTGGCATGCCGCTGCGCGTGGTGGGCGTGCTCCCCCAGCACTTCCTGCAGGAACACCATGTCGGCTGACACCTCGCGGATTGCTTCGCGCAGCTCCGGCAGCACGAAGCGCCGGTTGAGCAGGTTGAAACCCATGTGCACGTTGACGGTCAGGACATTGATCGAGGGCATGCAGCAAACGCGGGTGGGCCTGGGTGGAGTCTGTCCCGCGCCAACGCTTGGCGATGTGAGGATGGCCGTGCCCGGGCGCCACGACGTTCAGGTGCCCGCCTGCCCGCATAACGGATGCTTCACACCGGGCTGCCGGCAGGCACATGATGGCAGGCGATCCTGGCCCGGATGCGGCAATTGAAATGCGGCATTGCCTCCGGTTTCGCTACACTTTGCGCCATGAGCACCCCACTGCCCTACGACCCCCAGCGCCTGGCGCATTGCGCCGGGGAGATCATCGTCAATGTGCGCGAGTTGTCGGAGCTGGGCTGGACGCCGGCGACCAGCAGCAATTTCTCGCGTCGCATGGATGACCAGTACATCGCCATCACCGTCTCCGGACGCGACAAGGGCCGCCTGACCGAGTCCGACATCATGGTCGTCGACCTCGATGGCAGCCCGGTCGCGACCAGCAACAAGTCGTCGGCCGAGACCCTGCTGCATACGCAGCTGTACAAGCGCTTCCCGGAGATCGGCTGCGTCCTGCACACCCACTCCATGGTGCAGACGGTCGCCTCTCGTCTGTACTCCGGCCAGGGCCACGTGCACCTGGAGGGCTATGAGCTCCTGAAAGCGTTCAGCGGCAACTCCACCCACGAAATGAGCGTCGAGCTGCCGGTGCTGCCCAACAGCCAGGACATGCACACACTGGCCGCCCAGGTCGACTGCCTGCTCGACCGCCAGTGCATGTGGGGCTATCTGATCGACGGCCACGGCCTGTATGCCTGGGGCAAAGACATGCCCGAGGCCCGGCGCCACCTTGAAGCATTCGAATTCCTGCTCGGCTGCGAGCTTGAAATCAGGAGACTGCAGCGATGAGCCGCCTGCGCATATTCAACGAATCCGACACCACCAACCCGACCCTCGCCACCAGCGACCAGGCGCAGATCGCACGCGAACTGCAGCGGATCGGGGTTGCCTTCGAGCAGTGGCAGGCCAGCGCGCCGGTCGCTCCGGGCGATGCGCCGGAAAAGATCATGCAGGCCTACCGCGCCGACATCGACCGGCTGGTCAGCGAGCGCGGCTTCAAGACCGTCGACGTGGTGAGCATCGCCCCGGACAACCCGCAGCGCGAGACGATGCGCGCAAAGTTCCTCGATGAGCACTTCCACAAGGAAGACGAGGTGCGCTTCTTCGTTGCCGGGTCCGGACTGTTCACCCTGCATGTCGCCGAGCAGGTCTACGAGATCAAGTGCGAGCAGGGCGACCTGATCGCCGTGCCCGACAGCACCCGCCACTGGTTCGACATGGGCCCGGAACCGAGCTTCATCGCGATCCGCTTCTTCACCGAGCCCGATGGCTGGGTCGGCCATTTCACCGGCACCGACATCGCCCAGCGCTTCCCGCGCTATGAGAAGGGGCAGGCTGGCTGATGGCGATCAAGACTACCCGCGCCATCCTGACCGACATCGAGGGCACCACCAGCAGCATCTCCTTCGTCAAGGACGTGCTGTTCCCGTACGCGCGCCGTGCCCTGCCCCGCTTCGTCAAGGCACGTGGCAAGGAGCCGGCCGTGCGCAAATGGCTCGATGCCGTCGCCACCGAGAACGGCGGCATGTGCGACGACGCCATGGTGGTCGAGGTGCTGCAGGGCTGGATCGACGAAGACCGCAAGCACACCGCGCTCAAGGCCCTGCAGGGCATGATCTGGGCCGACGGGTACAACAGCGCCGATTTCACCGCCCACATCTACCCCGACGCCGCCCCTGCCCTGCGTGGCTGGCACGCCGCCGGCCTGCCGCTGTACGTGTATTCCTCCGGCAGTGTCCCGGCGCAGCGACTGTTCTTCGGCCACAGCGACGCCGGCGACCTGACCTCGCTGTTCTCGGGCTGGTACGACACCGAAGTGGGCGGCAAGCGCGATGCGCAGAGCTACCGCAACATCGTCGAGTCGATCGGCATCCATGCCGGCGACATCGTGTTCCTGTCCGACGTCGTCGAGGAGCTCGATGCCGCACGCGAAGCAGGACTGCAGACCGTGCTGGTCGATCGCCGCGAGGACTACCCGCAGGCGCGCCTGGGTGAAGCGGCGCATGGGCATGCGCGCGTGGAACGCTTCGACGAGATTGAGCTGGGCTGAGACTCCGTTATCCCGGCGAAAATTGTCCGTCATCCCGGCCAATATTGTCCGTCATCCCGGCGAACGCCGGGATCCACGTTGACTTCGCTTCACCGATGGGCGCAAGGGCAAGATGGATCCCGGCCTTCGCCGGGATGACGGTGATGCTCCGGCGTTCGCCGGGATGACGGACTAGTGGCCCGGTGTCGCCGGGATGCGGCGATGCTCCTAGCCGTGGATCTTCTCGCCCCTGGCCAGCATCTCGACGAACTTCGCCGCCCGCGCGAGCCGCGTCTCCGGCTTCTTCGCCGTGTGCACGCGCCAGCAGAATGCGTAACGGTTGGTGCCGTCGAGCTGCTCGAAGAATTTGCGCGCCCTGGCATCCTTCGCCAATGCCGCCGCCAGCTCGGGCGGGACTTCCATGCCACTGGCCGCGTGATAGGCCGCCTGCCAGCGCCCGTCGGCCCGGGCCGCCTCGACTTCGCGCAATCCGCCTGCCTGCATGCGCCCCTCCGCAATCAGCCGCTCGACCTTGCCGACGTTGATCTTCGACCACAGGCTGCCGGCGCGGCGCGGTGTGAACCGCTGCAGGAAATACTGCTCGTCGCATGCGCGCTTGAGGCCGTCGATCCAGCCATGGCACAGCGCCACATCCAGTGCCTCGGCATAGGTCACGGAGACCACGCCCTGGCCCTTCTTGGCGATCTTCAGCCACAAGCCGGAGGCGCCGCCGTTGGCAAGCACCCATTTCTCCCAGTCCGCGGCGGTGTCGAACAACCGGATGGGCAGATCGTTTGGCAGGCCTTTAGGCGATGCAGCGGCCATGTGCGTTATTCCTTGGCCTGGTCGAGCCGGTAGCGGGTCTCGGAGATGAGCTCACCCCGCCAGCGGTCGAACACGCGCACCTGGATGCGATGCTCGCCAAGGCCGACGTCGGTCGGCAGGACGCCACGCCACAGGTGCGTGGAAGGAACCGCCTCGGGCGAGCGGTCGTAGCCGCGCAGCTGCGCGGCCTTGTCGTCGGCCAGGTTTTCGGCAAGCAGGTTCGGGTCGGGCTGCGACACGCGACGCATCGGATTCCACGCGCCATCGTCGATCCGGTATTCGACGCGGCTGTCGGCGTCGCCCATGAACACGTTGGCGTAGATGCCACTGGCCGCCCACGCACCCAGCCTCAGCACCTTGGGCGCGTACAGCGCCATCGCTTCGTCCGCCGGTGCCCGTGCCACTTGATAGCGCAGCGAGTACTCGCCGTCGGGCTTGAAGGTCAGCCAGGCGTAGCCGTTGGGCGTGCCGTCGCTCATGGTGCTGTCGGGGATGCCCTGCGCATCCTTCACGCCCGACCAGAACGCACCGCAGGCGGCACCGGCGTTGTACTCGTGCAGCGGTTGCGCGCCGTGCCAGCCGGTGGAGGCATCGTGGCGGTAGTGGCGCTGGTTGTGCGTGTGCGCGCTCAGCAGCAGCACCTGGCTGTGGTCCTTCAGCATTGCAAACAGGCGATCGCGGTCGACACGGCGGAAGCTCTCCACGCCCGGGTACGGCTCGAAGAACGGGATGTGCACCGATATCACCACCCGCCGGTCCTTCGGCAGCGTGGCGAGGTAAGCCTGCAGGAACGCGAACTGGTCCTCGCGCAGACCGCCGATGTAGGCCGGCTGCTGGCCCGGCAGGACAACCACGTCGTCGAGCACGATGAAGCTGGCCTGCGGCTCTTCCCAGGCATAGCTGTCGGGGCCGAAGATGTTGCGGAACGACAGCAGCGCGTCCTCGTCGCGGGTGGCGTCGAAATCGAGGTCATGGTTGCCGGGCACGTGCAGCCACGGCACGCCGAGCTGCGAGGTGACGCGGTTCATCGCCGGATACAGGCCCAGGTCGTCGTGGACGATGTCGCCCAGGCTCAGGCCCAGTCGCACGTCGTGCTTGCCGACCAGCGGTGCAACGATGTCACGCTGGTAATAGCCGACATCGACGAGGCTCTTGGGCTGCGGGTCGCCGAACACGAGCATCTTGAGCTCGCCGCCGACGTTCGACTGCTTGCGCAGGGGGAAGTCCAGCTCACCCGCGCTCGTGGCCGCAATGCCGCCATAACGCAGCTTCGGCGAGCCCGCCGGGAACACGTGATGCCAGAACCGCGGAAGTCCGTCCGCGCCGGTGGCGGTGGCGTAACCGGGCGGCTTGATCACGAACACGGTGCTGCCGTCGCGCATCGGCAGCCGATAGCGACCCTGCGCATCGGTCACGGCGAGCTCGCGCCCGTCGGAAACCTTGATGCCGGCGATTCCCCGCTCGGCCCCGTCGCGGCGCTGGTTGCCGTTGCTGTCGTTGTAGACGGATCCGGTCAGTTGCGCGGCCTGCTCCTGCGCATCGGCGTTGCTGGCTGCCAGCAGGCAGAGGACGACGGCGCAGAACAACGATCGCAGCATGTGACTCTTCCCGGTTCGCGTAGGCGGGGAGATTATCGGCCTGACGCGTGACGACCGGAAGCACCGCCCGTGCCGTCCCGCGACCGGGTCCAGCGATCGGGTACGGCGCCGGGCGCTCAGACGCGATGGCGCTGCCGCAGCAACGATTCGACCTCGGCCAGGCCCAGTCCACGCGCGCGCAGCAACACCATCAGGTGGTACAGCAGGTCGGCGGCCTCGCCGAGCAGTTCCTCGTCCGGCTGCGCCACCGCGGCCAATGCGGTTTCCACGCCTTCCTCGCCAACCTTCTGGGCGATTCGGCGCATGCCCCCTTCGAACAGGGCGGTGGTGTAGCTGCCGGCCGGTCGCTCGCGGTCGCGCGTGGCGATGAGCTGGTCGAGTTCGCCCAGGAAGGAGGTCCGCGCCGGTGCCTGCGGGAAGCAGCTGGCGCGCCCGAGGTGGCAGGTCGGCCCTTGCGGCCGCGCCAGCACCAGAAGCGTGTCGGCGTCACAGTCGCTCTCGATCGCGACCAGGTCGAGGAAGTTGCCGGAGCTCTCGCCCTTGGTCCACAGGCGCTGGCGGCTGCGGCTGAAGAAGGTGACGTGGCCGCTGTCGACCGTGGCCTGCAGCGCGTCGCGGTCCATGTAGCCGAGCATCAGCACGGCCAGCGTGTCGGCGTCCTGCACGACCGCCGGCAGCAGGCCGCCCTGCTTGTCCCAGGCCAGTTCGTCGAACGGTGTCTGCGGGGTGATGGCGTCAGCTGTCATCGCGCACCTCGATGCCCTGCCCGCGCAGGTGCCGCTTGAGTTCGGGGATCGGGACCGTGCCCGAGTGGAATACGCTCGCCGCCAGTGCCGCATCGACGTCCGCCTGGCGGAATACATCGGTGAAATGGGCGATCGTGCCGGCCCCGCCGGAGGCCACCAGCGGCACGCCACAACGGTCGCGCACGGCGCGCAGCTGCTCGATGTCGTAGCCCTCGCGGACGCCGTCGCTGCCCATGCAGTTGAGGACAATCTCGCCGGCGCCGCGCTGCTGTGCCTCGTCGACCCAGTCGAGCGTGCGCCGGGCCAGTGCGCGCGTGCGCGATGGATCGCCGCTGTACTGGCGCACGCGCCACTCGCCGTCCTCGTCGCGCAGGCTGTCGATGCCGACCACCACGCATTGCTGGCCGAACGCCTGTGCGATCTCGCCGATGAGGTCCGGTCGCTCCAGCGCGGGGGTGTTGATCGAGACCTTGTCGGCACCGGCATGCAGGGCCGCGCGTGCGTCGTCGACCGAGCGGATGCCGCCGGCGACGCAGAACGGAATGTCGATCTCGCGGGCGACGCGCTCGACCCAGTCGCGGTCGACGCTGCGCCCTTCGGGGCTGGCCGTGATGTCATAGAACACCAGTTCGTCGGCGCCTTCGTCGCGGTAGCGCAAGGCCAGCGCGACGATGTCGCCCATGTCGACGTGATCACGGAAGCGCACGCCCTTGACGACGCGGCCATCGCGCACGTCCAGGCAAGGCACGATGCGCCGGCTCAGCATCGCCGCACCCGGTCGAGCGCCTCTTCGAGCGAGAAGCGCTGCTCTATGAGCGCCTTTCCAAGGACCGCGCCGCTGCATCCGGCGGCACGCGCGGCCAGGATGTCCGCGCTGTCGCGGATGCCACCCGATGCCTGCACGTGCAGTTCGGGGGCAAGTTTCACGATCAGCCGGTACAGGTGGAGGTTCGGCCCGCCGAGCGTGCCATCGCGGGAAATATCCGTGCATAGCAGGTGGCGAACGCCGCCATCTGCGAACCGTCGCAGCAGCGTCTCCAGGCTTGCCGCGCTGCGTTCGGTCCAGCCCGACACCGGCAGTTGCCATGCGCCTTGGTCGTCCTGTCGCGCGTCGAGGGCAACGGTGATCCGCTCCGGCCCGAAGCGTTCGACCCAGGCCAGCACACGTTCGGGCTCGCGCACCGCGAGCGACCCGATCACCACGCGGTCGGCGCCGGCGGCCAGGATCTCGGCAACGTCTTCCTCGCTGCGCACGCCTCCACCGGTCTGCACGCGCAACCAGGTCGTGCGCGCCAGCACGCGCAACAACGGCAGCAGCGTGTAGCCGCCATGGCGGGCAGCATCGAGATCCACCAGGTGCAGCCAGCGTGCGCCGAGGCGCGCATGGCGCATCGCCATCTCGACCGGACGCTCTTCGTAGCGGGTCTCGCGCGCGTAGTCGCCCTGGTGCAGGCGCACCATGCGGCCTTCGCGAACGTCGATCGCCGGATACAGCTCGAACTCGGTGCCGGCGACCGGCGGCTGCAATGCGTCGGCGATCATGCCGCCTCCATTGCCAGGAAGTTGGCCAGCAGGCGCTGGCCCACGGCCGCCGAGCGCTCCGGGTGGAACTGGGCACCGAAACATCGATCACGACCGGCGACCGCGGTGAAGCCGCCGCCGTGGTCAGTGCTGGCGAGGGTGTGCTCGCTCAGCGGCGCGGCGTAGCCGTGCACGAAATAGGCATGCGCGCCGGCATCGATGCCGTCGAGCAGTGCCGTCGTTCGCGACGGCTGCAACTGGTTCCAACCCATGTGCGGCACACGTACCCCCGGTCCAGATGACATTCGGACGATGCGGCCGGGCAGCAGCCCGAGGCATTCGACATCGCCCTCCTCGGAGGACTCGTACAGCAGCTGCATGCCAAGACATATCCCCAGCAGCGGCTGCCGCAGCCGACGGATCGGCTCGACCAGCCCGAGCTCGCGCAACCGCGCCATGGCCGGTGGCGCCGCGCCGACCCCTGGCAGGATCACGCGTTGCGCACTGGCGATGGTGTCGGCATCGGCACTGAGCACCGCGCGCACGCCCAACCTCTCTAGCGCGTAACGCACCGAGCCGATGTTCCCCCCACCCCAGTCGATCAGCACGACCTGCGTCACGTGTGTTGCACTCCAGTCA
>DATDBK010000124.1:0-11353 GCA_036524935.1 Lysobacter sp. | reverse complement strand
GCCCCGACCTTGCCGGACTTGGCGTGGGTTTTTACTCCACCCGGCGGGTTCCCCACCTGAGACCGACTTTGGAGAGAGCGATGATCTTGCACACAACAAAGCTCCGGGACGCCATCCGCGTTTCCCTCGCCTTGGGCACGACCACCATTGCTGCAACTGGCGCCGTGTACGCGCAGGAAACCCCCGCCCAGGACGCGACGCCCCAGGAAGCGACCACCCTCGACCGCATCGAAGTCACCGGCTCGCGAATCAAACGCGCCGACATCGAAACTTCGCAACCCATCTTCTCGCTCAGTCGCGATGACATCGTCGCGCAGGGCCTGACCTCGGTTGGCGACGTGATCCAGAACATCACGGCGAACGGCTCGACCCTCAACACCACCTTCAACAATGGCGGCAACGGCGACACCGGCGTCAGCCTGCGCAACCTGGGTGCCAACCGCACCCTCGTCCTGGTCAACGGCCGCCGCTGGGTCGGCGGCGCCAGCGGCACCGGCCTGGGCGGCCAGGTCGACCTGAACTCCATCCCGACCGCAGCGGTCGAGCGCATCGAGGTCCTCAAGGACGGCGCATCGGCCATCTACGGTTCCGACGCGATCGCCGGCGTGGTCAACGTCATCCTGCGCCAGAACTTCGAAGGTGCCGAAGCCAACGCCTACCTTGGCATGTTCGACAAGGGCGATGGCATGCGCCAGTCGTACGACTTCACCATCGGCACCACCTCCGACCGCTTCGCGGCGATGCTGGGCTTCGGCTACGTGAAGGAAGACCCGGTCATGGCCGGTGACCGTTACATCTCCAAGGAGCCGATCTACACCACCGGCGCGGCGCTTGGCGGCAGTTCCACCACTCCGGACGGCAATTTCAGCGTCCGCTTCGGCGAGTGCTTCACCGGCAGTGGCGCGCCATCGCGCTGCCGCCCGGATGGCACCACCGGCAGCTTCACCTACGACCGCGGCGCGGGCGACCCGCTCGCATGGCGTAATTTCACCGGCAACGACATCTACAACTTCGCGCCGGACAACTACCTGATCACGCCGCAGGAGCGTCGCTCGGTCTTCGGCAATGCCTCGGTGGAGATCACCGACGACATCCGCTTCAAGACCACGATCACCTACAACGAGCGCCAGTCCGAACAGCTGCTGGCAGCGATGCCGGTGACACTCGGCGTGCCGGTCGAAGGCACCAACGCCGGCAACGTGGTGATCAGCGCCGACAACATCTACAACCCGTTCGGCACCGATATCGACTGGGTGCAGCGGCGCGCGGTGGAAACCGGCGGCCGCTCGTTCAACCAGGACGTGCGCACGTTCGCGATGAACGCAGGCTTCGAGGGCACGCTGACCTTCTCCGACAAGTACTACGACTGGGAAGCGGGCTACTTCTACGGCCGCAACAAGGCCAACAACACGACCAACGGCCTGTTCAACGTGATCTCGCTCGGCGCTGCGCTGGGACCGTCGATGCTGGACGCAACCGGCAACCCGGTGTGCGTGGGAACACCCGGAGACCTGGGCACCGTCGTCGCCGGATGCGTGCCGCTGAACCTGCTCGGCGGTGCCGGGTCGATCAACCAGGACATGCTCGACTACACCACCTTCGTCGCCCATGACGAGTACAGCTACACGCAGAAGACCTACTACGCGAACATCGGCGGCGACCTGTTCGACCTGCCGGGCGGCCCGCTGGGCTTCTCGGTCGGCATCGAGCATCGCACCGAGGAAGGCTATGACTCGCCGGACGCGCTGATCAATTCCGGCAACACCACGGGCAACGCACGCACCGCCACCAACGGCGGTTACGACGTCGACGAGGCCTACCTGGAGCTGGCCATTCCGGTGCTGGCGGACCTGCCCGGCGCCAAGCTGCTCGACTTCAGCGTGGCCACGCGTTATTCCGACTACAGCAACTTTGGCGACACGCTCAACAGCAAGTTCGGTTTCCGCTGGAAGCCCATCGAGGACCTGCTGGTGCGCGGCAACTGGTCGGAAGGCTTCCGCGCTCCGTCCATCGCCGAACTGTTCGCCGGCCAGGCTGACTCGTTCCCGCAGTTGAGCGATCCGTGCAACCAGGCCAACTTCGGCAACCAGACCGCACCGGCGCAGGCCCGATGCGTCGCCGAAGGCGTGGCGCCTGGCGGCTATGCGCAGAGCAACACGCAGATCCGCATTACCGTTGGCGGCAATCCGAACCTGCTGCCCGAGAAGGCCGAGTCGACCACGGTCGGCATGGTGTACAGCCCCAGCTATGTCGAGGGACTGGACGTCTCGCTTGACTGGTGGAAGATCAAGATCGAGGACGCCATCACCACCATCGGTGGCGCGCAGATCATCCAGCAGTGCATCGATTCGGGCGGCACCAGCGCGACCTGCAGCCTGTACAGCCGCCGTTCCGACGGTGAGATCCTGACGCTGCTCAACACCACCACGAACATCGGTGGCACCAAGGTCGAAGGCTATGACCTGACCGTGAGCTACCGCCTGCCGGAATACTCCTGGGGCAAGCTCAGCTTCACCTGGGATACGACCTACCTGTCGGAGTTCCTCAACGACGCCAACGGCAACGGCCGTTACGGCGAGGACATCCTGCGCACGCCGGCGATCGGCGCACCAATGGAGTTCAACGAAGGCGGCAATCTGGTCGGCGAGTACGACGGCCCGAACCTGCTCAACTACTGGCGCATCCGCTCCAACTTGGCGACCCGCTGGGAGCATGGCGACTGGGGCGCGACCTGGAACGTCCGCTATTTCTCGGACCAGACCGAAAACTGCCAGGCCTTCGAAGACTATGGCTATGGTTGGCTGTGCACGACGAGCGACCGTGTCGTCGGCGTGCCGACCGACACCAACGGCAATGGCGTGTGGGATGGCGAAGCCGGTGGCGATTCGGTCACCCAGATCGCCGCGAACGAGCACCACATCGGCGCAACGACCTACCACGACGTGAGCGCGTACTGGAATGCGCCGTGGAACGCGAAGATCACGCTGGGCATCAACAACATCTTCGACAAGAACCCGCCGATCGCGTTCACATCGTTCGCCAACTCGTTCGATCCGCAGTACGAAATCCCCGGCCAGTTCTTCTACATGCGCTATTCGCAGAAGTTCTGACCGGTCAGGCCTTGCAGGGAAACCCTGCGAGGAATCGCTGCTGCAACCCGCTACGGCCCCGCAAGGGGCCGTAGTTGTTTCCGGGGAAGATCCGCGTCCGCGGCGCACCCTCTGCACGACCCGGCCGGCAGCGAGCTGGCGCCCGCGAGTGCGCGCTACACTTGCCGCATCGATCCCGCAGCGGACAGGACGCAATGCCCTACCAGCTCAGCCCGCTCTTCGCGGTTCCCTTCGCCCAGGACACGCTGCCCGACGCCGAGGCCATCAATGCCCAGCTCAAAACGCTGCTGCTGGCGCGGGAGGGAGAAGGCGGACGCTACGCCAATCCGAATCCGTCGCTGAAGCAGCAACCGGGCGTGTTCGAGAGCGAATTCAACCTGTTCGCCTGGCCGGAGGCCTGCATCCAGCAGCTTCGCCAGTTCTGCTGGGGCACGCTCGGTCGCACCATCGCCGAGCTCAATGGCTACGACCCGCAGGAGATGCAGCGCCTGCAGATCTTCTCGCACACCTGGTTCCACGTGACCCGGAAAGGTGGCTTCACCATCCTCCATACCCACCCGATGGCGTCGTGGTCCGGGGTGTATTGCGTCGATCCGGGGCACACCGCCGATGATCACCCGGAGTCGGGCGTGCTGCGGTTCCACAACCCGCACCACTACAGCAACCTGTTCCTCGATGCCGGCAACACCCGCCTGCGCGAGCCGTACCACCATGGCACCTGGAACGTGCGGTTCCAGCCCGGGCAACTGGTGCTGTTTCCGTCGTGGGTGCAGCACGAAGTCATGCCGTTCCATGGCGACGACGAACGCATCACCGTCGCGTTCAACTGCTGGTTCGGAATGAAAGACGCCTGAGCCGCTTCGCTGCCCGGAATCATGAAAAAGGCCCGGAAATTCCGGGCCTTTTTCATGTTGCTTCGATGGCGCCGGTCAATCCAGCTGCAGGGTCGCATCACCGGAGAAGGTATCGATGGAGATGTCGCCATCGCCGCTGCCGAAGCGGTGCTCGAAGCTCGAACCCGGACCATGCTTGGGGCGGATCACCTGGGCGCCGGGTGCGGTCAGGTCGCCGCTGAAGCTCTCGCCACGGACATTGGCCGACAGGTCGCGCGGCATCACCAGGGTGAGGTCGCCGCTCACGGTCTCCAGCGAGATCCGGCCATTGCTGGCCAGTCCCGTCGCGACGCGGATATCGCCGGAGACCGACGAACCCGACAGCCGCTGCACGCGGTTCTGCAGCACGGCGACATCAATCCTTCCGGAGACCGTTTCGACATCGACTTCGCCGTTCATGCGACCGCGCAGGGTGAGGTCACCGCTGACCGATTCGGCGCGCACGCGGGCGCTGTTGAGCGTCAGGTTGAGGTCGCCGCTGACGGTGTCGACACTGGCTTCGGCCGGCGCGCCGGCGACGGTGACGTCGCCGCTGACGGCGTCGATCGACAACTCGCTCGACGCGATGCCTTCAACCGTGACATCGGCCGAGACGACGTCGACATCGAGGTCGGCGCGAACCGGAACAGTCAGGCGCAGGTCGGTCGGCTCGCTCTTGTCGTTGCCGCCGAACAGGCCCATGCCGCCGCCGCGGTTGGGGTACTTCACGCGCACGGTCAGGTGGTCGCCGTCGCCCTCGATCTCGAGCTTCTCGACGCCCTGGCCGAGACTGCCCTCGATCTTGACCTCGGGCCGGTCCCAGGTGCGCACATCGACGCGGCCCTTGACGTTCTCGACCTCGACCTTGCCTCGCGGATCCAGCGGCCGGGTCTCATTGATCGGGGTGGCTGCAAGGGCGGAATTCGCCGTCAGCACGGCCAGGCCGAATGCGAGACATTGGAGTTTGGCGCGGGTCATGGAGTTTCTCCGGAAAGCATGAAAATCAGGGCAGGACAGGTTCGAATTCTGGGTCTGGGTGGTGCGATACGAATCAGGCATAGACCAGGCGCTGTGCAAGTGCCAGGCGGCGTGCATACGTGCGGCGCAGCTGCTCCAGCAGCAGGCGCGAGTCGGGGTCGTGCGCAAGCGCCTGCAGGATGAGGCCGGCGTTGCGGTCGAGGTCGTCGAAAACAGGCTGCAGTTCCATCGGCGGCTGGCCAACGTCGACTTCGCGCAGGGCCGCCTGGTACTGCAGGGTCATGCCTTCGGCCTCGCGCTGGACCAGCGTGCCCTTGCGCGCGTTGTCCATCGGCGCATCGCCGGTGACGTTGCCGCGCCACAGCCCGACCATGCCCACCGCCAGTACCAGCGTCGCTGCCATCGCCACCGGCGCCAGCCAGCGTGGGCGTGCCGTGGACTTCGGTCGCTGCTGCTGCAGGCGCGCGGCGATGCCTGGCCACAGGTCGTTGCCCGGCTCGGCGTCGCGGCGCATGGCGCGCAGCTGCCAGCGCAGGGCATCAGGCAGGTCGTCGTCGCGGCCGCGGGTGTCGTTGTCGTTGTCGTTGATGTTCATGCGTGTCCTCCAAGCCGCTCGCGCAACAAGCCGCGCGCGCGGTGCAATTGCGCTTTCGAACTGCCCACCGCCATGCCGAGTTCGGCGGCGATCTCTTCGTGCTTCCAGCCTTCCACGTCGTACAGCACCAGGACCGCGCGGGCCCGTGGCGGCAGCGTTGCCACGGCACGCTCCAGGTCCATCGACAGCGCCGTCGTATGACCGGCCGAGTCGGTGCTGCCAAGCAGGTCGAAGACCTCCTCGTCGGAATCACCATCGTCCTGCGGCCGGCTGCGGCGGCTGCGCATTTCCATCAGCGCGGTGTTGACGGCCAGCCGGTGCAGCCAGGTGGAGAACGCCGATTCGAACCGGAACGCCGGCAGTGCCTGCCAGGCCCGCACGAACGCTTCCTGCGTCAGGTCCTCGGCCCTCGCTCCCTGGTTTCCGACCAGGCGGGCGATGACGCCATGGACGCGACCGGCGTGGCGTCGATACAACGACTCGAAGGCCCGCACCTCGCCGCGCGCGGCCGCGGCCACCAGGCCACGTTCGTCGGCGCCGTCGTCACTCGCGGCGGGGGCGTCAGTCAGGAATTCGGTCACGACGGTCAGCATGGTCCTTGTGATGCGCCGGACGAGTCGCGGGTTTAAGTACCCGACCCGGGCCCAGCGCTGCCTTGGCCGGATTGGCCCGGCAGGTCGGCGGTGGCCGCCCGGTACGGGGCCAACCCCTCGATCAGCGTTGCCAGACGGGCCTCGTAGGGAGCCCAGGCGGCGCTGCGGTTCTTGATGATGCCGCCACGCATCTGCGGGCTGCTGGCCGTGGCGACCGCACCGGCCTGTTCACGCTCCAGCGTGGTTGCAGCGGCATTCCAGGGCAGACCGCAGAACTCCAGCACACCCCGCATTACACCCTCGGGATCGGCGACCAGCCGGTCGTAGTGGACGTCGAGCACCCTGCCCGGCATGACCCGCCGCCAGTGCGCCATCAGCTGGTGGTACTGGCCGTACCACTGCGCCAGTTCGCGCTGGTCGTAGGAGAACGTGTTGACGTCGGAGAACATCGTGCGCAGGTTCGAGAAGCAGGTGTCGAGCGGGTCGCGGACCATGTGCAGGATTCGCGCGTGCGGCAGCGCCCTGGCGATGAAGCCGAGGTTGAGGAAGTTCGACGGCAGCTTCTCGGTCAGCACCGGCTTGCCCTGCGCGCGCCAGGCGGTGTGCTCGTAGAAACGCTCACCGACCTGTTCGTAATCGATGCCGGCAGCGCGGCGCACCAGCTCGGCGTCGACCACGCCCTTGTTGCGGTGGTCACCGAAGTAGCGCATCTGCGACGTGAACGAGTAGGTCTCGCCGCCGTCGGCCACGCCGGGATGGCCCGCCAGCAACTGTTCCAGCAGCGTGCTGCCGGAGCGGTGCATGCCGACGATGAACACCGGCACGTAGGGCGGCTGCGTCGCCGCCGACCGCGCCGACGGCGTGACGAATTCCACGTCGCAAAGCTTCATCAGGCCTTCGTACATGCGCCGCGCGTCATCGCGATCATGCGGCGTCAGCTGGCGCTTGACCCGGCAAGCGTGATCGAGCGCCTGCCAGGACTCGTCATGGCGACCGAGATCGTGCAGTTCGTTGTGTACCGCGAACGCGAGGTAGACGCGGCTGTCGGTGCCGGGCGGAACGCGCGGAATCAGCGCCTGCATGCGATCGACGTGGTTCTTCTCCGCAGTCTGCTTGCGCAGCCGCGACAGCACCCAGTGGGCCTGCGCGTAGGTCGGCACCTGCGCGATGCACAGCTCCAGCTCCTGCTCGGCGGCGTCCAGATCACCGAAGAACATCTGCACCACGCCGCGGAAGTAGCGCGTGGGTGCGTGCTTCGGATCGCGCTGCACCGCCAGGTCGAGCAGCTCCATCGCCAGTGCGTTCTCGCCGATGGTGCTGACCAGCATCGCGATTTCGGTCAGCCATTGCGCCGACTTCCGTTCGCGCCAGCGCGAGTGCTCGACACATTCGAGCAGCGCCTGCGGTTCGTTGAACATGCGCAGCGCGCGCGCCAGCGTGAGCACCGGCTCGTCGCCACCGGGGCGACTGGCAAGGGCGCGCATCGCGTACTCGCGCGAGTCGCGGTAACGGCCCAGCGACAACGCCATGCGTGAAGCACGCAGCATCGCCATGACGTGGCCGGGGTCGTGGCCAAGGACGCCGTCGTAGGCATTGAGCGCGGCCGCCCATTGCCCCTGGCGGGCGTAGGTCTCGCCTTGCTGCCACAGCGAAGCCAGGGTCGCGCTCATGTCCAGCCTTCCACTGCAGTCATCGGGAGTTCGTTTTCCAGTGCGGGCAGCAGGAACCGCGCGGCCCAGTCGCGGGCCTGCGCGATCGCCGAAGCGTAGTGCTCGTGTACGCGCTGCGCCTCCTGCGCGCGCTGGTCGGCGCTGTAGGCAACCGACACCGCCTTCGCATTGATGCGCGACACTTCGCCCGCGCGAACCGCGACGTCGGCTTCGGGGGCCGGCAGTTGCAGCCAGCGCGAGCAGGCCGTGGCCACCGCGACGGGTGCACCGAGCAATGAATCGAACTCCAGCACGCGCACACGTGAATCGCCGAAGCTCCTGGCCAGCGCCGCGACCAGGTCGCGTTGCGCTGCCCATTGCAGGGCCGTCGCGCACAACAGGTCGGGCGGTTGCAGCGCCTGCGGCGGCAGGCGCAGGTGCAGCGTTCCTGCCCGCAGCGCGCGCTCGGCCAGGGCTGGAACCTTGGCCTGCGTGTCGGCGTTCTTCTTCAGGTTTGACACGAGGAAGTCGTCGAGCGATGACGTCAGCACGACCGCCCGACTCCCGGGTGTTGCCGAGAGCAGATCGGGGGCGATGTTGAGCGCGGCATGGGTGGCCTTCACGAGGACGCCACCGCCCGGCGTCCACGGCCGCGACAACAACCGCGCCGACAGTCCACAAAGATCGTCCACGGCCCAGCCGGCATCGCGTGCATCGCCCAGTCGCCGGAGCAGCAGCGGCTCCTTCAGCGCGACCTGGCGTTCCGGGATGTGCAGCGCGCGCGCCAGCAGGGTCGATCCGCAGAACGAGGTATGGAACAGCCACGCCGGTGGCTTCGCCGGTTGCGGCATCGACGCGATTGCATCGGCCGGCACCGCCTCGACCTGGGCGATGGCCGCATCCAGGCGCGTGTCCATGAACGTGGAACGCTCGAGCGCATCGACATCGAGCCGGGCGAAGCTGAAGCTGCGCTCCGGGACGTTGAGGTCGATCGGAAACCAGGCGGCGTCCGCCGTGCGCTGCAGGGCAGTCGTGCCGGCTGCGAAGGGGCTCATCGACGCCATGCCGTCATGCCCGCTCAGCTGCCTGCGGCCAGGCGCTCGAACTTGATCGCGAACGTGTAGCGCGGCGCGTAGCAGACGCGATTGGGCGGACGACCGACGTGTTTGATCGCGCCGTCGAAGATCACCAGCCGGCCCGGACGCGGCTGGATCGCCGCGGCGACCTCGTCCTGGGCATCGAAGAACATCGTCTCGCCGCCCCACTCCAGGTCCCACTGCTCGCACAGGTACCACAGCGCGGTCAGGTCGTGCTGGTCGGGCAGGCAGTCGGTATGGCTGAAGAGCATGTCGCCGAACGAGGCGACGTTGGTGTACGCGCGATACGGGCGATAGCCAAAGCCCGGCGTGGCGAAGGCCAGTACGGCGCGCCGGGTGATGTCGAAGATCGGCTGCGGAAACAGTGCCTCGAGCTTGATCTCGGTGGCCCAGTGCTTGTGCTCGGCCGTTTCCGGCCGGGCAATTTCCGTGCGCGTGAACGCGGCCCTTGCGAGGCCGCGGACGTAGTCGCCGACATTGGGCAAATGCCCGTCGAACACCCGCAGCGGGCGGCCGTCGATCAGCAGTTCACGACTGGCCGCGAGCGCGGCGGGTTGCTCGGTCATGGAGTCCTCAGCCAGCCAGGTCCCGGGCGATGCGCTGCTGCTCGTCCTTGAGCGCCTGCGGCATGCGCGGGCCGTACTCCTCGAGGTACTCGCCAATGCTGTCGAACTCGGCCTTCCAGCCGGCATGGTCGAAGCCGAACAGCTTGGCGCGTGCCTCGTCGCCGAGGTTGATGCCATCGAGGTTGAGGTCGCCTTCGGCCGGCAGGTGGCCAATCGGGGTTTCGACCGAACCGGCGTCTCCCTTGACGCGCTGGATCATCCACTCCAGCACGCGCAGGTTGTCGCCGAAGCCCGGCCACAGGAACTTGCCGTCGTCGCCCTTGCGGAACCAGTTGACGTGGAAGATCTTCGGCAGCTTCGCGCCGGCCTTGTCGAACGACAGCCAGTGGCTGAAGTAGTCGGCGAAGTTGTAGCCGCAGAACGGCTTCATCGCCATCGGGTCACGGCGCATCACGCCGACCGCGCCGGTGGCGGCAGCCGTGGTTTCGGAACCCATCGCGGCGCCGACCAGGACGCCGTGCGCCCAGTCGCGTGCCTCGAACACCAGCGGCACCAGCGAAGCGCGGCGACCGCCGAAGACAATCGCGCTGATCGGCACGCCAGTCGGATTCTCGGCCTGCTCCGAGTAGCTCGGGCACTGCCTGGCCGACACGGTGAAGCGCGAGTTCGGATGCGCGGCCGGACCCTTGGCGGCGTCATACGCGTTGCCGCGCCAGTCGGTGACCGGAAGCTGGCCGTTGTCGAGGCCTTCCCACCACGGCTGGTTGTCGGCGGTGACGCCGACATTGGTGAAGATCGTGTCGTGCTGGATCGAAGCCAGCGCATTCGGGTTGGACTTGTCCGACGTGCCCGGGGCAACGCCGAAGAAACCTGCTTCCGGATTGATCGCGTACAGGCGGCCGTCGGCGCCGGGGCGCATCCAGCAGATGTCGTCGCCAACCGTCCATACCTTCCAGCCCTGGGCACGGTAGCCCTCCGGCGGAATCAGCATGGCCAGGTTGGTCTTGCCGCATGCCGACGGGAATGCCGCGGCCACGTAATGCGTCTCGCCCTGCGGATTCTCCAGGCCGAGGATCAGCATGTGCTCGGCCAGCCAGCCTTCCGAGCGGGCCTGGTGCGAGGCGATGCGCAGGGCGTGGCACTTCTTGCCCAGCAGCGCGTTGCCGCCGTAGCCGGAGCCGAACGACTTGATCGTCAGTTCTTCCGGGAAATGCATGATAAAGCGACGCTCGGGATCGAGCTCGCCAATCGAGTGCAGACCCTTCACGAACGTGCCTTCGCGCTCGATGCGCGCCAGCGCCGGCGCGCCCATGCGGGTCATGATGCGCATGTTGGCGACGACGTACGGGCTGTCGGTGATCTCGACGCCACAACGCGACAACGGCGAATCGATCGGACCCATGCAGTACGGGATCACGTACAGGGTCCGGCCCTGCATGCAACCGGCGAACAGCGCGTCCATCTGCTTGTGGCCGTCGGCCGGGGCCATCCAGTGGTTGTTCGGGCCGGCGTCTTCCTGCTCGCGGGTGCACACGAAGGTCAGGTGCTCGACGCGGGCGACGTCGTCCGGATGCGAGCGGTGCAGCCAGCTCTCGGGATGGGTCTTGTCGTTGAGCTTGACCAGCGTGCCGTCGGCCTGCATCTGCTTGATCAGCGCCGCATTCTCGGCGTCGCTGCCGTCGCACCAGTGGATCGCATCGGGCTGGGTCAGCGCGGCGACCTCGGCGACCCAGGCGTTCAGTTCGGCAAGCTTGCTGCCTTCGCTCCCCGGCGCGATGGCAGGTTTCGAGACGTCATTGGAAATCGCATTCATTTGCAAACATCCTCCAGCGGGGGCCGGGCTATCAAGAAGAAGGGATCAGCGTGGCCATCATGTGCTCGACATAGGCCTCG
>DATDBK010000123.1:0-2808 GCA_036524935.1 Lysobacter sp. | reverse complement strand
CCAAGCCGGCTCACGCACGTCTCCATCCGCAAGCACCAGGCGCTGGCGCACCCGGGCATCGGACGAAACGGCATAGAGCACGCCCCGGCGGCCCTCGCGCGCAGCATAAAGGATCATCGCGCCATTCGGGGCAAAGCTGGGAGACTCGTCCAGGGATCCGGGCGAAAGTGTGCTCCAGCGCGCAGACCCGAGGGTGCTGTCCATCATGGCGATGCGGTAGGTATTGCCGGCGCCCTGGGCGGTGGCGATCTTCTTGCCGTCGGCCGAAATGCTGGCGCTGGCGTTGTAGCTGCCCTGGAAAGTGACGCGGGTTGCGCTGCCACCACTGGACGGCACCGAGTAGATCTGCGGGCGGCCGCCGCGGTCGGACGTGAAGTAGATGGTGCTGGCGTCGGCGCTCCAGCTCGGCTCGGTGTCGATGCTGAAGTGGTTGGTCAGCTGGGTCAGCGCCTTGCTGCCCAGGTCCATCACGTAGATCTCGGGGTTGCCGCTGCGCGACAGGGTCAGGGCCAGGCGGCGACCGTCAGGCGAGAACGCAGGAGCGCCGTTGATGCCACGGAACTTGGCGATCAGCTCGCGGCTGCCGGAGGTGATGTTCTGGATGTAGATCGAGGAGTTGCCGCCCTCGAAGCTGACGTAGGCCAGGCGGCTGCCGTCCGGACTCCACGACGGCGACAGCAGCGGCTCGGGCGAGCGCACCACGGTCTGCGGGTTGAAGCCGTCGGAGTCGGCGACCATCAGCGCGTACTGCGCGCCCTTGCCGGTGCCGGTCGCGGTGACATAGGCGATGCGGGTGAAGAATGCACCGCGGATGCCGGTGATCTTTTCGTACACCGCATCGGCGACCTGGTGGGCGACGTCGCGCATCGCGTTGGCGCGCGCGGTGAGGGCGAAGCCGAGCAGGCGCTGCTGCTTGGCCACGTCGAACAGCTCGTACTCGAGGCGGTAACTGCCGGCGCCGGCATCGAGCACGCGGCCGACGACGATGAAGTCCTGGTTCAACGCGCGCCAGGTCGGGTAGTTGATCTCCCCGCCCTTGCTCGGCTTCTCGATGATGTCCTTCTCGGGAAGCGGCCTGAACTGCCCGGAGCGCGCGAGGTCGGCGCTGACCACCTGGGCAAGGTCGGTTTCCGGAGCGGTCCCGCTGCCCTGGTAGGGCATCGGCACCACTGCGATCGGGAGGGCGGCGGCGTTGCCGCCGACGATATCGATCTCCAGCCCCTGCTGGGCGGAGGCGGCCAGGGGCAGCAGCAGGGCAAGCAGCGAGGCGAGCCAGGCGACGGGTCGGTTCATCGGTACTCCAGTAATACGTGCGCTATTCAAGGCTGTCGGGAATCCGTTCAGCTTCGTAATTGTTAACAGCCAGCAGGTGAACGTGGGCTCAAGCCGGAGGCAGAAATGTCCGCGCTTCCGCCCCCGCGAGGCTCAGCGATCCTGGGCCGTGAAGTTCAATGTCAGGTTGCGTGCGAACACCGCCTCGAATCCCGCATACGGCAACGGCTGCGCCTTCAGCACGGCGGCCTCGATTGAACGGCGTCCCTGCTCATCGTAGGCGCACGGCGATGACACTTCCGCGCTCATCACCCGGCCACCGGGCAACTGCCGGATCAGCAAGGTGCAGCGGGCGCCGACCGGCACGGTTTCCGGGCGCGTCCACTTGCTCAGGATGGCTTCCTGCAAGGCAGCGGCGTAGCGCGCCTGCAAGCCGGTGTCGGTGCCGGCGTTGCCGGGCGGCGGACTGGCGTCGCTGCTGCCGGCCGATTCGGCCGGCGCCGGCCGCGAGCGGACGTCGGCGATCTGGCGCAGGCGCTGCTCGGCCAGGTCGGCTTCGCGGGATGCGGCGGCACGCTTGCGGCGGATCTCGGCCAGCTTCTGCTCGCGCTCCTGGTCCTGCTGCTCGGCCAGGCGACGCTGCTTCTCGACCTGCTCCTGGCGCTTTTGCTCCGTCAGGTCGACCTGGTCCTGCTTGCGCTTGGCTTCCTGGACCTTGTCCTCCTCGGCCGCGATCGGCGTGGGCTGGTCGACCACCGCCTCCTGGTTCTCGTTGTCGGGAACCGGGATGAAATCCTGCGCCTGCGGCTGCGGGGTCGCGACCGAGTCTTCCGGCCGCGGTTCCGGCAACGGCTGCGGCAGCGGCGCGGCTTCTTCGGGTTCCGGCGGCGGCGGCAGTTCGGCCGGCTTGGGCCGGCTGCGCAGGGTACGCTGCATCGCCGGCGACAGCGCATTGGCATCGATCAGTTCGGCGGTGACCGGCGAACCGGCCGCCGATACCGGCGCCGTCGACCGGGTCCACAGCAGGCCTGCGAACATCAGGCCGAACAGCAGCGCATGCAGCGCCAGCGCCAGCCAGATCGCCCGCGTGGTGTCGGCACGCGACTCCCGCATCAGCGCCCCGCCTTGGTGGCCTGACCCTGGGCCTGATCGGGTTGGCTCATCAGGCCGACCTTCTTCACGTTCGCGCTCTGCAGCAGGACCAGCGCGTCCATCACCTTCTGGTAGTTGGCCTTGGCGTCACCGGCTACGAACACGGCGATGTCCGGGTTCTGCGCGACGATCGCCGACACCTTGGCCTGCAGCGCCTCGGCAGTGACGGCCTCGTTGCTGCCCGCCTTCAGCGCCAGGAAGTAATGCCCGTCCGGATCGACGCTGACGACGACCGGATCCTTCTTTTCCTGGATCGACTTGGCATTGGACTGCGGCAGGTCGATGTCGACGCCCAGGTTGAGCAGCGGCGCGGTGACCATGAAGATGATCAGCAGCACCAGCATCACGTCGATGTAGGGAACGACGTTGATCTCTGCCTTGAGC
>DATDBK010000122.1:0-24217 GCA_036524935.1 Lysobacter sp. | reverse complement strand
TGCATCCTCGACCTGCGCCCGCTCAAGGACGCCACCGGCGTGTCGGCCGAGGACGTCGCCAAGCGCCTGATCGACTTCGGCTTCCACGCCCCGACCCTGAGCTTCCCGGTTGCCGGCACGCTGATGGTCGAGCCGACCGAGAGCGAATCGCAGCACGAGCTGGACCGTTTCATCGACGCGATGATCCAGATCCGCGACGAGATCCGCGCGATCGAGGACGGCAAGCTCGACCGCGAGGACAACCCGCTCAAGCACGCGCCGCACACCGCCACCGCGGTCACGGCCAGCGAATGGACCCACGCGTACCCGCGCGAGCTGGCGGCTTTCCCGCTGCCCTCGCTGCGCCTGCAGAAGTACTGGCCGCCGGTCGCCCGCGTCGACAACGTCTACGGCGACAAGAACGTCATGTGCGCTTGCATCCCGGTGGATGCGTATAAGGACGAAGCGGTAGAGGCGTAACGAAAAAGGCCCCGCAAACGCGGGGCCTTTTTTGTAGCCCGGGTAAGCGAAGCGCACCCGGGGCCCTTCACCCCGGGTGCGGCCTGCGGCCTTACCCGGGCTACGTTCATTGTCGTCGGACGGGGGCCGGCTCGCCGGCCAGCATCACCCCGATCCGCGCCGCGGCCCGCGCGTTGTCGGCGATGTCGCAGCGCGACACCGGCCACACCCGCGACAGGCGAATGCGGGCGATGCAGGCCACCGCCTGCCAGCGGCTCCGGCGTTCGCTGTCGCCGTACAGACCGGCCGATTCGGCGACGGACGTGCGCACCGGCGACGCACCACGACGTGACCTTGCACCCGGCACCGCCAGCGCCGTGCGCGACCACGCCATGCGGAACGCCATCACCTGATCGCGGTCGGGATACACGCGTACCGTCGGCAGGTCGAACACGCGCGAGGTATCGACGGAGGCGATCGACTCGTTCGCCGGCGATGCCGTCGCCTCGGGCTCGACAGTGGCGACCACGCGTATGCCAGGCAAGTCGTGGATGTGCAGGTCCTGGGCATGCATTGCTTGCGCCGGCCCATCCTGCACGGGCTGGGCCTGGACCACGCGGGTCGCGATCGAATGGGTGGCTGCGATCATCGCCAGTGCGGAGATCAGGGTCATCACGTTCATGGTGGTATTCCTTTATTCGTGGCCGAACGGCGATGCCCTGCCCGCTTCCCTGGGCCGGGGCCGCAATGGCCATGCATTGCTGCTGTGAAGCGTTGAAAGGTCAGGCAGGTGCCATGGTCGGATCGAGTACGGACTGCACTTCGACGACGGCGTCGGCGGGGAAGCCGGCGCGCTCCGCGTGTTCGCGGATCAACGACTCGTCACTGGCCAGGTAGACGCAGTAGGTCTTGTCGTTGGCGACGTAGGAGTGCAACCACTGGACGCCGGTGCCGAGCTGGTCGAGCACCTCGTTGGATCGCTGGGCAACGTCGCACAGTGCTTCGTAGGGCTCTTTGCCGATGCCACTGATGTTTCGTTCGATGACGTACTTCCTGAGCATGGTGGTTCTCCAGTTGGTTGGCGTCCGTCGCCGGGCGCCTGGGTTGCCGGCTCACGCCGACGGTTTCTTCGTGCCAAGGGCATGCGGTTTCACTGCGTGGACGTTCACGCCGTAGGCATGCAGGCGGCCGCGGAACTTGTGGTCGATGCCGGTGCCGGCGAAGGCCTCGAAGCGCTCGCAGACGCGGGCGCGTTCCAGGCCGCTGTCGGCGATGAACTTCAGCAGCGCCGCTTCGGTCGAGGCACCGCCGATGCACGCGGCCCACAGGGCGGCGTTGGTGCGGGCGCCGGCGGCCAGCTCGCGGTCGACCACGACGTCGCCCAGGTACAGGGCGCCACCGGGCTTCAGCACCCGCACCACCTCCGACATCAGCCGGGGTTTGTCCGGTGCGAGGTTGATCACTCCGTTTGAGATCAGGATGTCGACACTGGCGTCGGCAACCGGCAGGTCCTCGAAGGTGCCTTCATGCAGTTCCACCCGATCCAGCAACCCCACCTGCGCCGCCGCCGCGATCGCGCAGGCGCGCATCGCCGCAGTCAGGTCGACGCCGATCGCACGGCCGTGCGGACCGACCGCGCGCGCCGCCAGCAGCAGGTCCATGCCGGAACCGCAGGCGTGGTCGAGCACCACGCTGCCGGCAGGGATCGTGCCAATCCGCAGCGGATTGCCGACACCGGAAAACCGATCGGTGGACACCGACGGCAACGCCGCCAGCGTCGCCTCGTCATAGCCCAGCCGCTGCACCGCATAGGCGGCGCCGGTATGGAAATGGAAGCCGCTGGCCGGGTCGCGGGCCACGCGCTCATAGACAGCGCGAACCTGGCGGCGCAGGCGATTGCTATCCAGGGCAAGCGGGCAACGGCTCATGGCGGTCTCCCTGTTCCTCTCGGAAGTGCCGTCGGCCAATCCGGCGGCATGGGGACCAATCTAGAAAGCGCGCGTATCGATCGAATGTCCGCTCGCGGCGGGTTTGTAACAGCTGGTAACGACGGCCGATACTGTCGGAGCAGCGACCCTGCAGGCAGGAGCCGGTGATGGCGCATATGCCCTGTGTGCTGGTCGTCGACGACGACCAGGCGACCCGCGAGATGCTCGTGGAAGCACTGAGCACCCACAATTTCCGTGCGCTGCAGGCCGGCGACGGCACCGCCATGCGCGCTGAACTCGAGCGCGAGGCCCCGGACATCGTCCTGCTCGACATCCGCCTGCCCGGCGAGGACGGCCTAAGCCTGGCCCGCTTCCTGCGCGAGCGTTACGACGTCGGCATCATCATGGTCACCGGCTCGGGCGACGTCATAGACCGCATCGTCGGCCTGGAGATCGGCGCCGACGACTACGTCGCCAAGCCGTTCGATCCGCGCGAGCTGCTGGCGCGCATCAAGAGCGTGCTGCGCCGCATCCAGGCGCGCCCGGACGCGCCGGTGGCCAGCATCCCCGGTCGCCGCGTCCCATTCGGCCGCTGCACGCTCGACCTCGATGCGCACCAGGTGTTCGACGCCGACGGCCTCGAAGTGATGGTCACCCACATGGAGTTCGATCTGCTGCGTGTGTTGTACGAGCACCCCGGCAAGGCGCTATCGCGCGACCAGATCCTGACCCTCACCCACAATCGTGAATGGGAGCCGTTCGACCGCTCGATCGACATCCGCATCGCCCGGCTGCGGCGCAAGGTCGAGATCGACCCGGACAACCCGCGCGCGATCCGCACCGTCCGCGGTGTCGGCTACATGTTCGTGCCGTCCACGTAACTGCCGCAGGCGGAATTGTTTCTGCCGCGTAACAGCGGCCCGCTGCTGCGTTTCGCGCTCCTATACTCGATCCACGCCTGTTGCGGAGGACTGCCATGAATCCCGGCGACCTGCCACGCAATGCCCTCGTCGACGACCGCGAGCGGGCGCTGCGCGACAGCGAACTTCGCCTGCAGCAGGTGCTGGACAACACCTCGGCAGCGGTGTTCGCCAAGGATCGCAGCGGCCGTTACCTGTTCGTCAATCGCGAGTTCGAACGCCTGACCGGGCACGACGCAGTGGCGATCATCGGCCGCAGCGACCGCGACATCTTCCCCGCCGAACAAGCCGCGAGCCTGCGTCGCAACGACATGCGCGTGCTGCTCGAGGCGCGGCCGATGGAGTTCGAGGAAAGCGGTGTATTCGCCGGCGAGCAGCGCACCTACCTGGCGGCGAAGTTCCCGCTGCTCGATATCGATGGCATGCCGTACGCCGTATGCGGCATCGCCACCGACATCACCCGGCGCAAGCAGATCGAGACTGCGCTGAGCAGCTCCGCGCTGGCCGTGTCCAGCTCCCGCGGACGCGATCTGTTCGTCGAGCTCTCGCGTTACGTCACCGCCATCCTCGACGTCGATGTGGCGTTCATCGCCGAGATGCGCGAGGAAGAGCCGGGCATGATGCGCGTGCTCTCCTTCGTCGCCGATGGCGCGCCGCGCGAGAACTTCGAGTACGCCCTGGCCAATACCGCCTGCGATACCGTCGTTGGCCACGGGTTTCGCATCTACCCGGCCGGCCTCGGCAGCCTGTTCCCGCTGGATGACGACTTCATCGAAATGGGCGCCGAAGGCTATGCCGGCTACCCGCTCACCGACACGCAGGGACGTCCGCTCGGACTGATCTCGATCGTCTCGCGCCGCCCGCTGGAGCAGGCGGAGTTCATCGAGTCGGTGATGAAGATCTTCTCCGTCCGCGCCTCGGCCGAGATCGAACGCCAACGGGCCGACCAGGCCCTGCTGGCATCGCAGGTCAGCTACCGGCAGATCTTCGAGGCCAGCGAGGACGCGATCATCGTCTACGACCAGGCCACCGACCGCATCGTCGACGTCAACCCGAAGGCCTGCGCGACGTCCGGCTACAGCCACGATGAGCTGCTGCACATCCCGGTCGACAACCTCGGCTCCGGTGAGGCGCCCTACACCGGCGCCGATGCGGCGATCCACCTGCAGCATGCCCGCGAGCACGGATCGGCGCGTTTCGAATGGCGTCGCCGCAACAAGGACGGCAGCCTGTACTGGGACGAGGTGTTCCTCAAGTCGGCCAGCATCGGTGGCGAGCCGCGCATCCTCGCCTTCACCCGCGACATCACCGAGCGCAAGCTCGCCGAGGAAGCCGCACAGCGCAACGCCGAACACCTGCGCGCCACCGTCAATGCCGCGCTGGACTGCATCATCGCCATGGACGAGCACGGCACGATCATCAAGTTCAATCCCGCGGCCGAAACGTGCTTCGGCTACCGCGAGCGCGAGGCGCTGGGGCAATCGCTGGCCGAACTGATCATTCCCGAGCGCTACCGCGAGCGCCATCGCCAGGGCATGCAACGCTTTCTCTCCGGCGGCCCCGGCCCCTATCTGCAACGACGTCTCGAGGTCACGGCACTGCGCGCGGATGGCAGCGAGTTCCCGGCCGAACTGGCGATCGGCGTGGACGAAAGCCCATCGGGACGGATCTTCATCGGTTACCTGCGCGACATCACCGAGCGCATCGACGCCGAACAACGTCGCTGCCGGCTCGAAGCGCAACTGCTGCAAGCCAAGAAGATGGAAGCCCTGGGCCACCTGACCGGTGGCATCGCCCACGACTTCAACAACCTGCTGGCCAGCATCATGGGATACGTGGCGATGGCCGGCGAACGCAGTGCGGGCAGCGGCGACGCGCGCCTTGGCAGCTATCTGGAGCACGCGCTGAAATCGTGCGAGCGCGCGCGTGACCTGATCCAGCAGATGCTGATGTTCAGCCGTGGCCAGAAAGGCGAACCACGATTGCTCGACGCGGCACAGTGCATCGAACAGAACCTGGCGGTGTTGCGGCCGACCATCCCGTGCGACGTGGATGTCGAGGTGGATGTCAGCGGCGGCGTCGGCTCGATCCACTTCGATCCGGTGCAGTTCGGCCAGGTCATGCTCAACTTGTGCCTGAACGCCTGCGATGCAATGCAGGGCCAGGGGCGGCTCCAGATCGGCCTGCGCGAAACGTCGGAAGACGGAACGCTGTGCAGCGCCTGCCAGCAGCCCGTGCGTGGCGCATTCGTGGAGATCGCCATCGGCGACACCGGGCCTGGCATCGACCCGACCGTGCTGGAGCGCATCTTCGACCCATTCTTCTCGACCAAGCCACCGGGCAAAGGCGCGGGCATGGGCCTGGCCACCGTGCACGGTATCGTCCACGAACACGGCGGGCACTTGCTGGTCGATTCCACACCAGGCCACGGCACCTGCTTCCGGGTGCTGCTGCCGGTCTGTGCGGCCGACGCGGATGAAGTGGTCCGTCAGGAGCGCGCAAGCATGCCGACCACGACACCGCGACTTCAGGGCCGCGTGCTGGTGGTGGACGACGAGCGCAGCGTCGGCGAGTTCATGTGCGAGCTGCTGTCGAGCTGGGGGCTGGAAGCCGACTTCGACGCCGCACCGGCGCAGGCACTGGAGCGCGTGCGGAAGGCACCAACCCACTACGACCTGCTGATCACCGACCACTCGATGCCGACGATCACGGGTATCCAGCTGGCGCAGTCACTGCAAGCCGTCGCGCCGCAGTTGCCGGTGTTGCTGTACACCGGGCTGGCGGACCGCGTCAGCGAACAGGCATTCCCGCCCAACATGCTGCGGACGGTGCTGCGCAAGCCGATCGATCATGCGCAGCTGGCGCGGGAGTTGTCGGGGATTCTCGAGGTGCCACCCTCACCCCAACCCCTCTCCCGCTAGCGGGAGAGGGGCTCAATCATCAGCTGCCGTGCTTCTTCAACCACGCGTCCACCGCGGGCAACCGCTCGTTGCGCACCTGCAACCGGTAGGTCACGTTGGCGATCGCGGTGTTGGCGTCGCGGCGGGAACCGGCGGCGAGGTGCTGCTGGGCGTAGGCCTGGATCCTGTCGATCATCGCCGGGTCCAGTGAGCCGGTGGCCAGGCCCGGGTAGTAGCGGCTGCGCGAGGACGAGTCGACGCGCTTGTCGACGTCGGCCATGTGCGTCATGGCGAAGTCGAATGCGAGGTCCGGATGCTGCGAGGCGACGGCGCGGATCATGCCGGCGCTGTTGGTCGCACCCGGTTCGTCAGTGAGGGCCAGTTCGAGCGCACGCGTCGCCAGGGCGCTGTCTTCGGTGGAGGACAACATCTGGTACAGCTCATCCTTCATCAGCGGGGTCTTCTCCGCCTGGGCTGCAGCGTGCAGTTCGTCCCAGGTGGCTGCGTCAGCGTGGTGCGCGACCACCGCGAGCACCGTCTTGCGCAACGCTGCCGGCACGGCCGCCGGATCCTTCGCTTGTGTGACGTAACGTCGGCGCGCCTCGGCGACCACCTTGCCGTCACCCAGCGCGCTGAGCGTCTCGATCAGTTCCGTGCGGAGGATCTTGACCGGGTCGGCCTCGCCCTGCTTCTCGTCCCAACCGACGCGTGCGAACACCGGCGCGAGCTGGGCGATGGCGAACTTGCGGAAGCGCGCCTGGCGTGCGGCATCACCCTGGTAGTAGTCGTTGAGGCTGTCGAGGCTGTGGGCGATGTCGCCCCAGATCTGCGGGTCGGCGTCGGCCGGCGTGGCCTTGACGAGGTCGAGGTAGTTCGCCGGCGACTGCAGACCGGCCAGGCCCAGTGCCCAGGTGTCGCTCATCAGGCCAAGCTGGTCGATCGGCTCGAGTTTCGCAAAGCCCGTGCGGATCGCCGCGAACTGTTCCGGCGAGTACAGCGTGCGGTAGTAGCCACTCTGGCCGGCATTGACGATGACCGGACCGCAACCGGGTACGTCGAGCGAACCGGCGCCGCCTTCGACGATCGTCCGCACGGGCTCCCCACCGACCGACTGCGCGATCACCGGCACGCGCCACGACAGCGGCTGCTTGTCCGGGCGGTCCTTGGTGAATTCGCCCTGGGTCAGCTTGAGCGTGGTCTTGCCGTTGCTGCACGTGGCCGACTCGACGCGGATCATCGGGATGCCCGGCTGCAGGGTGAAGTCGTGAGCGATGTCGAGGATGGGCTTGCCGGCCGCTGCCTGCACCTGCTTCCACAGGTCGTCGGACACGGTGTTGCCGTAGGCATGCGCCTTCATGTAGTTGCGCACGCCCTCGCGCCATGCGTCCTCACCTACGTAGCCCTCGAGCATGCGGATCACCGCGCCGCCCTTCTGGTAGGTGATCGCGTCGAAGGCCTGGCTGGCCTGTTCGACGGTTTCAACGTGCTGCACCACCGGGTGCGTGGTGGCGACGGCATCGCGGCTCATCGCGCCTTCGCGGCCGGATACGGAATACAGCTTCGTGTTCCATTCCGGATGCAGCTTCTGCGTGGTGCGCGATGCCATCCAGGTGGCGAAGCCTTCGTTGAGCCACAGGTCGTCCCACCAGCTCATCGTCACCAGGTCGCCGAACCACTGGTGGGCGATCTCGTGCGCGGCCACCGAGAACACGCGCTGCTTGTCGGACTGGGTCGAGAACGCCGGATCGAGCAGCAGCGTGTGCTCGAAGGTGAAGATCGCGCCCCAGTTTTCCATGGCGCTGAAGAACTGGCTGGCGCCGGGCGAGGCGATGTTGTCGAGCTTGGGCAGCGGGTACGGCGTACCGAAGTAATCGTTGTACTCACGCAGCACATCAACCGAGGAGTCGAGCGCGAAGCGGGCCTGGTCGACCACGCCCTTCTGGGTGATTACGCCGACTTCGGTGTCGCCGAACTTGGCTGTCGCTCGATCGAACTCGCCGACGCTGAAGAACAGCAGATAGGTCGACATCTTCGGCGACTGCGCGAAACGCACGCGGGTCATGCCGTTGCCGAGGTCCTTCGTTTCCGTTGCCGGCATGTTGCTGACCGCCATCTCCGCGCTCGGCACCGTGGCCTCGAGGGTGAAGGTCGCCTTGTGCGACGGCTCGTCCCACGACGGGATCATGCGGCGCGCATCGGAATTCTCGAACTGGGTGAACAGCGCGCGCTTCTTGCCGGCGCGGGTGTCGTAGTCGATCGCGAACAGGCCGTTGGCCTGGGTGCCGATCTTGCCGGCGTAGTCCATCGACAGGCGGTAGCTGCCCACGGCCAAGGGCTTGTCGAAGCTGAAGGTGGCGGTCTGCGCGTCGGCGTCGATGCTGACCTTCGCGGTCGCGGCCTTGCCCTTGCCGGATGCCGGCGTCAGCTTCGCCGACGCGAAGGTCATGTCAATCGCCTGCAAGGTGATGCTGGAGGTCGGCTCCAGCACGTCGAGGGTGATCGTCACCTGGCCGTCGAACGTCAGCGTCTGCGCGTGCGGGATGATCGCGACGTCGTAGTGCGTCGGGCGCACGGTGCGCGGCAGCTGCGTGGTGGTGGTCGATTGGGCGACAGATGTGGCCATGGACGTGGGTGCAGCGGCGATGGCGGTGATGCAGTTGCCGGCCAGAGCCAGCGCGATCGCGGAAACCAGAAAACGACGCATCAACTTGTTACCCCTGATGATCTACGGTGTGTTCGGCCCGGAGGGCCTGGTAATGAGTAGGGGCGACAGCGGTTGCATCGCCACCAGGCAACTTGCCCCAGGGAGGCTTTGCCGGTCCTGCCCACTATGGAGAGGAGCGCAAAAACGCTGGGGTGACCAGCCTCGAAAGTCATGCCGGGCCGGTTCGGGGTCACAGTGCGGGCTCCCGCCCTGCCCGCGCATGCGGGTGTCTTCCGGCGCTGGCATGATCGGGCGGTCCCGAACGGTGGAGGTGCCCATGCAGGTCAAGACGGTTGTGGCGATGGCCCTGGCGCTGCTGATGCCTCTTGCGGCGACGGCCCAGCAGTCCTGGGTCCCCATCGAACAACGCCTTTCCGCGGCGCAGTTGCGCGAGGTCGGCCTGACGGCGACGCAGCTGGAAACGCTGAACGGGATGCTGCGCGACGCACAGGCCCAGGAGTTGGGCGCCCCGGCACCGGCGACGGCCGCGGCGCCCGCAGTCGCGCAGGAAACGTCCGCAGCGCAGCACGAAGCCAGCGACCTCGGCGGCCAGCCCATCCGCAGCAGGCTCAAGGGCTCGGTCGATGGCTGGGAGCCTGGGACGGTGTTCGAGTTGGAGAACGGCCAGCAATGGAAGGTACTCAAGGGCAGCATGAAACTGCGCAAGCCGCTGGATGCACCGGAAATAGTGGTGGTGCCGGGCCTGGCCGGGCGCTGGTTCCTGCAGGTTGACGAGGACATGCCCAAGGCGCGCGTGTACCGGATCGACTGAGCAACCGTTTAGCGGCCGCGCCTGGCCGTCCCCACGCGCCCTTGACGTCGTTGTGCGGTAAACATGGCGTGCCGCCGCGGTACGGGTCGCGGGCGGTGCGACCGGCCGCCCCGGGGATCCCAATGCCAGGACTTTGGATGAGCACAGGAAACGATCTTGTCGCGCGGCCCGGTCATGGCCGCGTGCGCTCGCTGTTCCTTGCCGCGCTGATGCTCGCGGGATTGTCGATGGCACAGACATCGACCGCGGCGCCAGCCGCGCCCGCCGATGCCGACGCGCGGACCGGTACGACGGCCGAACCTGCGCCGCCGCCCGCCACCGAAGCCACCGTCCGGTTCTTCAACCGCGACCTCTTCACCCTGCGCAGCACCCTGCTCGGGCGCTCCGTCGAGCTGCGCGCACGCACGGCCGAGGCCAACATCGCACGCGTGGTCGAGTTGCCGGGGGCGCCAAAGGTGGCATTCCAGGAGATCCCGCAGGGCTCGATGGTGTTGCTGGGCGGCCAGCTGGTGGCGATGTTCACGCCTGCCGACCTGGACACGCTCAACCACCAGACGATGGCCCAGGCCCGCGCGCAGATCGCGCGCAACCTCAGCGAAGCCGTGCGGGCGGCCGAACGCGATCATGCGCCGCGGCAACTGCTCAATGGCGTGCTGCTGTCGCTGCTGGCAACCGCCTTCGCAGTGATGGTGATCCTCGGCCTGATGTGGCTGCGCCGCCGCGTGGAACTGAAGTTCCAGCGCTGGGTCGAGCACCGCGTGCAGACGCTGCAACAGGAATCCACGCGCCACGTAGTCACCAGCATGCACACCTTCGCCAATTGGCTGGAGCGCCTGGTGTTGTGGCTGGTCGCCCTGCTGGTGCTGGAGGAATGGCTGCGTTTCGTGCTCGGCCGGTTCGGCTTTACCCAGCCATGGTCGCTGCGCATGACCGACTGGATCGTCGACCTGCTGTCGTCGTGGGGCCAGGCGATCGCCGGGGCGGTGCCGGGCTTGGTCGCGGCGTTCGTGATCCTGTTCCTTGCCCGCGTCCTGACCAGGACGCTTGGCCTGACTTTCCGCGCGGTCCAGAGCGGCCGGTTCCAGCTGTTCGGCATCGACGACCAGCTCGCCGAGCCCACCCGCAAGCTGCTGGTGGCGGTGATCTGGCTGTTCGCGATCGCAATGGCCTACCCGTACCTGCCCGGCGCCCAAACCGATGCGTTCAGGGGCCTGAGCGTGCTCGTGGGCCTGATGATCTCGCTGGGTGCGTCGAGCATCGTCGGCCAGGCAGCCGGTGGATTCACCCTGCTCTACGCCCGCACGATGGCGATCGGCGACCTCGTGCGGATCGGCGATGTCGACGGCCAGGTCCTGCAGATCGGCCTGTTCACCACGCGCCTGCGCAACCTGATGGGCGTGGAGATCAGCATCCCCAACAACGTCGTGCTCGGCGGGCAACTGCACAACTACTCGCGCAATCCCGATGGCCCCGGTTTGTGGCTGGAGACCGGCGTGACCATCGGCTACGACTCGCCGTGGCGGCAGGTGCACCGGCTGCTGCTGAACGCCGCGGCCAAGACCGCGAAGATCCAGCAGGCCCCGGCCCCGTACGTGCTGCAGACCGCGCTATCGGACTTCTATGTCGAGTACAAGCTGCGCGCTCGGATCCTGGAGCCGTTCCTGCGACCGTTCGTGCTGACCGAACTGCACTCCCACATCCAGGACGAATTCAACGCCGCCGGCGTGCAGATCATGTCGCCGAACTACGAAGCCGACCCGGAGCAGCCGAAGATGGTGGCCCGCGGCCACTGGGAAGGCGTTCCACCGCCGGCGCAGCCGTAGTCTCCCCTCCGAGCGGACCGGATCGGCATCGCGCGATCCGGGCCGGTCGGGGCATCATTCGGGATCACGATTCGCCCGGACACCCCCATGAGCACCACCCCCGATTTCGCCGCCGGCCAGCTCTGGCGTTGCAGCGGCCGTACCGCCGCCGAGACGCCGACGCTGCTGATCAACCGCGTCGACCGCCATCCTCTCGGCGGGGAAATATTCCATGTCACCGTCCGCGGCGTTCGGATCAGGCACCCGGGCCTGCCCTCGGGCCAGCTCACCGAATTGCCGCACCTGCCAGTGACGCGCCCGACGCTCGAAGCCAGCGCCATCGCGTTCGAGGGCGAACAGCAAGCCGACCCGGCTTACCTCAAGGGTTACGGTGAATGGAAGCAGGCCTTCGATGCCGGCAGGGCGGGCTCGTTCGGCGTCAGCCTGGCCGAGGTGCTGAACATCGTCGAGCAGGGCCTCACCGGGAAAGCACCGCGCTGACGCCAACCGGCGTCAGCGCTGAACGGCAACGTGATTCTTCTGTGAGAGCCCGCGCGCAGGGCCACTAGTACGATCCGCCCAACGGCACGACCGAAGGACGGAGACAGCAGATGAAGTCGTTTCGTGCGGCAGTTTGTTTAGCGCTCTGTGCCTCATCGCCCTTCCTGCCGGCCCATGCGCAGGATGCGGACGAACTGGCGAAGCAGCTTTCCAATCCGGTTGCCAGCCTCATCAGCGTGCCACTGCAGTTGAACTGGGACGACGGCATCGGGCCTGTGGACGACGGCAGCAAGACCTACCTCAACGTGCAGCCGGTGATTCCGATTTCGATCAGCGATGACTGGAACATGATCTCGCGCACGATCGTCCCGATCGTCTACCAGGAAGACATATTTCCCGGCGCCGGCAGCCAGTTCGGCACGGGCGACATTCTCCAGTCCTTCTTTTTCTCGCCCAAGGCGCCGACCAGCTCGGGCTGGATCTGGGGCGTGGGCCCGGTGCTGTACCTGCCCACCGCCAGCGACGACCTGCTCGGCGCAGAGAAATGGGGCGCTGGACCGACCGCGGTCGTGCTCAAGCAGACACCGGCCGGGTGGACCTACGGCGCACTGGTCAACCATGTCTGGTCGTTCGCCGGCGAAGACGACCGCGCCGACATCAGCAACACCTTCCTGCAGCCGTTCGTGTCGAAAGGACTCGGACAAGGCCGCACGATCACCGTCAACCTCGAGTCGACCTACGACTGGAAAGCGGAGCAGTGGACGGTTCCGATCAACTTCGGCTACAGCAAGGTCAGCAAGATCGGCAAGCAACTGGTGAGCTACCAGGGCGGCGTGCGCTACTACATCGAAGCACCGGACAGCGGCGCCGAATGGGGCCTGCGGTTTGCGCTCACGTTCCTCTTTCCAAAGCACTGAATCACTCCGGCGCAGATGGACCACCTGACCTTCACTCGCCTGCCGCTTTGGGTG
This sequence comes from Lysobacter sp., assembly GCA_036524935.1. Classification (GTDB taxonomy): domain Bacteria; phylum Pseudomonadota; class Gammaproteobacteria; order Xanthomonadales; family Xanthomonadaceae; genus Lysobacter_J. The sequence continues at coordinate 11,281 of DATDBK010000122.1, read as the reverse complement.
ATTTCGCTGGGGTTCTTCGCAGCGATGCTACTCGCACGGGAGGTCGGCAAGTACCTGCGTGACCGGCGCGACCGGCAGCAGGATCGTCAGGACGGCGACGCGTTCGCCATGACTTCGGTGCTGGGCCTGCTGGCGCTGCTCATAGGTTTCACCTTCTCCATCGCATTGGCGCGCTACGAGAGCCGGCGGGAGCTGGTGGTCAGTGAAGCCAATGCGCTGGGCACGACCTGGCTGCGCATGCAGCTGCTGGATGGCAGTGACCGTGATCGGATGGAAACGTTGCTGCGTCGCTACGTGGATAACCGCATCGCATTCGGAAATGCGAAGACAGCCAACGAGGAAGTGCGGCAATACAAGGCGACCGAGGCCCTGCAGACGGAGTTGTGGAATTCACTGATGGCGGTCGTCACGCCATTCCGCGACACGCCACGGGCTGCGCTGCTGATCAGCACGACCAATGAGTCGATCGACCTGGCCGCAGAACGCTTCGCTACCCGGCAGGCGCACATCCCGCCCAGGATTCTTCGCTTCCTGGCGCTCTTCGCCATCCTGGCCGCGGGAATGGTGGGGTACGAGCGCGGCTCCCAGCGCAAGGCCACGACGCTGATGTTCGTGTTGTTGACGTTGGCCGTAACGCTGGTGATCGACCTCGACCGTCCCACGACGGGCGTCACCAACGTTCCGCAGGGTCCGATGCTCGACCTGCGCGAATCCATGGTTGCGGATCAGCCAGCACGAACGCAGGCAAGGAACTGAGTCCGATGCAAAAGAAAAACCCCGCATGCGCGGGGTTTTCTCTTTAGCTATTCCGGCTGGGATCAGGCGAATGGATCCTGCAGCACGATGTTGGCGTCGCGGTCCGGACCGGTCGAGACGATCGCCAGCGGGCAGCCAGCCAGCTCTTCGAGCGCGCGCAGGTAGGCGCGTGCGGCGGCCGGCAGCTTGTCCCACTCGGTGACGTTGTGGGTGTTCTCTTGCCAGCCCGGGAACTCCAGGTACACCGGCGTGCACTCTTCCCAGCCGCCCGCGTCGAGCGGTGCGTACTCGGTGCGCTTGCCGCGGTATTCGTAGGCGATGCAGATCTTCAGCTTCTCCATGCCGTCGAGCACGTCGAGCTTGGTGATGCACAGGCCGGTGATGCCGTTGACGGCCACCGCGCGGCGCAGCGCGACGATGTCCATCCAGCCGCAGCGACGCGGACGGCCGGTGGTGGCGCCGTACTCGGCGCCGCGGTCACGCAAACCCTGGCCGACGTCGTCGTCGAGCTCGGTCGGGAACGGGCCGCCACCGACGCGCGTGGCGTAGGCCTTGGCGATGCCGAGCACGTAGTCGATCGCGTCCGCGCCAACGCCGGTACCGGCATATGCACCGCCGACGGTGGTGTTGGACGAGGTCACGTACGGATAGGTGCCGTGGTCGATGTCGAGCAGCGAACCCTGGGCGCCTTCGAACAGCACGCGCTTGCCCTGCTTGCGCAGCTCGTGAAGGATGCCGGCGACGTCGGACTTCATCGGCTCGACGTACTCGCCGAACGCCAGAGCTTCGTCGAGCGTCTGCTGGAAATCGACCGCGTCCACGCCCAGATACTTGGTGAGGACGAAGTTGTGGTAGTCCATCGTGCTGCGCAGCTTCTCGGCGAGCTGCTCCGGATAATGCAGGTCGGCGACGCGGATGCCGCGACGCGCCACCTTGTCTTCATACGCCGGGCCGATGCCGCGACCGGTGGTGCCGATGGCCTTGCCGCCGGCGGCCTTCTCGCGGGCCTGATCGAGGGCGATGTGGTACGGCATGATCAGCGGCGTGGCCGGGCTGATCTTCAGGCGCGAACGTACTTCGACGCCGTTGCCTTCGAGCTCGCCGATTTCCTTCTGCAGCGCAGCCGGCGACAGCACCACGCCGTTGCCGATCAGGCACAGCGCGTCGGGGCGCAGGATGCCCGAAGGAATCAGGTGCAGGACGGTCTTCTTGCCGCCGATGACGAGGGTGTGGCCGGCATTGTGGCCGCCCTGGAAGCGCACGACGGCGCCGATCTCCTTGGTGAGCAGATCGACGATCTTGCCCTTGCCTTCATCGCCCCACTGGGCACCGAGAACGACGACTGACTGACCCATTGCCAAGCTCCTGACTGCGTTGCATTGAGAACCGGCGCGGAGGCCGGGCTGTCGCGGGGGCGCAGACAGCAAGAAAGCCGGAGAGGCGCAGGGCCCCATCCGGCTTTTGTGCATTATCCGGGTTTTGTGGGGCCGGGGCCACCCCGAAAGCGCCTTTGGCCAGATTCGGCTCAATTCACATGGCGACGACAGACCGTAGCCCGGGTAAGCGCAGCGCACCCGGGTCCTCTTGCGTGCCGGGCCCCGGGTGCGCTGCGCTTACCCGGGCTACAAGCGCACCAGCCAGAGCGACAGCAACCCCAGCCCGACCACGACCGCACCCACCACTCTCAGGTGCCGATCCGGCAGCGCGTGCAGTTGTTCGGCGGCGCGCTTCCAGCCACGCGGGGCGATGAAGAGGAACAACCCCTCCAGCACCGCCACCAGGCACAGCGCCGACAACAGCTCCAGCACCATCGCTCAGGCGAGTCCGGTCAGCGGTCCGACTTGAAGTACTGCAGGAACGGATCGTCGCGACCGAGCACGATCACGCCCTCGCCGTCGGCAAACGACTTGCGGTAGGCCTCCAGGCTGCGCTGGAAGGAGTAGAAGGCCGGATCCCGGTTGGCGGCCTGCGCGTACAGGCGCGTCGCCTCGGCATCGCCCTCGCCGCGCAGCTTCTGCGCATCGCGCTCGGCCTCGGCGACGATCACCAGCTTTTCGCGGTCGGCCTGGGCGCGGATCGCCTGGGCCTGCTCGACGCCTTCGGCACGCAGCTGGCTCGCCACCTGCAGGCGCTGGCTGCGCATCTGGTTGTAGACCGAACCGACGACGTTGCTGTCCTGCGGCAATTCGATGCGCTTGATGCGGATGTCGGCAATCTTCACGCCCAGCGTTGCCGCGCCGGCATTGATAGCGTCGAGCTGCTTGCCGACCACCGAGGTGCGATCACCGGAGACGACCTGCTGCAGCGTGCGCGCATTGATCTCGTTGCGCAGCGAATCCTTGATGATCGGCGCCAGGCGCTCCACCGCGGTAACTTCGTCGCCGCCCGTGGCGCGGTAGAACGCGCGCGTGTTTTCGATTCGGCCCAGGGCGAAGAAGTCGACGCTGACGTTCTGCTTGTCGGCAGTCAGGTAGCGCTCCGGCTCGGCATCGAGCACCTGCAGGCGGCGGTCGAACACGCGCGCGGTTTCAACCAGGGGCCACTTGAAGTGCAGGCCGGGACCGATGTCGGTGCGAACGACGCGGCCGAGGTTGAGCACGATCGCAGTGTGGCCTTCGGAAACCACGAACATCGAGCCGAGCAGTGCGAACAGCGCTGCCACCACCGCGGCGATCCAGAGGGAGAATCTCATCGCGTCACCTCATCGCGGCCGGTCGGACGCGTCGGTCGTGCACCGCGACCGTCGCCGGGCTCGGTGGTAATCGTCGGGGGCAGCAGCTCCGGCGTCAGCAACGGAGCGCCGGCCGGGGCCTGGCCGCCGCGCTTGTCGGGCATCTGCACGTAGATCAGCTGGCGCGAGTCGCCGCCGATGACCTTGCGGTTTTCACTCAGAACCTCCTGCAGCGTCTCCAGCCACAGGCGCTTGCGGGTGACATCCGGCGCGGCCTTGTACTGGTCAACCAACAGCGAGAAACGCGTCGCGTCGCCTTCGGCACGGGCCACCGACGACGTCTTGTAGCCTTCGGCCGCGGTGCGCACGCGGGAAGCCTCACCGCGGGCTTCCGGCACAACCTGCTTGGCGTAGGCCTGGGCCTGGTTGATCGCCGTGGTCTTGTCGGCGGCAGCGCGCTGGACTTCGTCGAACGCATCCTTCACTTCGTCCGGCGGACGCGCGTTGGGCAGGTTCAGCTCGGTCACGACCAGCCCGGTGCGGTAGTCCTGCAACGAAGCCTGCAGGCGCTGGCGCACGGTGGCGGTCAGTTCCGAGCGCGCATTGAGCACGGTGTCGAGGTCGGAGCGGCCGACCTGCTCGCGCACCACACTCTGCGCGGCCTCCTTGAGCACGCGGTCGGCGTCGCGGGAACCGAACAGGTACATCTGCGGGTCGCCGATGCGGTACTGCACATTGATCTCGACGTTCACCATGTTGGCGTCGCGGGTGAACACCGGCACCGTGTCGCTGTAGGCGTTGCTCTGGGTCGCGTTGACCTTGGTCACGCGCTCGATCGGCCACGGCGCCTTGAAGTGCGGGCCCGGCTGCAGCACGCGCGAGAACTGGCCGAAGCGCAGCACGACGCCGCGCTCCTGCTCGGTCACCAGCACGAAGCAGTTGAACACCAGCCACAGGCCAATGACGATCGCCACCCAGCGCAGGATGTTGCCGCCGCCGCCCGCGCCGCCGCCAAAGAGGCCACGCAGGGGTTCGAGCAAGGCATCCAGGCCGCGGCCGTTGGGTTTGCGCCGCGGGGTTCGACCGTTCGAACCGCCGGAATTGTCACTACCGGGTGTATTCCAGGCCATGCCTGCTCCAAGAGGGGGATGCGTCCGCAGCCGCGTTCAGCCGTGCGGGCGTCGGTCGATTCTAGGTGGGGGTGCGACGGGGCTCAAGCAAGGCGCTTGCCCGCTCAGGCGGCATCTTCGCCTTCTTCAGGCGGCAACAGGGGCCTGAGCACCTCGCCGTGGGCCTGTACGAACAGTCGCTGGGCGTCGGCCAGGGCCAGGTCGACGTTGATCACCCAGCCGTGTTCGTCGTGGTCCTCGCCGCGGACCGCACCCAGTTCGTGCAGCCGAGCCCGCAGGCGCGCGGCCTGTGGCGGCAGGCGCAACTCACCACTGACGTGGCGCAGCTCCAGCACTTCGGCCAGGCCCTGGCGCAGCAGGTCGAGGCCGCGACCATCCCGCGCCGACAGCCACACGCGCAGGCGGCCTTCGGAGGGACGATCCAGGCGCGGCTGGAGCACCTCCCCACCGACCTCTGGATCGTCACCGGCGGGGGCGCCGTCATGGAGCTTGTCGATCTTGTTGAACACCAGCAACTGCGGCAGGTCGCCGGCGCCGATGTCCTTGAGCACCGCATCGACCTGGGCGATGCGCTCGTCGCGCAGCGGATCGGCGGCGTCGACGACGTGCACCAGCAGGTCGGCCTCGCGTGCCTCGGACAATGTCGAGCGGAACGCAGCCACCAGTTCGTGCGGCAGGTCGCGGACGAAGCCGACGGTGTCGGCCAGCACCACGTTGCCACCGGACAGCTCGATCCGGCGCACGGTCGGGTCGAGCGTGGCGAACAGCTGGTCGGCGGTGTAGGCCCCGGCACCGGTCATCGCATTGAACAGCGTCGACTTGCCGGCATTGGTATAGCCGACCAGCGCCACGCGCGGCATTTCGCTGCGGACGCGCGCGCGGCGCATCTGCGTGCGCTGCACTTCGACCTTTTCCAGGCGCTTCTGCAATTGCTCCAGGCGCTTCTGCAGCAGGCGACGGTCGGTTTCCAGCTGTGTTTCACCGGGACCGCGCAGGCCGATCGAACCGCCGCGCTGGCGCTCGAGGTGGGTCCAGCCACGGACCAGCCGCGTGGCCATGTGCTTGAGCTGCGCCAGTTCGACCTGCAGCTTGCCGTCGTGGCTGTTGGCGCGCTGGGCGAAGATGTCGAGGATCAGGCCGGTGCGGTCGACAACGCGGCGCTTGAGCTCGCGCTCCAGGTTGCGTTCCTGACCCGGCGACAGCGGATGGTTGACCAGGATCAGGTCAGCGCCGGTGGCTTCGGCCGCGGCCTTGACCTCTTCCAGCTTGCCGCTGCCGATCAGCATCGCCGCGTTCGGGCGATCGATGCGCGCGGTCAGGACTGCCGCCACCGTCGCACCGGCCGAGCGGGCCAGGTCGGCGAACTCCTCCAGCAAGCCCTCGTCCGGCGGACCGCCGGCGTGGGGCTGGATCAATAACGCGTGTTCGCCTTTTCGGGATCTTTCAAACAAGCCGGGTCATGCCTGATCGGGGGACAGGTTCACAAGATGGGCATGAAGCAGCGACCAAACAAGGGCCGGAAGCCCTTCAGTGCGCGTGACTGACTCCGGACCCTGGTCTGCCGAAGGCCCGACGGGCAGGCAGGTCGGGTTGAAAGCCCCTTCCACGCGCCCGAATACGGGCTTACTCGGTCTCGTCGGCGTCGCCTTCGCTCTCGCCGTCGGAGGACTGCACGTAGCCGCCGCCCGGACCCACGCGGACATTGCGCGCCGGCACCACGGTGGAGATCGCATGCTTGTAGACCATCTGGCTCACGGTATTGCGCAACAGCACCACGAACTGGTCGAACGACTCGATGGTGCCCTGCAGCTTGATGCCGTTGACCAGGTACACCGAAACCGGCACGCGTTCGCGGCGCAACGCATTCAGGAAAGGATCCTGCAAAGACTGTCCCTTGGACATGGTGTAGCTCCCCAACTCGTTCTAGTTATAAGGGCGGCGTGGCGAAGCCGGCTGCGATCGCCGGAATCTGTCCCCACAGCGGCGACCGGAACTGATGGTAGCGCAAACCCCTCGGGCACAACCGCACCCGCTGCCCCCTTTGGCGTCGGTCAGCTACCCGCCGCGGTGTCCATGAACATCGCCCTGGCCTGCTCCAGGCGCGGGCGCTGCAGTTGCGGATCGAACCATTGGGCGTCGAGTTCGCCACGCAGCCAGGTCAGCTGGCGCTTGGCCAGCTGGCGGGTGGCGAAGACCCCCAGGTCCCGCATCTGCGCGGCGGTACTGGCGCCGTCCAGGTGTTCCCAGGCCTGGCGGTAGCCGACTGCGCGCAGGGCGGGCAACTCCAATGGTCGCGATAGCGCCTGCAATTCCGGCAGCGCACGCAAGGCCCGGACTTCACCGAGGAAGCCATCGGCCAGCATCTGGTCGAACCGGCGCTCGATGCGAGCATGCAGCAGCGCGCGGTCGCCCGGCGCCAGCACCAGCTTCAGCACCCGCAGCGGCAGCCGCGGCACCTGTGCACGATCGCGCCGCCAGTCGCTGATGCTGCGGCCGGAGAGCCGGTAGACCTCGAGGGCGCGCTGGATCCGCTGGGCATCGGTGGCGTGGATGCGCGCCGCCGCCACGGGGTCGATGCCGGCCAGTTCGGCATGCATCGCCGCCCAGCCACGCTCGCCAGCCTCCGATTCCAGTGCCGCCCGGGTCGCCGGGTTGGCCTCGGGCATCGGCGAAAGCCCCTGCAGCAGCGCATGGAAGTACAGGCCGGTGCCGCCGGCCAGAATCGGCAATCGACCGCGGGCGACGATGTCGCCAAGCGCGCGCCCGGCATCCACGGCGAACTCGGCGGCCGAGTACGGCTGCCAGGGCTCGCGCAGGTCGATCAGGTGGTGCGGCACGCGCGCAAGCTCGTCCGCGGACGGCTTGGCCGCGCCGATGTCGAGGTGCCGGTAGACCAGCGCCGAGTCGACGCTGACGATCTCGCCGCCGAAGCGTTCTGCCCACTCCAGCGCAAGCGCGGTCTTGCCCGACGCAGTCGGGCCCATCAGGGCAATCGCGATCGGGCGCGAGTCAGCAGGCATGCGGCGTGGCTGGAGCAATGCGGACGCGTAGCCTCGCACAGCCACCGTCCGGGCGGAACCGTTGCCATTGCAACCGTGCGGCGACGCAGCATCTCCACTGCGCTCCACAATTCCTGTGGAGAACCGCTGGGGCAAAGCTGTTGATAACGTGCTCCACGCCTTTGCCAGCAACACTCGCCGGCTGTTTGTCGATTTTTTCGCCAGCTCCGCCGCGCTGTCCACAAACCCTGTGGACAAGCCTGCGGACAGTAATGTGGGCAGCCAGCTGACAGGCTGTTGCGACGGGGCCTGCACCACAATGGCGAAGAATTGACCAGCGAAAAGTGTTGACTTGCCGCGTTGATTCGGCATCGGACGAAAGTGCGTCCGACGTCGAGGCCCGCTGCTGAAAGCGTCGTTACTCAGGTCGCTTCGACCGGAATCGCGCTTCTATCCACAACGCCTGTGGACAACCCTGCGGACAGTTGTGTGCGGAGCATGCTGCACGCCTTGATGCACAAGGGATGCAAGAGGGGTGGCGAACAATTGACCAGCGATTCTGCTTGACATGCGACGACAATCAGGCAGTGCACGCCGCACTATCCACAGTCGCTGTGGACAAGCCTGCGGACAGTTCGTCGGCAACATCGATGCACGCCTTGTCCTGCAAGGGCCACGGCAACAGTGGCAAAACTTTGGCCACTTCCGGGTTGGACTGTTGCCGTCGCACGATCACTCGTCGTCAGGCCACTTCGGCATTGACGGCGCCGGCTTCGACCGCGGCAACGTCTGCGCCGCCAGCGCGTTCCAGACTTTCAGCGCATCGACCGTCGCGGCGACGTCGTGCACGCGCAGCAGCTTCGCCCCACGTTGCGCCGCGATCAGGTGCGCCGCGACCGAGCCGTGCACGCGTTCGCGCGCTTCACCACGGCCGGTGATCTCGCCGATGGTCTTCTTGCGCGAGAGGCCGGCCAGCACGGGCACTCCGAGTTCGGCGAAACGCTCAAGCTGCGCGAGCAGTGCGAGATTGTGTTGCGTGTCCTTGCCGAATCCGAAGCCCGGATCGACGACGATGCGCTTCTTGGCGATGCCGGCCATCTCCGCTGCGAAGATGCGCTCGGCCAGGAAGCGATGCACCTCGGCGACGACGTCGTCGTATTGCGGCGACTGTTGCATCGAGCGCGGCTCACCCTGCATGTGCATCAGCACCACGGGCACGCCCAGGCCGGCGGCGGCATCGAGTGCGCCTTCGCGGCGCAACGCGTAGACGTCGTTGATCATGCCGGCACCGGCCTGCACGGCGGCGCGCATGACCTCCGGCTTGGAGGTGTCGATGCTGATCGGCAACGTGGTCTCGCGGGCCAGGCGCTCGATCACCGGAATCGTGCGGCGCAGCTCTTCCTCGAGCGATACGTCACTGGCCCCTGGGCGGGTCGATTCGCCACCTATGTCGAGGATGTCGGCGCCCTCCTCCGCCAGCTGCAGCGCGTGCGCGACGGCCGCCTCGAGCGTGTCGTGCGCGCCACCATCGGAGAACGAGTCGGGCGTGACGTTGACGATGCCCATCACGCGCGGGCGATCGAGCACCAGCGGACGGCCGTTGCAGTCGAGGGTAAGGGTGGTGTCGAACATGCGCGGGCTTCCAGGAGGTGTCCAGGGTGTGCGGACGCAGGTTAGCCCGCTGCGGCGCAGGGTGGAACTGCCGCGGCGCCGGCAAACAAAAAGGGCCGGGAATCACCCCGGCCCTTTCGGTCACGTTCGATCAATCGAATCAGGTCTGCGCCGCAGGCCCGCCGATCGCACCCGGGCGCTCACTGTCGTCCTTCGACGTCTTGCCCGACTTCGACCAGTCGGCCGGCGGGCCCGGCACGCGGCCGGACATGATGTCGTCGATCTGGTGCGCGTCGATGGTCTCGTACAGCAGCAACGCCTCGGCCATCGCGTGCAGCTTGTCGAGGTTGCCCTTGAGGATTTCCGTGGTGCGTCCGTAGGCCCTGTCGAGGATGCTGCGCACGACCTCGTCGATGCGCGCCGCGGTCTCGTTGGAAACGTTCTTGTGCTGCGTCACCGAACGACCCAGGAACACCTCGTCCTCTTCTTCGCCGTAGGCGATCGGGCCGAGCTCGTCCGACAGGCCCCACTTGGTGACCATATTGCGCGCCATCTTGGTCGCACGCTCGATGTCGTTGGACGCGCCGGTGGTGACCTTGTCGACACCGAAGATCAGCTCCTCGGCAACGCGGCCACCGTACAGCGAGCACAGCTGCGATTCGATCGCGGTGCGGTTGTAGCTGTACTTGTCGCCCTCGGGCAGGTACATGGTCACGCCCAGCGCGCGACCGCGCGGAATGATCGTGACCTTGTAGACCGGGTCGTGCTCGGGAACCATGCGGCCGACGATCGCGTGGCCAGCCTCGTGGTAGGCGGTCAGCTTCTTCTCGTCTTCGCTCATCGCCATCGAGCGGCGCTCGGCGCCCATCAGGATCTTGTCGCGGGCCTTGTCGAAGTGCTCCATGCGCACGTCCTTGGCGTTCTCGCGCGCCGCGAACAGGGCTGCCTCGTTGCAGAGGTTGGCCAGGTCGGCGCCGGAGAAACCCGGGGTGCCACGGGCGATCGTCATCGGCTCGACATCGTCGTGCAACGGCAGCTTGCGCATGTGCACGCGCAGGATCTGCTCGCGGCCCTTCACGTCCGGCAGGCCGACCACCACCTGGCGGTCAAAACGGCCCGGACGCAGCAGCGCCGGATCGAGCACGTCGGGACGGTTGGTCGCGGCGATCACGATCACGCCTTCGCCACCCTCGAAGCCGTCCATCTCGACCAGCAGCTGGTTGAGGGTCTGCTCGCGCTCGTCATGACCACCGCCGAGGCCGGCGCCGCGATGGCGGCCGACCGCGTCGATTTCGTCGATGAAGATGATGCACGGGGCATGCTTCTTGGCCTGCTCGAACATGTCGCGCACGCGGCTGGCGCCGACGCCGACGAACATCTCGACGAAATCAGAACCGGAAATGCTGAAGAACGGCACCTTGGCTTCGCCGGCGATGGCGCGGGCGAGCAGCGTCTTGCCGGTACCGGGCGGGCCGACCATCAGCACGCCGCGCGGGATCTTGCCGCCGAGCTTCTGGAACTTGGACGGGTCACGCAGGAACTCGACGAGCTCGCCGACCTCCTCCTTGGCCTCGTCGCAACCGGCGACGTCCGCCAGGGTGACCTTGACCTGGTCCTCGCCCTGCAGCTTGGCCCGCGACCGGCCGAAGCTCATCGCGCCCTTGCTGCCGCCCTGCTGCATCTGCCGCATGAAGTACACCCAGATGCCGATGAACAGCAGCCAGGGGAGGACGTTGATGATGATGTAGAGCAACGACGGCCCGCTCTGCGGCGGCGCCTGGTCGATGACGACCTTGTGCGAGATCAGGTCGTTGATGAGGTATTCGTCGCCCGGGCTGTAGGTGACGAACTTGCTGCCGTCCTTGCGCTCGCCGTTGATGGTGGTCCGATCGTCGCCGATCTTGACCTCCTTCACGCGATCCTGCTGCACCTCCTGCACGAACTGGTCATAGGCCAGCGGCTGGCTGCTTGCGGCGCGCGGTCCGAACGCCTGGAACACCACCATCAGCACGACGGCGACGATTACCCAGAGCAGCAGATTCTTGGCCAAGTCGTTCATCAATTCCTACCTGTCGCCCTCATGGCGTGGTTACAGCGGGGCGGCGCCGGAGCGC
>DATDBK010000121.1:0-107303 GCA_036524935.1 Lysobacter sp. | reverse complement strand
GCCGGACAGGGGGCCAGAAGGGTACCGCATCGGCCCGTCACCCCTCTGCAATACCCCGTCGGGCACAATCCGGCCGCCTGCAACGGGGGGCCATGGCAGGCCAACAACGGGGATTTCTCATGGACAAGAGCACGGGCCGCGCTGCGGCCGGGTCAAGAGGGGCTGTCAGAGTCGCATTGGCGGCATTGCTGGCGGTTGCCGGCAACGTCGACGCCCAGGTGGTGATCAGCCAGGTCTACGGCGGCGGCGGCGGTGCCGCCCCCACCTTCAGCAACGACTTCGTCGAACTCCACAATCGCGGGACCACCGTCGTGCCCCTTGCCGGGCTGTCGGTGCAGTACGCCAGTGCCAGCGGCACCGGCAACTTTTCCGGCCTGACCGTACTGCCTGCGTTCTCGCTGCAGCCGGGGCAGTACTTCCTGGTGCAGATGACTGGCGGCAGCGCCGGCGCGCCACTGCCGGCGCCCGACGCCACCGGCCCGGCCAACATGTCGGCCAGCGCCGGCAAGGTCGCCCTGGTCCAGTCTGCCGCCGCCCTGCCCTGCAACGGCGGCAGCACGCCGTGCACGCCGGAGCAGCGGGCCCTGATCGTCGACCTGGTCGGCTACGGCAGCGCCAACTTCTTCGAAGGCAGCGCCCCGGCACCTGGCCTCAGCGCCACCACCGCGGCCCTGCGCAAGGACAACGGTGCCACCGACAGCAACGACAACGGCGCCGACTTCATCGCAGCGACGCCGACGCCGCGCAACAGCGGCTCCGCGCCACCGCAGCCGGAACCGGCCCTGCCGCTGACCATCGCCGGGATCCAGGGCGCGTCCCTGCGCTCGGCCCATGTCGGCAAGCGCGTGGTCACCGAGGGCGTGGTGACCGCGTTGCGCTTCAACAACGGCTTCTTCCTGCAGAGCAGCAACGACGACGGCAATCCGGACACGTCCGACGCCGTGTTCGTCTACACCAGCTCCGCACCGCCGGCCAGCGCCGCTGTCGGCAACCGCGTGCGGGTGACCGGCCAGGTCGAGGAGTTCGTGCCGGCGACCAACGTCAACCAGCTCAGCATCACCCAGATCACCGGCCCGACCGTGGAAGTGCTGCAAAGTGGCGTCGCGCTGCCGGCAGCCATCGAACTGAGCGCGGCTGACCTCGCCACCACGGCAACGCCTGGCACGCTCGAGAAACTGGAAGGCATGCGCGTGAGTGTCGCCAGTGCCGTCGTGGTCGGCGCCTCCGAGGGCCGCATCGACGAGGACGACGCGACCTCCAGCACTGATGGCGTCTTCTACGTCACTCTGCCGGACGTGGCCACGCCATTCCGCGAACCCGGCATCGGCGTGATGGACGCCGCCCTGGCCACCCTGCCGCCGAGCAAGAACCCGCCGCTGTTCGACACCAACCCCGAGCGCCTGATGGTCCGCAGCCGCGGCCAGGTCGGCGCGTTCGCACTGGCCGTCGACAACGATGCGCAGGTCAGCGGACTGGTCGGCGTGCTCGACTACTTCGCCGGCACGTGGGCGCTGCTGCCCGACACGGCCACTGCGCCGATCGCCAGCGGCGGTCGCAATCCGGTTGCAGTGGACGACCCGGCCTACGACACGGTCACCGTCGGCGGCTTCAACCTGTTGCGCTTCTTCGACGAGATCAACGACAGCAATGGTGCCGTCACGATCAAGCCCGAAGCCGTCGCCAGGCGCCTGGCCAAGACCGCCTCGGCGATCTGCGACTACCTCAAGAGCCCCGACATCCTCGGCGTCGTCGAGGTCGAGAACCTGCGCGTACTGGGCATGCTGGCCGATCGTATCAACAGCACCTGCCCGAGCGCGCCGGGGTACGTTCCGTACCTGCAGCAGGGCAACGACATCGGCGGCATCAACGTCGGCTTCCTGGTCGCCACGCGCGACAACGGCGCCGGCGTCGCCCGGGTCGAAGTCGATGAGGTCGTGCAGTTCGGCAAGGACGCGACGCTGGCCAATCCCGATGGCAGCACCAGCCTGCTCAACGACCGCCCGCCTCTGCTGCTGCGTGCGCGCGTTCACCAGGACAACGGGGCCAGCTATCCGGTCACGGTGATCGTCAACCACCTGCGCTCGCTCAACGACATCGACTCGGTCGAACCGGGCAGCAACGGCTGGAGCACCAGCGGCGCCCGCGTGCGTGGCAAGCGCGCCGCACAGGCCGCGTACCTGGCCGGCCTGGTGCAGTCGATGCAGCAAACGCAGCCGGACCGGAAGATCGTGCTGGTCGGTGACTTCAACGCGTTCGAGTTCAACGACGGATATGTCGACGTGCTCGGTGTCATCAAGGGCGAGGAAGCCGCCGACGACCAGGTACTGACCTGGGTCGACAGCCCGCTGACCACGCCGCTGATCGACGGTTCGCAACTGATCCCGGACCCGGCCGATCGCTACTCGTACGTGTACCAGGGCAGCGCACAGACGCTCGACCACGTGCTGGTCAACGAAGCGGTGGTGATCGGGGCCGCGCAGGTGCGTGTGGACCATGCCCGCATCAACGCCGACTTCTCGGTCGACCACTTCGGCGACAGCGCGGTGCCGATGCGGGTGTCCGACCACGATCCGGTGCGCGTGAGCATCACGGTGGCCGACTTCCGCAGCGCCGACCTCGCCGTCACCGCGACCGGCGCGCCGCAGACGCTGCGCGCCGGCGAGACCGCGACCTGGACCGCCAGCGTCGGCAATGCCGGGCCCAACGCCGCTGAATCGGCCGCGGTCGCCTTCGTGTTCGATGCCGCGGTCGCGCCGGCGGTCACCGCTGCGGCCGGCTGGACCTGCGCCGCACCGGTGCATGACACCGCCAGCACCACCGTCGCCTGCACCGCGCCCAGCCTGGCCTCCCAGGGCAGCGCCGCATTCACCCTGTCCACGGTGGCGCCGGCACTGGCCCATGGCACCGCGCTGCACATGGCGGTGGCGGCACGCTCGCAGACCCGCGACCGCGCCAACGGCAACAACCAGGCGACCGCGCAGGTGACCGTGGTCGCCGCGGCCGACCTGTCGGTGCAGATCGCCGGCGGCGCGCTGCCGGTGCGCAAGGGTGCGATCGCGACGTTCCTGGTGCCGGTGCGCAACGCCGGGCCGGACGCCGCCCAGCAGGCGCGACTGGTGCTGGAAGGCAACGTGCCGGTCGGCAATGCCGCCGTCGCCGCGCCGAGTGGCTGGACGTGCACACGCGAAGCCAGCGAGACCGGCTTCCGCGCACAGTGCCTGCGCAGCACCGCGGTGGCAGTGGGCACGCAGTGGTTCGCCTTCGCGATCGTGGTGCCGGAACGTCCGCGCCGCGGGACCGAGCTGGAGTTCTCCGCCGACGTCACGGCCAACACGCCGGATCCGCAGCCGGGCAACAACCACGACGTCACGCGGGTGCGCATCGGCCGCTGACGCTGCGTCGCAGGACGCTGCAACAAGCAGTACCGGCAAGGGCGCGGCGACCACCGCGCCCTTGTCGTTTGCGGCGACGGGCTTGCCGCCACGGCCGCGGTCCATACCCCGCCGTGCGGGAAAACCCACTGCGGGCCTACCTTTTTTGCGGCGAAGATGCATGCCGCAGCGCGCAACGGCCCTTAACACGGCTTTGGTTATGATCTTCGCGAAAGCGCGTCGGCCAGGCCTGTTTCCGGGCCCGCCCAGACGCTGCGGAGCCAGGCCCGGTGCGCCTTCCGGACCCAGCCCTCCGATGCGGTGATGCGCCGGCACTGGATCCGGACAGCGGCCGCTTCGGACTCAACTTCATCCAGCTCCCCCTCCGGTTCTCATTGGGACTTTCACGATGACGGTCGCCGCGACCTTCGAAATTGAATACCTGCAATACCTCGACCAGGACGGCAAGCCGGTGGCGGAGCTACCGCCCGCTTTCCGCGACGCCAGGGCGCTACTGCCGCTGTTCAAGCAGATGCTGTTCGTGCGCACGTTCGACAGCAAGGCGATTGCCCTGCAGCGCACCGGCAAGCTCGGCACCTACGCCAGCTGCCTCGGCCACGAGGCCACGCACGTCGGCATCGGCGCCTCGATGCAGCCCGACGATGTGTTCGCACCGAGTTACCGCGAGTACGGTGCGCAGTTCATGCGTGGCGTGCTGCCGCGCGAGGTGCTGCTGTACTGGGGCGGCGACGAGCGAGGCAATGACTTCTCCGGCCCGAAGAAGGATTTCTCCTGGTGCGTGCCGATTTCGACCCAATGCCTGCATGCCGCCGGCGCCGCGCTGGCGTTCAAGCTGCGCAAGCAGAAGCAGCTGGCCGTGGCTTGCTGTGGCGATGGCGGTTCGTCCAAGACCGACTTCTACGCCGCACTCAACTCCGCCGGCGCCTACCAGCTGCCGCTGGTGCTGTGCGTGATCAACAACGGCTGGGCGATCTCGGTGCCGCGCTCGGCGCAGACCGGCGCCGAGACGCTGGCTCAGAAGGGCCTGGCCGGCGGCCTGCACTGCCTGCAGGTCGACGGCAACGACCTGATCGCCGTGCTCGAAGGCATGCGCCGCGCCAGTGAACGCGCGCGCAGCGGTGAAGGCGGCAGCGTGATCGAGTTCATGACCTACCGCCTGCACGACCACACCACCGCCGATGACGCCCGCCGCTATCGCGACGAGGCCGAGGTCAAGTCGGCCTGGACGCGCGAGCCGATCACGCGCCTGCGCAGCTACCTGACCGCACAGGGCGTGTGGAGCGAGGCCGAGGAGAAGGCCTGGGCAGAAGAGTGCGGCAAACTCGTCGACGTCGAGATCAACGCCTATCTCGAAACGCCGGTGCAGCCGGTCGAGGCAATGTTCGATTACCTCTACGCCGACATGCCGCCGGACGTCGCTGCACAGCGTGCCTACGTACTTGCACAGGAGGGTCGCTGATGAGCGTCGAGGACCCCATCAAGAGCAGCACGACGGCCATGGCCAAATCACCCCCTGCAGCTTCCACCGCCGCGGCTACACCGACCGCGATCACGCTGATCGAAGCGATCACCCAGGCGCTCGCATACGAGATGCGCGCCGACGACACCGTGCTGGTGCTGGGCGAGGACGTCGGCGTCAACGGCGGCGTGTTCCGCGCCACTGCCGGCCTGCAGCAGCAGTTCGGCCCCGAGCGCGTGCTCGACACGCCGCTCGACGAGACCACCATCGCCGGCCTCACGGTCGGCCTGGCCGCCCAGGGCATGAAACCGGTCGCCGAGTCGCAGTTCGACGGCTTCGTCTACCCGATGGTCGACCACATCATCTGCCACGCCGCGCGTTTTCGTTACCGCACCCGCGGCCGCCTGACCTGCCCGATGGTGTTGCGCGTGCCGTGGGGCGGTGGCATCCGCGCGCCGGAGCACCACAGCGAAGCCAACGAATCGATCTTCACCAACGTGCCGGGTCTGCGCGTGGTCATGCCGTCCTCGCCGGCGCGTGCCTACGGCCTGCTGCTTGCCGCGATCCGCGAGCCGGATCCGGTGATCTTCATGGAGCCCAAGCGCATCTACCGCCAGTACAAGGAAGTGGTGCCCGACGACGGTGAAGCGCTGCCGCTGGACGTGTGCTACGTGCTGCGCGACGGCACCGACGTGACCCTGGTGACCTGGGGCGCGCAGGTGAAGGAAACGCTCGAAGCGGCCGAGAAGCTCGCCGGCCAGGGCATCAGCGCCGAGGTCATCGACGTTGCCACGCTGCGTCCGCTCGACTTCGCCACGATCGCCGAATCGGTCAGCCGCACCGGCCGCTGCGTGATCGTGCACGAGGCGCCGAAGACCGCCGGTTTCGGCGCCGAGATCGCCGCGCGCCTGGCCGAAGAGTCGATGTTCGACCTGGTCGCGCCGGTCGAACGCGTCACCGGCTACGACACGCACATCCCGCTGTTCCGCCTGGAGATGAAGTACCTGCCCAGCGTGGAACGCATTGTCGCCGCGGTGAAGCGGACCCTGGCAGCCAGCTGAGGACACAGGTCGAGCATGCGCCACGCCCGCGTCGTAGTCGCCCACCGCGCACCGGATCGCCCGGCGATCCGGATCGCACGTGGCGAGCCGGTGACGCTGGGCGAGCGCGACCGCGACTGGCCGCAGTTCGTCTGGACCACCATCGCCGAAGGCCACGGCGGCTGGGTTCCGGTCGCCCTGTTCGACACCGAGCAGGGCGCCGCGCAGGCGTTGTCGGACTACGACACGCGCGAACTCGATGCCCGTGCCGACGAGATCGTCACCCTGCACTACGAGCTGGCGCAGTGGTGGTGGGCGGAGAACGCGCTAGGCATGCAGGGATGGATCCCCGCGCGCGCCCTGGAAGTGCTCGACGACGACGAGGGCGAGGACGCATGAGCGACGCCGTCTCGCAGCCGCAGGCGATCAACTTCGCCGCCAAGCTGGCCCAGTTCGCACAGCACTGGTCGCCGCGCGTGGTCGCGCAGATGAACGACGTGCAGTTCAAGCTGGTCAAGATGCAGGGCGAGTTCGTGTGGCATTCGCACGAGGACACCGACGAGGTGTTCATCGTCGTCAAGGGCCGCATGCAGATCGGCTTCCGCGACCACGACGTGTCGCTTGGCGAAGGCGAGATGTTCGTCATTCCGCGCGGCGTCGAGCACATCACGCGCGCTGGTGACGAGTGCCACGCGTTGATCATCGAGCCGGCCGGCGTGGTCAACACCGGCGATGCCGGCGGCGAGCTGACCGCGCGCAACGATGTATGGATCTGACCTGACCTGAGAATTCCGAAGTGACGCAGGCCACCGCGTCGCCGCCCGCAATCGCGACACCACTCTTCCGAGACGACACCGTATGAGCAAGAAGACCTTCTTCCTTCCCGACCTCGGCGAGGGCCTGCCCGACGCGACGATCGTCGAGTGGTTCGTGAAGGAAGGCGACACGATCCGCCTCGACGACAACCTGGTGTCGATGGAAACCGCCAAGGCCGTGGTCGAAGTGCCCTCGCCGGTCTCGGGCAAGGTGGTCCGGCTGGCCGGCGGCCCGGGCGACGTGATCATCACCGGCAAGATGCTGGCCGAGTTCGAGATCGACCCGTCGATGCCGCAGCGCGCCGAAGGCCAGGACACCGGCCACCACCACGGCGCCGGCAGCGACGCTCCGGACGACGGCGACCGCGTGGTCGCCTCCGACGACGGCGGCACAATCAGCGCCGGCGGCGCCGGCGACGCCCCGCCGCAGGGAGAGAGCAAGCGCGACGACGCTGGCACCGTGGTCGGTGCGATGCAGAGCTCCGACGCGGTGCGCAGCGAGCAGGCGGTCGCGGTCGGCGGCGTCAAAGCGATGCCGGCCGTACGCGCACTGGCGCGCAAGCTCGGCGTCGACCTCACGCGCGTGCGCGCCAGCGGCGCCGAAGGCGTGGTGACGATGGACGACGTCAAGCGTGCCGCTGCAGACGGCTCGGCTGCTCCGCTCCCCTCTCCCGCTGGCGGGAGAGGGGCCGGGGGCGAGCGCATGCCGGCGCCCCGCCCTCACTCCGGCCCTCTCCCGCCAGCGGGAGAGGGGGCGCATGCCCGCAGCACGCTGTCGCAGGCCGGCAAGCCGGTCCGCACGCAGCCGCCGGGCGTCAGCGCCAGCGGCCAGCCGGAACAGCTCAAGGGCGTCCGCCGCAACATGGCGCGGGTGATGGCCGATGCGCACGCCAAGGTCGTCCCGACCACGCTGTGCGACGACGCCGACCTGCACGCCTGGATCGGCAAGCAGGACATCACCGCCCGCCTGGTGCGGGCGATGGTCGCCGCCTGCAAGACCGTGCCGGCACTCAACGCCTGGTTCGACGGCGACAACCTCAGCCGCACGCTGCATCCGCATGTCGACATCGGCATCGCGGTCGACACCGACGACGGCCTGTTCGTGCCGGCGCTGCGCAATGCCGACATGCTCGATGGTGCTGGCGTGCGCACCGCGATCCAGCGCCTGCGCGCCCAGGTCGAGGAGCGCTCGCTTCCGGCCAGCGAGCTCAGCGGCTACACGATCTCGCTGTCCAACTTCGGCATGTTCGCGGGCCGCTACGCCACGCCCGTCGTGGTGCCGCCGTGCGTCGCCATTGTCGGCGCCGGCAAGCTCAGCCATGACGTGGTCGCGGTGATCGGCGGCATCGAAGTGCACCGTCGCATGCCGATCTCGCTGACGTTCGACCATCGCGCATGCACCGGCGGCGAAGCCGCGCGCTTCCTCAAGGCGCTTCTGGACGACATGGCGTTGCCGAACTGAACCACGGAGGAGTCACATGGCACACCGCAGTCGCCTTGCCGGTTTCATCATCGATTGCCAGACCGACGACCTCGCCCCGGCGGCGGCGTTCTGGAGCCACGCGCTCGGTGCCAGCATCGCCGACCCCGATGCCGGCGATGTACCGGGCACCTACGTCCAGTTCGGCGACACCCGTGACGACCTGCAGATCGAGGTGCAGAAGGTCGAGCACCCCTCGCGCGTGCACTTGGATATCGAGTCCGACGACATCGACGCCGAGGCGGCACGCCTGGAGAAACTCGGCGCGAAGAAGGTCGCCTTCGTCAAACGCTGGTGGGTGATGGAAGCCCCGACCGGGCAGCGCTTCTGCGTGATCAGGATGCGTCACCCCGAGAAGGGCGCGCCGCCGACCACGTGGGATTGAGGGTGGCGCCTCCGCGTCAGACGCCGTGCAGCGGTGT
Organism: Lysobacter sp.; assembly: GCA_036524935.1. GTDB lineage: Bacteria > Pseudomonadota > Gammaproteobacteria > Xanthomonadales > Xanthomonadaceae > Lysobacter_J. The sequence goes on along the minus strand of DATDBK010000121.1, from coordinate 98,695 downwards.
GTCGTCGACCACCACGCAATTGCGGCCACGCGCCTTGGCGCGATAGAGCGCCTGGTCGGCCCGGTCGAACACCTGTTCGGACCAGTCGCGCGTCGGTTCGCCCGCGGCCAGGCCAATCGATACTGTCAACGCGAACGGCAACGCCGCCTGCGCGAGCCGCTGACGGATGCGTTCGGCAACCTGCGCTGCACTTGCCAGGCGCGTGTCCGGCAGCAGGATCAGGAATTCCTCGCCGCCGTAGCGCACGGCCACGTCGCGTTGGCGGATCGAAGCCGCCACCGCATCGGCCACCGCACGCAGCGCGCGATCGCCGAGCAGATGGCCATGGCGATCGTTGACGTCCTTGAAGTGGTCGACGTCGAGCAGCATCAGCGTGTACGGCGTCTGCTGCAGTTGCAGCATCGCCTCCGGGTTGTCGCGCAACTGCGCCAGCGCGGCGCGGTTCAGCAGGCCGGTCAGCGCATCGTGGGTGGCGCTGTGCTCAAGCAGATCGTTGCGCCGTTGCAGGTCGGCGCGGGCATCCTCGAGCCGCTGCGCGAACGCTTCGCGCTCCGACAGCAAGCGGCGCTGCTCGAGCGCATAGCGACGCAGCTCGAGCAGGTGCTGGGTCTGCCGCGCGAGCACTTCCAGGCCTTCGCGCTGGGCCGGGCTCAACGTGCGTGGACGCGTGTCCAGCACGCACACCGTGCCGATCGCGTGTCCGTCAGGACTGAGCAGCGGCGTGCCCGCATAGAACCGCAAGGGGGCATTGCCGATGTTGACGTTGGGTCGCGGGAACTCCGGCTGCGCAGCCAGGTCCTCGATCACCAGCGTGCGACCTGGTTGCAGGATGGCGCGGTCGCAGATCGCTTCCGCGCGCGGGGTCTGGCGTGCATCGAGCCCGATCTGCGCCTTGAACCATTGGCGATCGTTGTCGATCAGCGAGATCGCAGCGGCCGGCACATCGCACAGCGTGACCGCCAGCCGCACGATGTCGTCGTAGGCCTGCTCCGGCACCGTGTCCACGACCGCATACGCATCCAGCGCAGCTTGGCGCGGGGCTTCGTCTGGCAGTGGCAGGGGGAGGTTTGGGACGGCCGACATCGGGGTGGTGCTGAAAGGCGGCACAGGCTACTCCGCCGTGAAGGCCAGACCTGTGACGCAGGGCACAGCTGCAATATCCAGCCGGCTCGTTCAGCCATTCAGCCAAATCGGATACTTTCTGAATGGCCCTCAGGAGGCCTCGCGATCCAGCCAGACTTCGAGGCCCTGCGCGTTGAGCTCGATGTCCATCTCCAGAAGCCGGGCCACTTCGCGGGCATCTTGCGGCGCACCATGCGCGCGGGCGCGCCGGGCATACAGCTGCGTGAGCGAATCAACAAGCCGCGGATGGCGATCGCCCTCGTGCTGTACAGCGCGCGCGAGCGCGACCATCGAATCGATCTGCTCGATGAGGTCGTTCGCCAGCCGCGCGACATCGCCGACTCGCCCGTAATGAGTGAGATGCATCGCCTCGGGCGCGCTCGCCAGCAGCTTCCGGATCGACGCCTTCAAGGGCTCCGGTTCGAACTGCACGGGTGAGGTCGTCGGGATCACGAAAGGCGCGCCGTCGGCATTGTCGAACTCGCGATACGACAATCCGAACGTGTCGCCAGTGAACCAACTGCGACTGCGCTCGTCCCACACGCACAGGTGGTGGCGGGCGTGGCCGGGCGTGTCGATGCACCGCAACGGGCGACCGGCCAGGTCGATCACGTCACCATCTTCCAGCACGCGCACGCGATCGGCCGCAACCGGGACGATCTGGCCGTAGCCGTCGCGCCAGCGACCAGCCGGGTCGGATCGATCATGTGCGGCGCACCGCGTGGATGCACGGCGAGGCGGGCATTGGGCAGTTCGCGCATCAGCGCGCCGGCACCGCCGGCATGGTCGAGATGCACATGGGTGAGGATCAGCCAGTCGACCTGCGCCGGCGACAGTCCCTGCCCTGCGAGTGCGACCATCATGGCCGGGATCGAGTGCTGCGTGCCGCAGTCGATGAACGCGCCGCGGCCGTTCTCCACCATCAGGTACGCCGCGTCGAACATCGGCCGCTGGAAGCCGGTATCGATCGTGACGATGCCGTGGGCCGGGATCATGCGCTGTCACCTGATGGATAGCTGGCGGCAAGGTATATCGCGCCCGCGGCATCGCGGCGAGGCGACCTTGGTCGAAGGCTCATCGCCTGCGCCGCAACCACACCTGGCGTGCGACGAATGCCAGCGTCAGCACGGCCAGGAACACACCGTAGCCCAGCGCGGTGGCGAGGATCTGCTGCCACATCCGGCCATAGGTCGGATCGGCATTGTCGTGCGACCAGTAGATGCTGAGCAGGAACGCCGTCACTGCCAGCAGCAGCGCAATGGTGTCGTAAAGCTTGCGCGCGGCATTGCGCGGCTGCCGCGGGAACATCCAGTACAGAGCACCGAGGATCGCAAACCATGGCAGGAACAGGATCAGCGCCAGGTTGAGCTCGATCGCCGGGCTCATGCGTCCTCGGCCACCAGTTGCGCCAGCGCTTCCGCCACGTCGACCAGGTCGACTCCTTCTTGCAGGTGGCCGATCAGCTCATCGCCCAGGTGCACGGCGGCGGAACCGGCGCCGTGCAATGCGGCCCCGCCTTCCTGCTTGAGGCGGCCGATCAATTGCCCGGCCGTGCGCGCGGATTCGTGACCCAGACTCTGCAGCAGCAGCCGGTCACCATCGACCAGCTTGAAGTAGAAGCGACCATCGCTTTCACGGTACTGCTTGAACAACGGCAGCGATGCTTTTGTCGCCTTCTTCGTGCCGCCGCTGCTGGCCTGCGACAGATCGCGCAGGCCAACGGCTTCGCGCAGGCGTGCCAGCGTCGGCTGCGCATAGCGCGCACGCAGGCGGCTGGCGCCGTCGCGCAGGATCGCCTCGATGTCGGCCGGACGTGCGATCAGTTCCTCGTACTTCGCGCGCAGCGGTGCAATCTCGCTGTCGATGCGCTCGAACAGCGCCTGCTTGGCCTCGCCCCAGGCGATGCCCTCGGCGAAGGCCTGGCGCATGGCCGCGGTTTCCTGCTCCGTGGCGAATGCCTGGTAGAGCTGGAACACGTTGGAGTTGTCGGCGTCCTTGGCTTCGCCCGGTGCACGCGAATCGGTGACGATCGAGTAGATCAGCTTCTTCAGCGCGTCCCGCGGCACGAACAACGGAATGGTGTTGTCGTAGCTCTTGCTCATCTTGCGGCCGTCGAGACCCGGCAGCGTCGCCACGTTCTCCTCGATCGCCGCCTCGGGCAGGGCGAAGAACTCCTCGCCGGCCGCTTCGCCGTAGACATGGTTGAAGCGCTGGCCGAAATCGCGCGCCATCTCGATGTGCTGCACCTGGTCGCGACCGACCGGCACCTTGTTGGCGTTGAACAGCAGGATGTCGGCTGCCATCAGCACCGGGTACATGAACAGTCCGGCGTTGATGCCGGCGTCATCGTCCTCGCCGACCTCGCGGTTCTTGTCGACCGAGGCCTTGTAGGCGTGGGCGCGGTTGAGGATGCCCTTGCCTGCAACGCAGGTCAGCAGCCAGTTCAGCTCCTGCACTTCCGGCACATCGCTCTGGCGGTAGAACCACACCTTGTCCGGTTCCAGCCCGCAGGCGAGCCACGTCGCCGCGATCTCCAGCGTCGAGCGCTGCACGCGCGCCGGATCCTGCACCTTGATCAGGGCGTGGTAGTCGGCGAGGAAGTAGAAACTCTCCACGCCGGCGCTGCGGCTGGCGGCCACGGCCGGGCGGATCGCGCCGACGTAGTTGCCCAGGTGCGGGGTGCCGGAGGTGGTGATGCCGGTAAGGACGCGGGTGAGGCTCATCGAACACTGACGCCGGGGAAAACGGCCCAACAGTGTACCCAACCCCGCAGCGGCGACCGGTCCGTTCACCCGGTCAACCCCTCCGGAGAACGTCCATGTCGCGCCTTCTGTCCAGCCCTCTTGTCACGCTTGCCGCCGGTCTTGCCGCCGCGGCCGCCCTTGCCTTCGCCGCCCCCACCCTGGCCCGCGAGGTCGCCTGGCCACGCGCGGGCGGCCCGGTTGACCTGGCCGTGGTCGACCGCGACAGCGGCCAGTGGCTGTCTCCCGTCGATCACCGTGGCCAGCGCTGGATCGCCGGGACTCCAGGGCACCGCTACTCCGTGCGCCTGGCCAACACCACCGGCCGGCGGGTGCTGGTGGTGCTGTCGGTGGACGGCATCAACGCCATCAGCGGCCAGACTGCCCAGCCCTCCCAGACCGGTTACGTGCTCGCGCCCTGGCAGACGATGGAAGTCGAGGGCTGGCGCAAGTCGCTGGATCAGGTCGCCCGCTTCGTCTTCACCGACCTGCCCGACAGCTACGCCGCACGAACCGGCCGTCCCGACAATGTCGGCGTGATCGGCGTAGCGGTGTTCGAGGAGGCCGGCGTGGCAGTGGAGGAAAGGCGCGGCGGCGAGAGCCTCGATCGGCTGGAGCGTGGTGATGCCGCCAAGGGCGCGGCGGCGCCCGCTGTCCGGGAGTCGGAAGCCGCGGCGCAATCGATCGGCACCGGCCACGGCCAGCGCGAGTGGTCGCCCGCCAGCCACACGCAGTTCGTCCGGGCATCACGATCGCCGGCGCAGGTGAGCGAGCTTCGTTACGACGACTGCGACAGCCTGGTGGCACGCGGCGTGGTGCGTCCTTACCCACCCTACTACCGCTCCGACTCGCGCCCGCGCGCATTTCCGCACGGATTCGTCGCCGATCCCCCGGGCTACAGCGGGCAATAAAAGAACCGGCCTTGCGGCCGGTTCCGGGTTGCAACTCATCGCGCGCGTCGGTTGCGGTGTGGTTTGCCGCACCGCCCGACGCGCGCTCCGCGTGCGTGGATCGACGGACTGCTAGTTCAGCGTCTTCTCGAAGTCACGCACTTCCTGCTGGGCGCGTTCGCGTTCCCAGCCATAACGCTCCTGCAGCTTGCCGGCGAGATATTCGGCATTGCCTTCGGCCACGGAGAAATCGTCGTCGGTCAGGTCGCCCCAGCGAGCCTGTGCCTGGCCTTTGAGCTGCGTCCACTTGCCTGCAATGATGTCTTTATTCATCTCTCTTCCTCTGTTCGGGAGACGCGATGCACCTTGGTTTGATGCCGCACGCACAGCATCGCAGTGCGTGCATTCGCATGAGGTCGCGATTGCGTTAGCCGAAGATTGATGTCGGTGAATGCGAGTTATCCGGCGCGCGCATGACGCGTGATCGCGACACTCAAGTCGTTGAAAAAGAAAAGGCCGGATTGCTCCGGCCTTTTCTGTTCACCGATTCTTTTCAGCGATTGCGCAGGCAATCGCAGAGGACGATCAGCACTTGCCGTCCTTGCAATCCTTGGCGGCATCTTCGACCTTCTCACCGGCTCCCTGCACGTCCTTGCCGGCGCCCGCCACGGTGTTGCAGGCGGTCAGGGTGCCCAACGAGAACAGGGCGAGCAGCAACACGGCCATCAAACGCTTCATGGATATCTCCTCGACTCATGGGAAGCAAAGGACACGCAAGTCAGCCTGCGTGCCGCGTATGCATCTGACGTGACGGCATGTGAAGCCGAGGTGGATGTGGGCAAAAAGTGCTGTTGCCGATTCAGCCGGCAGCCATCGAACGATGGATGGCAGAAAGGCCGGAGGAGCCGGCCTCGGGGGGACAACGGGGCGATGCGGCGGCGCGTCAGTTGCTTGCCTTGTCCTCGACCTTCTGGCCGAGTTTCTGGACGTCTTCGCCAAGGCCTTTCATGGTGTTGCAGGCGCTGAGGAGTACGAGCGACAGGGTGGCAAGCAGGAGCATGGCGGCAAAACGCTTCATCGGGTCCCCGGGGACATTGGCAGTGAAGACGTAAGCATGGCATGGCGCCGCGGGCGCCGCACCAGGCCGCCCGCCCGCGGCGCCGTGCCGGTGTCAGCCGGAATTCAGGCGCCGGGCCATCGCCGCGCTCAGTCGCGCATCAGGGTCGACTTTCCGAACAGGCTCTCGACCAGGTCCACCGCCAGGCGCGCGGTCCGGTTGCGCTTGTCGATGATCGGGTTGAGTTCGACGATGTCGAGCGAGGCCATCCGGCCGGTGTCGGCGATCATCTCCATCACCAGCTGTGCTTCGCGGTAGTTCGGGCCACCCGGGACGGTGGTGCCCACGCCCGGCGCGATGCTCGGGTCGAGGAAGTCGACGTCGAAGCTGACATGCAGGTGGGTGTTTTCGTCGACGCCTTCCAGCGCTTCCTCCATTACCCGCTTCATGCCGATCTCGTCGATGTAGCGCATGTCGTAGACGTCCAGGCCGTACTGCCGGACCAGCCGCTTCTCGCCCTCGTCGACCGAGCGGATGCCAATCTGGCGGATCTCGTCGGGACGCAGCGCGGGGCTTTCGCCACCCAGTTTCGTCAGTACGTCCGGCCCGAGTCCGTACAGGCACGCCACCGGCATTCCATGGACATTGCCGGACGGCGTGACCTGGCAGGTGTTGAAATCGGCATGTGCATCGAGCCAGAGCACGCGCAGCTGCTTGCCGGTCTGGCGGCAGTGGTTCGCCACGGCGGTGACCGAACCCAGGCCGAGGCAATGGTCGCCACCCAGGAGGATCGGCAGACGGCCCTCGGCCAGCTCCGCGCCCACGGCGTCCATCACCGCGCGGTTCCAGGCAACGACTTCCGCCAGGTGGCGGTAGCCCTCGACCGGCTTCTGCCAGGGATTGCGCGGACCGTCGAGGTTGCCGCGGTCGATCACGTCGACACCGCGCTTGGCCAGCGCCTCGCCGATCCCGGCAATGCGCAGGGCTTCCGGCCCCAGCCGCGAGCCGCGGTGTCCTGCGCCCACGTCGGTGGGGGCACCGATCAGAGAAACCCCGGGGTAGTTGCGACTCATGCTGTGTGACGTTCCTGTCTGGTGCCGCAGTCGGCGCTGGGCTGCCGGCATAAGCGGTTGATTTGGCTGGGTTGCCCGGACCGGCGGGAAGCCGGAGGCGGGCAAGCGATCCAGCCGAGTTTAGACCGTCGACATTGCTGCAGGCCGGGATGACCGCAGCAGCGATTCAGGGCCGTTAGTGTGCATATCATCGGAGCCAGGGTCGGCCGGGGGCAGCGCACATGGGAACCATCTCGAGTCTGATGGAAAGACTGCACCGGACAGCGGCGCCAGATTGCCCGGCGATCGTCGTCACGTCCTTCGGGTTCACCGTCGGCCCGGCCTTTGTCGCCTGGCAGGCGGTAGCGGAGATATGGGGATGCAAGGCCGGGCATCCCAGTGACGATGCAACATTCCTTGAGTTCTCCTGCAACGGGCAGAACGTCCGCGTCGGCGCGGAGCAGGTCGGATTCGAACTGTTCGAGCCGGTCATGATCGCGGTCTTCCCGACCACCGCGAGCTGGCGTCAACCGGCCGTGCGATCCGTCTTTGAGGAACACCGGACGCTGCTGTTCCGGCGCGCCTGAGCCGGCCACACCATGGCGCGGGTTTCACCTCGCCCAGCCGTTTGCGCTGGCCGCCTTCCAACTACCGCAACCCGGTATTCCGCCATGGCCGCCTCGCCCACCGATGTCCACGATCACGCGCATTCGTCGCCGTTCTCGCGCCGTCCGATCCTCACCGGCATCGCGGTCGGCATCGCCTCGCTGCTGCCGCATGCATTTCTCTCCGCCGAGGCATCGCTGGCGTTCGCCGCGATCCTGATCGCCCTGATTGCCGGCATCTATTTCGGCTTCGCCGTCGTCAACGGCTCGAGCCGCCACCAATGGATCGAGTTCAACGTGGCCGGGATGTTCGCCGTCGCCGGCCTGCTCGGTTTGTTGTACTGGCCGGTGCTGCTGGCGATCGCGTACTTCGCACATGCCGCATGGGACTTCGCGCACCACAACCGTTCGCGTCTGTCGCTGGTCGCCATCCCGCAGTGGTACGTGCCCTGGTGCGTGGTGATCGACGTGATCGTGGGCGTGGGCCTGCTGGTGATCTGGAACCGCAACGGGCTGCTCTGATCGGTGAGGCAACAAAAAACCCCGCGATCGGCGGGGTTCTCGTGGTGCCGGCAGTCAGAATCGAACTGACGACCTACCGCTTACAAGGCGGTTGCTCTACCAACTGAGCTATGCCGGCAAGGCTCGCATTCTAGCCTGCCGCGGTGGCCGGCGCGCTTGCACCCGGGGGCGCCCGTCACTGCAGCCGTGCGCAGTCGATCGGACGTGGGGCCACCTGCACCGCGGCCTGCGCGCGTGCGGTGTCGAATACGAGGGCGGGCACCACATCCAGCCAATAGCTGGCGCGACCGTCGCCCAGCGGCTCGGCGCGCGCGGGGAAGCCGGCCGCCACCAGCGACTGGGCGCGGCGGCTGGCCGAATCCTCGTTGCGGTAGCGGCCGAGCGCGATCGAGTTGGCTTCGCTGCCCTCGCGGACGATGAAGTAGTCGCTGAAGCCGGCCGCGCTGATGCGCTGCGCCGTCGCCTGCGCGTCGGCCAGGCTCGGCGCTGCCGGCAGCAGCACGCGCCAGCCGCGGGCGGTGCCGGTGCGGGTTTCGCGCGGGATGACCCGGGTCGCCACGGCCATCAGGACTTCGTGCGCGTTCTTCGCCGCGGCGGCATCGCTGAAGGGGCCAAAGCTGTAGCACTGCTTTGGCATGGCGATCGCGACCTTCGGCGCGGCGACCTTCGGCGCGGCGACCTCCGCAGCAGCCGCCTCGCGCGGCTCTGCTGCTGCCGCGGCGGGTGGCGTGAGTGCGGCAGGTTGCGCGACAACCGGGGCCGGTGCGACCGCGGCGGCGGGCCTGGCCGATGCCTGCCCTTCATTGGCCAGCCTCAAGGGTGCGACGCCCAGTGGCTGTTCGATCGCGGGCGGACCCGGCGGTGGCGCGCGCAGCGTCCACCAGGCGGCGACGCCGAGATTGAGCACGATCAACAGGACGACCAGGGCGCGTATGAGCATGGCTCGGATTCTAAGCGGGTCAGGCCACGGTTTCGGCGCCGGCCCACTGCGCCAGGCCTTCGAGCACGAGCGTTGCGACCTGGGTCGCGTTCGCCAGGTGGGCAGCGAGTGCTTCGGCGCCGCCGCCATGGACGATCAGTTGCGGTGCCCGGCCCAGGCGTAGCCGCGCCGCATCGAGACTGCGCTCGATCAACGCCAATGCGGCGCCGTCGCAGCCGGAGGCCAGCGCGTCTTCGGTATCGGTGGCGAAGTCGATGTAGTCGCCGCCCAACTCCGGCAGCTGCGGCGCGCGTTCGTGCAGTGCTTCGCGCATCAGTGTCGGCGAAGGTGCGATGCGTCCGCCGAGGTGGCGTCCATCAGCGTCGATCAGGTCAATGGTGAGCGCGGTGCCGACACCGCAGACCAGCGCGGCATCGGCGATGCGCGCATGTGCCGCGAGCAGCGCCAGGAAGCGGTCGACACCAAGCTTGCGCGGGTCGGAATAGGCGATGCGAACCGCACCGAAGCTCACCTGCGTGCGTGCAAGCGAAATGCGCCGGCAGCGCGTGGTGAGCGCATCGATCACGGCCACGCGCAGCGCCGGATGGGCGACGCTGGCAAGGTAGGCGACATCGATGCGCTCGGGAAGCAACTCCGCCAGCGCCGCAGCCACGTCGTCCTCGCGATGCGGCAACGCGACCGCATCGCCGGCGCGGCCGTCGGCACGCAGCGGCGCGCACTTCAGCCGGGTATTGCCCAGGTCGAACAACCACGCACTCATGCCCCGTCCCCTTGTCCTGCGCCGCGGCGCACGCTGACTTCACCGGCATGGAAATGCCGTTCTTGGCCGCTGTCCAGACGCACCCGCAACGCCCCGTCATCGGCCAGGCCGAGCGCCGTGCCGTGCACGGTCGCGCTGGCGCCATGCATGCTCACGCCCTGCCCGGCCAGCGCGTCCAACGCGGCATAGCGGCCGGTGAACGCTGCCAGGCCGGCCGCATCGAATTCGTCCAGCGCCGGCAGCAGTCGCGACAACACGGCCGCGGCCACCACGTTGCGATCGGGCGGCGACGACGGCGCGGCGAGCATCGCCAGGTCGCACCACGGCTGATCGATCCCTCCGGCGATGGCCGCGGGCATGCGCACGTTGATGCCCAGCCCGATCACCGCGCGCACCGGCCCGGCGTGTTCGCCCCCGCCTTCGACCAGGATCCCGCCAAGCTTGCGCAAGGCACCGTCGGAACCGGCAACCACCAGGTCGTTCGGCCACTTCAGTTGCACACCGGCAAAGCCCGCTGCCTGCAGGGCTTCGGCGGCGGCGATGCCCGCCACCAGGCTCAGCCCGCCCAGCCGCGCCAGGCCGCCGCCGAACTGGCGTGCCAGCGACAGATACAGGTGCGCGGCCAGTGGCGATGCCCATTCGCGACCGCGACGACCGCGCCCGCCGCTCTGGCGCTCGGCCAGCAGCACGACGGCGCCGCGATCGGGCGTTGGCCGGCGCAGCAGTTCGGAGTTGGTCGAATCGATGGTCCAGGCGGTGTCGAGACCGGCCAGGGCCGACAGCGCCTCGTCCGACAGCCCCGCCCGGATCGCGGCCGCGTCCAGCAGATCCAGCGGCTGCGCCAGCCGATAGCCGCGGCCGGCCTGGGCCTCGATTGCGACGCCGGCCTCGCGCAGGGCTTCGATGCGCTTCCACACGGCCGCCCGGGTCTGGCCGCTGGCCTGCGCCAGGGCGTCGCCGGACGCCGGCCCCGCCATCAGCCGTTGCAGCAACGCGCGGTCATCCACAGCCGCGCCCCGGGCGTCCGCGGCGGTCGGGCAGCGGCAGGCACTGGGGCGGCCGCAGCTGCGGCGGCGGGCGGTGGGCACGCGTCATGGCGCGAATTATGCGCGAGGGCGGGAGCCCGGCGGCAGGCGGTCGCCGCCTGAATCGATGCCATCGGGGTGTGGCCGGAGCTCGCCTGGCCGGCCGTAAGCCGGGATGCCGGTGGTCGAAGGGGCCACGGCCGGGCGGCCACGCCGGGGGGGATGGCTGCCGCCACCCCTTCGGCGCCGGCGGATGCCGGGAGCGGAGATCCCGACGCCGAATCGGCAGGACGACGCCCCGATGCGCCAGGCGGTTGCAACCATCCGCCCCGGGCCTGCATCGATAAGAGAAGATACACACGCAGCATCACGTCGGGCCTGGCCCGGTGGAAGGACCAGACGCTGTACCCGTCCAGCGGTGAGCACAGGGAGAGTTGCTGCAATGCACCACGGCACCGGCCGCCCAACGGCCAGATCGATCCAGCGTTTTCGCGTTATATTCCAGAATTGCCTGGGGCCGTCGGCTTCAGGCCCGTCCGAGGATTCCCTCATGTTCCGGATCTGCCTGTGCCTGCTGATCGTAGTCGCCAGTTCGACTTCGGCTGCGCGCGAGATCAAGCTCAGCTCCGCCAACAGCGGCAGCTGCCCGGAATCGATCGCGCTTGAGCGCGAGGCGGCAAAGCCCGAGGCGCGTGCCACCCCCGCCCCGGTCCGCGCCACCAAGGCCAAACCGGCCATGCACAGCGATGCCGCCAGCAGCAACGGCCGCATGCAGTCGCCGCGCTGGCACAGCTTCCTGCCGGGCATGTTCCGCTGAGGCAACGGCGACGCTGCACCCGTTGCGGTCGCCTTGCTGAGCCCCCTTTGCCGAGCGCGTCTTGCTGAACCTGTTGCGGCGCTTCCTGCGCGCCCCTGACGACATTCCCGAAGCGACCTGGCTGGCAACGCGCGCACGCGTTCCGTGGCTGGCCCGCCTTGAACCCGACCGCGATGCGCGCCTGCGCGGACTCACGGCGCGCTTTCTCAACGAGAAGACCATCAGCCCGATCGGCGAGCTGGTGCTGGACCCGGTCCAGCGCTGCATGCTCGCGGCGCTGTGCTGCCTGCCGCTGATCGAGTTCGGCGCCGAAGGCCTTCGTGGCTGGTCGCAGCTGATCGTGTATCCCGATGCGTTCCGCGTGAACCGTAGTCACATGGACGCGGCCGGCGTGCTGCACGAATGGGAAGACGACCTGATCGGCGAAGCGTGGGAAGCCGGGCCGGTGATCCTGTCATGGGCCGACGTGGCCGCCGATTGCGAAGATCCGCGCGCGGGCTTCTGCGTGGCCGCGCATGAGATGGCGCACAAGATCGACGTGCTCGATGGGCTGCTCGACGGCACCCCGCCGTTGCCGCGTCCGTGGCAGCGCGAATGGGCGCGCGATTTCCAGGCGGCGTACGACGCGCTCGCGGCGCGCGTGGATGCCGGCGAGGAAACCGCGATCGACGGCTACGCCGCGGAAGCACCCGAGGAATTCTTTGCCGTCGCTACCGAGTACCACTTCAGCGACCCGCGGTTGCTCGAAGCGGAGATGCCGGAAGTCGCCGCGCACATGCGCAGGTTCTACGGCGCGTCGCCGTTTGCGTAGGCGCGGGTCAGAGGCCCGGCGGCAACACCACTTCGAAGTGGGCGCCGCCCAGCTCCTGTGAACGGCTGACGTCCAGCGTTCCGCGATAGCTGCGCACGACATCAAGCACCGTTGCCAGGCCGATGCCGTGGCCCTGCACGCGCTCGTCGCCGCGCACGCCACGCTGCAGCACCACGTCGATCTTGTCCTCCGGCACACCGGGGCCATCATCGTCGACGGCGAGCAGCAGGCCGGGACGGCGGTTCGGTGCGAGCTCACCACGCCTGGCCGTCAGCAGCACGCGTGAGCGCGCCCACTTGAAGGCGTTCTCGATCAGGTTGCCAAGCACTTCCTGCAGGTCGCCGGGCTCGCCGTAGAACTTCACGCCTTCCTCGATCTCGAACTCGCACAGCACGCCCTTGGCGGCGTAGATCTTCTCCAGGCTGCGCACGATCTGGTCGGCGTAGGGTTCGATCTCCAGCGGCGCGGCGAACAGCATGTGGCCCGATCGCGCCGCACGCGCCAGCTGGTACGACACCAGGTCGCTCATGCGCCGCACCTGGATGTCGACTTCCTCGCGCAGCTCTTCCGCCGGGATGTCGTCACCGGCACGGGCGCGCAACACCGCCAGCGGCGTCTTCAGGCTGTGGGCGAGGTCGGCCAACGTGTTGCGCTGCCGATCGAGGTTCTCGCGCTCGCTCTCGATGAAGGCGTTGATGCTTTCGGTCAGCGGTTCAAGCTCGCGCGGGTGGCGACCGCTCATGCGCGAAGCGACGCCGCGCTGCACCTTCTTCAGTTCGTCGATCACGCGTCGCAACGGCCGCAGGCTCCAGCGCAGCACGACAGCCTGCAGCAGCATCAGGATGAAACCGGCGCCGCCGAGATAACGCCACAACGCCTGCCGGAACACGCTGACCTGGCGGCTGAGCGCGGTGGTGTCTTCGAGGATGTAGATCGTGTACGGGAACTCCGACTTGGCGTCGTCGCCGCCGGCGCTCCAGATCAGACCGCGGCCATAGCGATAGGCCTCGCCGGGCTGGCCGTTGATCTCGGTGATCGGCAGCGGGCCTTCGAAGTGCTCCTGGTTGGCCTCCAGCATGTGCCCCGCGGGCAGCGACGGGCCCTGCGCGGACGCCGAGTCCCAGTGGCCGTTGGGCAGGATCACTTCGGCATACAGGCCGCTGCCGGGCCGGTCCAGGCGCGGATCGACCGTTTCATACGGCGGGATGAACTCGCCGTTGCGCGCGAACTCGCCGCCGGCGACGTAGGCCAGCGCCAGACTGCGCAAACGCTGGCGCATGTTGCTTTCGGCGGTTTCGAGGAAGGCGCGGTCGAGCGCGTAGCCGGCCAGTGCCAGGAACGCGATCAGGCCCAGGCTGGCGCCCAGCAGCTGACGGGCCTGCAATGAGCGTGGCTGCCCCCAGCTCATGGCTGCGGACCGTTCGACGCGGCGGGTATTGGAGTGGGCATGCAGGACAAGGGTACTAACGCCGCCGCGCGAAGGCGATCACTCGCCGTCGCGCGGCGCGCCCCTGCCATCAGATCCGAGCCGGCGGATGCGTGCGCGGAAAAGATCAGTCCCCGCTGCGCGCAATGGCGAAGCGGTAACCGCGACCGCGCACGGTCTCGATCGGCTTGAGCGCGCCGTCGGGATCGAGCTTCTTGCGCAGGCGGCCGATGAAGACCTCCAGCACGTTGGAGTCGCGGTCGAAGTCCTGCTGGTAGATGTGCTCGGTCAGGTCGGCCTTCGAGACCAGTTCGCCGGCATGCATCATCAGGTACTCGAGCACCTTGTACTCGTAGCTGGTGAGGTCGACGTTGCTGCCGGCGACGCTGACCGTCTGCGCCGCCAGGTCGAGCACGACCGGACCGCACTCCAGGGTCGGCTTGCTCCAGCCGGCGGCACGACGCACCAGGGCGTTGAGGCGCGCCAGCAGTTCTTCGATATGGAAGGGCTTGACCAGGTAGTCATCGGCGCCCTGCTTGAGGCCCTCGACCTTGTCCTGCCAGCTCGAACGCGCCGTCAGGATCAACACCGGGAACTTCTTGCCCTCGTCGCGCAACGCCTTGATCAGCTCCATGCCGGACATCTTGGGCAGGCCGAGGTCGATGATGCCAAGGTCGAACGGTACCTCGCGGCCCATGTAGAGGCCCTCCTCGCCATCCTGGGCGGCATCGACCGCGAAGCCTTCCCGCTTCAGGCGGGCAGCCAGGGTTTCGCGCAGAGGAGCTTCGTCTTCGACCAGCAGAATTCGCATGTGGACTCCAATGTCTGTCGTACTGTCTCGGCCGCATCCCCACGTATGGGCTGGGCGGGCTGGCCAGAGCGTGGCGGGTCAGTCGTCGTCGCGGCGTGTAGGTTCTTCACGCTCGCGACTGCGGTCGCGTGTCTGCGGGTCGTCCATGTAGATCCGGACACGCCCGCTGGAATCGACCACCTTGACGCGATTCACATCGCGACCATCGTACGGCACCCGCTCGGCGCTCAGCACCTGGCCACCGGTCCGGCGTTCGACCCGGCGCACCGAGTCGGACAGTTCGCGGCGATCGGAATTGCGTTCGTGGCCGCGGTCCTGGCTGCCACGGTCCTGACCCTGGCCGCCACGGTCCTGGCCCTGGCCGCCTTGATCATGGCCGCGACCGCCACCCTGGCCTCGATTCTGCGCCAACACGTCACCGCCTCCCACCACCAGAGTGGCAAGCATCAGCAGGGCGAACGGTCGGCGGATCAACGTCATCATGCTTGGGAAGGCGGCTCTAGCGGGACAATCATCTACGGGAAGGCACAACGGGCCAATATCGCACGATCGTGCGACGACAATGCATTCTCGGAACAATGCGGTGAATCCGGTCTGAACTTTTCCATCTGGCCATGGCCGGGGTTCAGGCCCACTGGCGTTTCCGACCTCGCAACGTCCCGCCTAGAAGATCTCGCCGACGCAGCAGCGCAAGGACCCGCCAGCTGCCTCGATGGCGTCGAGGCCGACGCTGCGAACCACGAACCCCGCCGCCGCCAATGCCTCCCGGTGGCCCGTGGTCAGTGCCTGGGCCGCATGCGCGCTCATCCACACCGCGTCGTCGGACAGCGCAATGGCATTGCCTGCGAAGGCGGCATGCTCGGCCGGCGACAGCTGCAGCGCATGCGGCGCATAGAGTCCGCCGATGGCATCGACCACCGCCGGATCGACGAAGCCGCCCGGGCAGACCAGCGCCGCGCGGCCGGCCAGGATCGCGAGCACGACATTGGCGTGGTACTCACCCGGTGCCAGGTCGAACAGCAACGTCGCGCGCAGCCCAAGCGCATCGTGCATGAGGCGGGCACCGTCTTCGTCGCAGCGTTCGGACAGGCCGCAGAAGCCCAGGCCGCGGGCGCGATCGATGACCATTGCGCCGGTGAGTTCGCACGGATGCGGCTGGGTCGACAGGTCGATCTCGGCGTAGTCGAGCACGCCGCCAAAGAACGCGCGGATGTCGGCGCGGGTGGCTTCGCGCTGGCGCACCGGGTGGCGCATGCGTCCGACCACGTAGCGGCCGGCGGCGGTGGCGAAGACGTTGTTGGGGAACAGCGCGTCGGGCGTTTCAGGGTCGCCTGCAAAACAGACCGTGGGCAATGTCTGCGACAGCGCGCGGTGGAGCTCGCGGTGTTCGGCGCTGGCGCCCGCGGCATCGAAGCCGGTGGCCTGCGCCATGTAGCGGTTGTCGGCGGCGGACTGCTCGGCGAGGCAAAAACCATCTGGCGCGACCAGGAATGCCGCGCGTGCGGTGGCCGGTCCGAAGTCGGCCTCCGTAGCATGTGCCGTCGCGACGAACGCGGCGATGTCGCGGGTGATCACGGCATCACCGCCTGCTCCGTCGCGAACGATTCGGTCAGCGCCAGCGCCTGCTCGATCAGCGACCAGTCCGCGCCCGGCTTGTGCGCGCCTTCGCTGAGCACCTGGCGGAACGCACGCCCGCCGCGCTCAGCAGCGAACAGCCCGAGCAGGTGGCGGGTGATGTGCTTGAGGTAGACGCCGCGTGACAGCTGGTCTTCGATGTACGGCCGCATCGACCGCAGCAGGTCGCCACGGCTGCGCACCTCACCACCGAACCAGGCGACGTCGAGCTGATGCAACAGGTACGGGTCGTGGTACGCGGCACGGCCGAGCATCGCGCCATCGGTGTGCTCCAGATGCGCGGTGGCCTCGGCCTGACTGGCGATGCCGCCGTTGACCACGATCTGCAGCTGCGGCCGCTCGCGCTTGAGCTGGTACGCCCAGTCGTAGCGCAGCGGCGGAACCTCGCGGTTTTCCTTCGGCGACAGCCCCTTCAACCAGGCATTGCGCGCATGGATGACGAACATCCGGCAACCGGCAGCGGCCACGGTATCGATGAAGGCGAGGAAATGATCCCAGTCGTGGTCGTCATCGACCCCGAGACGGCACTTCACCGTGACCGGCACGTCGCAGCTTCCGACCATGGCCGCGACACTGTCGGCGACCAGCCGCGGCTCACGCATCAGGCAGGCGCCGAAGCGACCGGCCTGGACGCGGTCGGACGGGCAGCCGCAATTGAGGTTGACCTCATCGAAGCCCCACTCGGCACCGATCTTCGCCGCCTGTGCCAGCAATTCGGGCTCGCTGCCGCCGAGCTGCAGCGCGACCGGATGCTCGATCGGATCCATCGCCAGCAGCCGCGGACGATCGCCATGGATCACCGCATTGGCGTGCACCATCTCGGTGTAGAGCCGGGCATGCGGCGCCAGCAGGCGGTGGAACACGCGGCAATGGCTGTCGGTCCAGTCCATCATCGGGGCGACGGAGAGGCGCAACTGCGGCGGGGGGATGGCGGGGGTGGGGCTCATTGCGGGGCATTGTACGGCGGGGTGGCTGAGCACTGGCTCGGCAACGGGAAGCGCGGCTTCCCGTCCCTGACTGGCCCTCCACCCGCGTCGATCGAGCAGAAGCGCGGCATCGCTAAGCGCTATACGCACAAGATGCCTGAGGACGTACCGGAGCGCTGATCCTGGGCAGGCGGTAAAGCAGCTGATTGAAAGGACAGCACCTGTCGAAACGTCGCATGTGAAATGAGGCTCTTCTTATATAAAAGTTCAGCGGCGCTGGATAGTTTCGATCGTGAGTGAGCAGACGCTCACCTGATGCCAAGTGGCATCGTCACCAACGAAAAGGAAACGTAATGCGCGAACTCTCGAAGGCTGAAGTTGGCGAAGTCAATGGCGCTGGTTGGCTTGGTGTGTCCGGTGAAACCTGGGGCTGCGCAATCGGCGGCACCATCGGCGGCATCAGTGGCAGCTTCGCTGGTGGAATTGGCGGATATCTGGGTAGCGGCGCCGGCTGCATCGGCGGCGCGGCCATTGCCAATTCTGGCTCAGGTGGCGGTTCACTCAGCGGCGGCCCCGCTGGCGCGTGGTACCTCCTTACAAAGCTGAACTGATTCAACGGTACGGGAGCCGACCTTGCTGGTCGGTTCTCGTCCTTCTCGAGGAGACTCTATGACTAAGTTTCTTGTAGCGCTACTAAGTGGCGTTGCTGTGAACTTGCGTCATTTCCACTCAAGCGACTTGTTCCGAGCGAGTGGTATATCCCTGCATTGGCGCTAGTAGCTGGGTCGGTTTGGCTGGTCTTGCCGATAATCAATCGCGCTCGGAATCGACGCCGTCGATAAGTGGGGACTCAGACACGCCAGCGCACGCGAGCTGATTTACGTCACGCATCAATGAATCTTGCATTGCGGCAGCACACTTCGTGTGGACAGCTCGTGCCAAGCCTGGGCCTAGCCGCCAATCTACGTGTTGATCTACCTCATTCCGCGTCCCTTCGGGCTTGTTTCGATCCGGATCAAACACCATCCACGCCGCTGCGAGTCAGGGCTCTTCCGGCTCCCACACCATGTACACATCCGCCCGCGCGTAGTGCGACCCCGGCCGCGGTGCCGGGTAATGACGAAAGCCCACGCTTTCGTACAACGCCAACGCCGGGCCGAGCTTCTTGCTCGATTCCAGGAACAGTTCCGTGCCACCGCGTGCCTGGAAGGTGTCGATCGCGCCTTGCATCAGCAGTCGTCCGACGCCGGCGCCGCGCAATTCGGGTGCGACCACCATCTTGGTCAGTTCGTACACGCCTTCGGATTCGCGCTTGAGAGCGACCGTGCCGACGGCGCGATCTTCCGCGTCTACTGCGAACAGGACGTGGCCGCCGCCGGCAAGGATGTGGGTTTCAGGATCGCCGAGTACTTCACGATCGATCGGCTCGACGGTGAACCAGCGTTCGAGCCATTCGATGTTGAGTCGGGCGAAGTCGTCGCGCCAGCGCGGGGCGAAGTCGACGATGCGGATCGGGGAAGGGTCGCTCATGCCGCAATGATAGTGCGGCGGTGCGACGGCGTGGCATCAGCCTTTTCCGTTGCCCTTGCTCTTGCCGTTGTCCTTGGCCTTCGACTTGCCGTTGCCCTGCGACGCCTGCGCCGGCTTGCCCTTGCCGGACTTGCCCTGCGCACCCTTGCCGCGACCCGGGAAGTCACGCTCGAGATCGGAGTCGATGGTGATGGTGCGGCCCCAGCGGTCGTAGCTGGGCACGAAGCCCTTCTTCAGGCGATGGAACTCGGCCGAACCCGGCTTGATGCCCAGGCTCTGGGCGACGTTGCCCCAGCCCTGCGCGTGGTCGCGCTCCCAGGTATCGACGACGTAACGGCAGGGGCGGCCGATGATCGATGCGATCGAACAGGCCAGGTAGACATCGCCCGGCGCCCAGTGGCGGTCGACCAGCAGGTCGGTGACCAGGTCACGCGGAGCGCCGTAGTAGCGCACCATTTCGTCGACGAACGGGTCGCGGTAGCGGCCGCCGTAGCGGTTCATGTCGCCCGCCCAGGTGTCCACCCAGGTGTCCCCGCTGCGCGGGTTCCAGCCGAAGGTGTAGTCCTGCGCCGAAGCCATGCCGGCGCCCGACAGGCCCACCAGGGCAACGAACAGTCCGGCGAATCGGGACGTCCAGGGGGAATTCATGAGCTTTGCTCTCGACTGCGGATGACGCAATGCTGGGGGTGCGGCGGTGAATCGGTTCTGAAACCGCGCGGTCGGCCCGGAAGCCGTTGGCCCCGCATTTATACGAGGTATCGGGCGCCCCCGCGAGGACCGGTCGTCGGACTGAAGCCGGATGCCGGGAACGACAACGGCACCGCATGGGTGCCGTTGTCGTGGAAACCGATCCGCAACGATCAATCGTCGTCGTGGTGGCGGTAGCGACGGTCGTCGCGGTCGCGGTCGTTCTCGTAGCGGACGTAACGATTACCGTCGTAGCGGTTGTCATGACGGTCGCGGTCGGAGTAGTAGTAGACGCGATCACCGCGATGGTCGTAGCGGCCATCGTAGTAGTGCGTCGTGCACTTGCCGTGCTTGTTGCACTTGCCGTTGTTGTAGTTGCGGTTGTTGTAGTAGCCGTAGGCGTTGCCGTAAGGCGGGCCGGCACGGTAGACGCGGCGGTAGTACCTCGGGCGTCCGTAGTCGTGGACGACGATCAGGCGGTCGCGGTAGCCGCGGTCGTAGCGGGAGTACGGATAGCCACCGTGATAGATCACGTCGGCGACATCCACGATCACCCGCGCCCAGTCGTCGCCATCGCCTGCGTGTGCAGGCGTCGGCGCCATTGCGACCGTACCCAGGCCGGCGGCCAACACCACGGTTGCCAACCAGCGGGACAGGACGGTTGCCATCTTGATTCTCCTTGTTTGCCCACCCCCCGGCGGGCACGACATCAAGATGATGTGAGGCGGGTGAACCGGTTTTTAATGAAACCGGGGGCGGTCAGGGGCGCTTAGCTGGCGTTGGGGTTGGGTGGGCGCGGCGGCCACGACTTTGGCACGCCGGGGATCCCGGGTGCGGCCGTTGGCCTTACCCGGGCTACGGGTTGGCCAGTTGGCGGACCATTGCGGGGAGTTGCGCGGCATGGTCGATGCGGCGCAGGCGCGGGGCATCCTCGGCGACGTCGGCTTCGTTCTCGTGCACCCAGTTCGTGTGGTACGGCACGTGGATGCCCCACCCGCCCAGTTCCAGCACCGGGGCGATGTCGGAACGCAGGGAGTTGCCGACCATGACGAAGCGCTCGGCCGGCAGCCCGAATTCCTCGAGCAGGCGGGCGTAGGTTGCGGTGTCCTTTTCGCTGACGATCTCGATGCGCCGGAACAGGTTGGCGAAGCCGCATTGCTTCACTTTGGCTTCCTGGTGGAACAGGTCGCCCTTGGTGATCAGCACCACGTCGAAGTCGGCGGCGATGGCCTCGACCGCTTCGCGGATGCCGGGCAGCAGTTCAACCGGGTGACGCAGCAGATCCTTGCCGAGGCTGACGATGCGATGCAGGTCCTGGGCGCTGATGCGCGAGCCGGTGATGTCGACCGCCGCTTCGATCATCGACAGCACCATGCCTTTCACGCCATAGCCGAACAGAGCGATGTTGCCCTTCTCGACCTCGTACAGGCGTTCGTGCACGCGTGCGTCGTGCAGGTCGACGTAGGCGCCGACGATGCGTTCGAAATCGAGCTGGGCCTGGTCGAAGTAGTCCTGGCTGCGCCAGAGGGTGTCGTCGGCGTCGAAGCCGATCAGCTGGATGTCACTCATGCGCACATTATGCGGGACTGCCGGCAACGGAAAAAACAAGGGCGGCCAAAGCCGCCCTTGTCGTCGGGTGCAGCAGAGGGGTTAGCCGCCGCTGCCAGCCTTGCCAGGTGCCGTCTGCACCTTGGCGACATACGCCTTGTATTCGTCGGTGGTCAGCGCGCCGTCGGCGTTGGAGTCAGCCTTGTCGAAGACCTGACCGAGCGCCGGTACGGTCGCGGCTTCGGTCTTGCTCAGTGCGCCATCCTTGTTGGAGTCGACGTCGGACCAGCTCTTCTTCTGCGGCGCCGCGGTCGCGGTCGCGGCCGGTGCAGCAGCGGCGGGCTCGGCCTGGGCGGCGGCGTCGGTTTCCTGCGCCGGTGCCGGCGATGCCGACTGGGCGAAAGCGAGCGGTGCGGACAGCGCGGCCACCAGGGCGACGGCGGCGAGGAGCGGCTTGCGGGAATGGATGGTCATTCGTGTCTCCAAAGTGGGCGGCGGTGAAGCCTGTTGTCTGCGCGGGAGGGCGACGTTGCCCCTGACGTGCCGCACGACCCCACCTTGCCGGCGCGCGCATGAACGTTTGCGCGGCTGGATTCGTTAAACCTACGTTCGCTTAACCACGCTCGATTCGATTGACGGTAGCGGCGCACCGTTTGAGTGACCGTTTTTGCGAATGAATGTGACGCAGTCCGGAGTTTCCGCACGCGCAGCCCACGCTGCGCAGCTGAACACAACACAACCTTCACCCGGCGGGAGGTCAACGCGACGGAATCGATCAAGCATGTCGGCACGCAGGGCAACGCCCTGCTGCCGATTCAGGCTTCGTCTTCGCCGCGGACATCCGCCTGTGGGACGCCGTCCTCGTCGAACTCGATCACCACGGTGATCGGGCGGCAGCACACCTGGCAATCCTCGATGTAGTTCTGGGCGCCGGCGGAGTCGTCGATCACGAGGGTGATGGTTTCGCCGCAGTACGGGCATTGCACGTCGACAGTGGGAAGCATGGCTTCCTCCTCGGTGACCCCGGTGGTCGGGGCTGGCGCCCCGCCACGCTCAGGGTTTTGGCAGCGGATGATCGGGGGCCGGCACCAGCTCGATGTCGACCGGCTCGCCGGGGTTATGGCTGCGGATGCGGAACTGCGAAGCGTCGATCGCGAGGATGTCGGTCGGATAGCTGATGCCTTCCTCGACCATCACCAACGCGCCCTTCTCATACGACCAGCGGCCGTGCATCGGCGTGCCATTGGGCGAGTCGATGACCAGCGTGCCGTCGGCCAGGAATGCGTAGGTCGTCCCGGGCTCCACCGTTGTCGATTGCTTGACCTTCCACACCTTGCCGACGAACGCCTCCGGCAGTGCCGCGCTGGCCGTTGCCGCGGGCGAAAGCGACGCGTCTTCCGAAGGCAGCGGTGCATCGGTCGATCGGGCCGGCTGCGCGGACGTGTCGGCGGTCACCTGCGGCGTCGCGGGTTGCGGCTGCGGCGCTGGTGACGGTGCCTGTGCCTTGCATGCTGCAAGGGTCAGTGCGATCGCAACCAGAAGTGCCACCTTCGTTGGCGCGGCCCTTGCCGGCAATGCGCTAGCTGGCGATGTCATCGTTTCACCTCGTGTTGATTGCGGATGGGGGGCACCTTAGCACCGTCATCCGCACGCTGATGTCGGCACCGGTGCCGTCGTTGTTGCCGCCCTCGCTGGCTGGCGCGGTCACTCATCACACGCCTCTAACCCAGCCGAGTCAAAGCTGGCACGCACATGCGACCAGAGCGCTTCCATCGCGGCCCCGGAGGGAGATGATGAAGATCCGTCATGTATTCAGCACACCCGACCTGGGCACTGCACAGTCGGTGATGACCGCCGCAAGCAGCGCCGGTGTCGGCAATGACGACATCCTGCTGGTCGCACGCTCCGACATCGAGCTGGAAGAGATTCCCAACGAACACAAGGAAGCCGACACGGACCTGATTCCGGCCGCCCTGCGCGGTGCCGGTTACGGTGGTGCGGCGGGATTGCTCGCGGGCCTGGCAGCGGTGGTGCTGACCCCGATCGGATTGACGCTCGCGGGTGCGGCTGCAGCAACGGTCGCTGGCGCCGCGGTTGGCTGCTGGGCATCTGCACTGGTGGGATCGTCGATCCCGGATCCGATCCGGCGCAAGTTCGACGCCGAGATCCAGGCCGGGCGGATCCTGGTAGTTCTCGACGGCAACAAGGAATTCCTCGATGCGCTGGAGCCGACGCTGGTGGCGTCGGGCGCGACGCCGTTGCCGTACGAGTCGACCAAGGCGATGGCCTGAGCGCTCAAGGCATCGACGCGGACGCAGGCGGAGCCGACACAGGCTTCAATCCCAACGCAGTACGATAGCGCGCGTGCAGCACCTGCACCTTGGCGACGTACGCCTGCGTCTCGGCATACGGCGGAACGCCGCCGTAACGCGCCACCGCACCGATGCCCGCGTTGTACGCCGCGGCGACAAGGGTGAAGTCGTCGTGGTACCGGCGCATCAATGTGCGCAGGTGACGGGCACCGGCATCGATCGACTGGCCTGACGAGAACGGATCGACCACGCCGTACTCGCGACTGGTGGCCGGCATGAGCTGCATCACGCCCTGCGCGCCCTTCGACGAAACCGCATTGGCGTCGAATCCGCTTTCGGCATGCGCGATCGCCCGCAACCATGCTTCGTCGACGCCGGTTGCGCGAGCGGCGGCGCGGAACTGTTTCGGATAACGGTCGATCTGCGCCGGCCCGACCTGGCCGAGGCCGACGTGGGCCGGTTCGCCCGGCGGCGCGGGCACGGTGAATGCCAGCACCTTCACCGAACCGGGCAGCTTGCGCGTGCCGTACACGGTGACGCCATCCTGCTCGCGCTGATAAAGCGTGCCACTGACCGCACCGCCGCCGCCCCACAGGTTCGGCAGGGCCACGGCGTTGTCGTCGATCTCACGTGCCTTGCAGCGTGAACCGGGCTCGGGCGCGGTCGACAGGCTGACCGTGCCGTCGCGGACGCACCGGTAAACCTTGCGCGCCTGTGCGGGCGCAGCCACCGACAGCGCCAGCGCTGCCAGCAGGACGACCACGACGGGGTGGGACCGGCTCATCCGGCGAATTCTAGGCAGGCCACCTATAGGGAAGATGAAGCCCGGTCCGGAGACAGCGTCACCCGCCCGGCGCCTGGGCGGCCGCGATCGCGCCCAGCTGCTGCAGCGCCGCGTCGGCGCGCGGGTCCAGCGGGTGGCCGAAGTTCAGGCGCAGGCAGTGGCCGAAGCCGCGGCTCGCCGAAAACATCGGCCCCGGCGCGATGCTGATGCCACTGCGCACGGCCTGTCGCTGCAGGGCCAGTGCATCGCAGCCGTCGGGCAGTTCGATCCAGGCGAAGTAGCCACCGGATGGACGCGTTACCCGCGTGCCCGGCGGAAACCAGCGCGCAACCGCGGCGCTGTACTGCTCCTGCTGCGAAGCCAGCGTGCTGCGCAGGCGGCGCAGATGGCGGTCGTAGCCTCCGCGCTGCAGGTAGCGCGCGATGGCCAGCTGCGCCGGCACGTTGGTGTTGAGCGTGGTGGTGAGCTTGTTGCGCGCGATCGCCTGGCGGAATCGCCCGGCCGCGACCCAGCCGATCCGGTACCCCGGCGCGAGGCACTTGGAGAACGACGAGCAATGCATCACCAGGCCGTCGCGGTCGAAGGCCTTCGCCGGCAGCAGGCGTTTGGGGCCGAAGTGCAGCTCGGCGTAGACGTCGTCCTCGATCAGCGGGATGGCGTGTTGGGCGAGCAGCGCGACCAGGTCGCGCTTGCCGGCCTCCGGCACGGTCGCGCCGAGCGGATTGTGGAAGGTCGGCATCAGCCAGCACGCGCGCGGTGCGTGGCGGCGGATCGCCGATTCCAGCGCGACCAGGTCGATGCCGTCACGCGGGTGCGTCGGCACTTCGATCGCGTGCAGGCCATTGCGCTCGAGCGTCTGCAGTACGGCATAGAAGCATGGTGACTCCACCAGCACCGCATCGCCGGGACGGGTTATCACCGACAGGCTGAGGTTCAACGCCTCCATCGCGCCATTGGTGATGACGATCTCGTCGGCGGCGACGTCGATGCCATCGATGAGGTACCGCTGGCTGATCTGCCGGCGAAGTTCGCCCAGGCCCGGCGTGAGGTCGTCGACGGTGCTCCAGGGATCGAGGTCGACCGCGGTGGCGGCGACGGCGCGGCCGAGTTTCGGTAGCGGGAACAGCAGCGGGCTCGGGAACGCCGACCCGAACGGCACGACATCGCGGTCCATCGCCGACTGCAGCACCTCGAAGACCAGCTCGCTGACGTCGACGCTGCGCGAGTCGCCATCGGGGCGGGAGGCGATTTCCGGTTCCGGCGGCAGCAGCCGCGGGCGCAGGGCGACGTAGTAACCCGAGCGCGCCCGCGACTCGACCAGTCCCCGCGCTTCCAGCAGGTAATAGGCCTGGAAGACGGTGGCCGGGCTGAGCTTGCGGGCGGCGCAGGTCTGGCGGACAGATGGCAACCGTTCGCCGGGGCGGAAGACGCCGGCCTGGATCGAGTGGGCGATGTCGTCGGCGAGGGCCTGGTAGCGCTTCATGGGGGCGGGTCTGGCTGGGGACGGGCCCGGGCGCGGGCCATCTGATACGGTTTTTTTCACCATTTCTGATTCTATGCCGACTGATACTCACGGCCTAGACTGCGCGCATCCCCCATCACGAGCCCGCCGCCATGTCCGCGGACGTGCAACTGAACCTCGCCCTGATCCTGTTCGCCCCCTGGTTCGCCATCCTGTCGGTGCTTTATTGGATGTACCCGCGCCAGCCGCGCGGGCCGGCCCGGGCCCTGGCCGACTCGGCCGCGCTTGCCCTGGCTACGGCCGCTGCCTTCGCCGGCATGTACTGGGGCATGCGCCACGCCGACCCCGGCTTCGGCCCGATGTGGAAGCAGGTGCTGGCAACCTCGCTGGCCTATGGCCTCTACCTGGGCGTCATGACCCTCGCCCTGCTGCTGCGCCGGGCCTGGCTTGCGCGCCTGCGCAGAGCGGCACCTGCCAGCGTTCCCCCTGAAAGCGTCCACGTGACCGGGTCCAACCCATGAAAACCCTGCTGGTCGTCGCCTTCCTTGGCCTGATCGTCTACAACCTCGGCGCTGCCCTCTATTACATGCTCGTCGATCGAGGCCAGAGCAAGCGGGCGGTCAATGCCCTGACCTGGCGGATCGGCCTGTCGATCGCGCTGATCGGCATTGTGGCCGCCGGCATCGCCAGTGGCGTGATCCAGCCGCACGGCGTCGGGGCGTGAAACGACCGTGATGAAACTCGCCTTCACGTCGCGCGATCTAGGCTCGATCCGCTCGGTGCCGGCGCACGTCTGCCCGCCGCCCGCCACTTGATCCAGGTCAAACGCGCACGGACGGCGCGTTCCTAGAATGCCGGCGATCCGCCATCGCGGAGGGGAAGCAAATGCAAGCACCGATCACGGAAACGTATAACGACAAGATCGTGCGCCAGTTCACCGCAGTCACGGTGCTCTGGGGCATCGTCGGCATGGCGGTCGGCGTGCTGATCGCCGCCCAGCTGTACTGGCCGGCGCTGAATTTCGACACGCCCTGGCTGAGCTACGGCCGCCTGCGCCCGCTGCACACCAATGCGGTGATCTTCGCCTTCGGCGGATCGGCGCTGTTCGCCACCAGCTACTACATCGTGCAGCGCACCTGCCATGTGCGGCTGTTTTCCGACAAGCTCGCCGCCTTCACCTTCTGGGGCTGGCAGGCGGTGATCGTGGCCGCGGCCATCACCCTGCCGATGGGTATGACCCAGGGCAAGGAATACGCGGAACTCGAGTGGCCGATCGACCTGCTGATCACCGCGGTCTGGGTGGCGTACGGCGTGGTCTTCTTCGGCACGATCGTGAAACGCCGGGTTCGCCACATCTATGTCGCCAACTGGTTCTTCGGCGCCTACATCATCACCATCGCCCTGCTCCACATCGTCAACAACCTGGCGATCCCGGTCGGGCTGGGCAAATCGTATTCGATCTACTCCGGCGCGGTCGATGCGATGGCGCAATGGTGGTACGGGCACAACGCGGTCGGCTTCGTCCGGACCGCTGCGCTCCCGGGAATGATGTATTACGTCGTGCCCAAGCAGGCCGGGCGCCCGGTGGATGCGTACCGGCTGTCGATCGTGCATTTCTGGGCGCTGATCGCGATCTACATGTGGGCCGGCCCGCATCACCTGCAGTACACCGCGCTGCCGGACTGGGCGCAGTCGCTGGGCATGGTGTTCTCGCTGGTGCTGCTGGCACCGAGCTGGGGCGGCGCGATCAACGGCATCATGACCCTGTCGGGTGCATGGGACAAACTGCGCACCGATCCGATCCTGAAGTTCCTGATCGTCGCGATCTCGTTCTACATGATCGCGACCTTCGAGGGGCCGATGATGTCGGTCAAGACGGTCAACTCGCTCTCGCACTACACCGACTGGACCGTCGGCCACGTCCACGCCGGCGCGCTGGGCTGGGTGGCGATGATCACCATCGGCTCGATCTACTCGCTGCTCCCGCGCCTGCTCGGGCAGAAGGAAATGTTCTCGGTCAAAGCCATCGATCTGCATTTCTGGCTGCACACGGTCGGCGTGCTGCTCTACATCGCCTCGATGTGGATTGCCGGCGTGATGCAGGGCCTGATGTGGCGGGCCACCAATCCCGACGGCACGCTCACCTACAGCTTCGTCGAAGCGCTCAACGCGACCTATCCGTACTACCTCGGCCGACTGGCCGGAGGCCTCGTGGTCCTGGCAGGCATGTTGCTCATGGCCTGGAACGTGATCCGTACCTGGCAGCACGCAGCCGATATCGCCCCGATACCGGTGTTGCAGCCAGACAGCGCCAGCGCCCACGCCTGAGGTCGACATGAGCCATTCCCACGAGAAAGTCGAAACCAATATCGGCCTGATGGCGGTGCTGATCGCGGTCGCCGTATCGTTCGGCGGCCTGGCCGAGATCGTCCCGCTGATGTACCAGGCCGAGGCGGTGAAACCGCTGCCGGGCGTGAAGCCCTACCCTGCGCTGCAACTGGCCGGGCGCGATGTCTACGTCCGCGAGGGCTGCTACAACTGCCACTCGCAGATGATCCGCACGCTGCGCTTCGAAACCGAGCGGTACGGCCATTACTCGCTCGCCGGCGAGTCGGTCTACGACCATCCGTTCCAGTGGGGCAGCAAGCGCACCGGACCGGACCTGGCCCGCGTCGGCGGCCGCTACTCCGACGACTGGCACCGCGTGCACCTGATCAACCCGCGTGACGTGGTGCCCGAGTCGAACATGCCCAGCTTCCCGTGGCTGGCCGAGAACAAGGTCGACGGCGTCGAAGTGGAACGCCGGATGCGCGCACTCAAGCGCATCGGCGACCCGTACACCGCCGAGGACCTCAGCGGCGCCGCTGCCGCGGTCAAGGGCAAGACCGAACTCGACGCAGTGGTCGCCTACCTGCAGGCGCTCGGCAAGCACGCACCGAGGGGTGGCTGAGATGACCTCCGGAATCATTACCGCGGTGCTGCTGGTGCTGTTCGTCGGTGGCTGGATCTGGGCCTGGAGTCCCAGGCGCAAGCCGGAATTCGACGCGGCCGCGCAACTCCCGCTCGATGAGCAGGATGCGGATGCCAACAAGGAGAACAGGTCATGACCGCCGCATGGTCGTGGTACGTGATCATCATCGTCGCCATCAACCTCCTGGGCTGCGTGTGGCTGTTGTGGTGGACCGGCAAGCGCAAGCCCGGCGATCCGGGTCCGACCGAAACCAGCCACTACTGGGACGGCGACATCACCGAGTACAACAAGCCGATGCCGCGGTGGTGGATCAACCTGTTCTACATCACCATCGTCTTCGCGATCGGCTATCTCATCTATTTCCCGGGCCTGGGTGCGTTCGCCGGCACCAGCAAGTGGACGTCGGCCAAGGAACAGGCAGCCGACAAGGCCCGCGACGACCGCAAGCTCGAACAGACCTTCGCGCCGTACGCAGGCAAGTCGATCGACGTGGTCGCGCGCGATCCCAAGGCGGTCGCACTCGGCCGCTCGATCTTCAACAACACCTGCGCCACCTGCCACGGCTCGTCGGCACGCGGCGCGATTGGCTACCCGAACCTCAGCGACGACATCTGGCACTGGGGCGGCTCGCCGGAGCGCGTGCTGCAGACGGTGCTCGACGGCCGCGAAGGCGTGATGCCGGAATGGGGCAAGGTGCTCACCGGCATGGGCGGCGACAACGCGGTCGACTACGTCATCGCCTACGTGCGCACGCTGTCGGACCCGGACAGCATGCAGAACAACTACATGGCGGCACAGGGCAAGAGCCTCTACAACGGCGTGTGCGTGGCCTGCCACGGCGTCGACGGCAAGGGCAACCCGGAGCTCGGTGCGCCCGACCTGACCGACGGCTACTGGATGTACGGCAACAGCACCCAGAGCATGCGCGAGACGATCAACAACGGCCGCCACGGCACGATGCCGGCGCACCGGCAGATTCTCGGCGAAACCCGCGCCCGCCTGGTCGCCGCCTACATCTGGTCGCTGTCGCACTCCGGCAAGCCCGCCACCACCGCCACGCGATGACGACATGCCCGACTACACCGTCCCACGTTTCGATCACCCGCCCCGACCGCTCGCGCAGCGGCTCGGGGCGATCCTGTGGCCGAGCTTCTTCTCGGCCGCGGTGATGACGATGGTGTTCTTCGCCTTCGTCGACCCGCTGGCATTGCGCGACATGACATTCCCCGAGCTGCCGCTGACCCGCACGCTCGGCTACAGCATCGCCTTCTTCATGTTCTGGCTGGCCACGGCCGCCTCCAGTGCGTTCACCTGGATCCTGCTGCGACCCGCCAGCCGCTTCAACCGGCCGTTGCCGCCGGAATGAGTCCGTCGAGTAATCCGCCAGAGCAGTCCGCATGACCAGGAAAATCCCACTCGACCTGCTGGATGACGGCGGCGCGCTTTACGTAAGCGAACGCAAGATCTACCCGCGCGACGTCGACGGCGGCTTCCAGACCTGGCGCAAGATCGCGGTAGTGGTGCTGCTGGGCATGTTCTATGTGTTCCCGTGGCTGCGCTGGGGTGGCCGCCAGGCGGTGCTGTTCGACCTGCCGGCACGCAAGTTCTACGTGTTCGGGCTGAACTTCTGGCCGCAGGACTTCGTGTTCCTGGCGATGCTGCTGGTGATCGCCGGCTTCGCCCTGTTCTTCTTCACTGCCCTCGCCGGTCGCCTGTGGTGCGGCTACGCGTGTCCACAGACGGTGTGGACGGAAGTGTTCCTGTGGATGGAGCAATGGACGGAGGGCGACCGCAATGCGCGGATGAAACTCGATGCCGGTCCGTGGAACCGCAACAAGGTCCTGCGCAAGGGTAGCAAGCACGTCCTGTGGCTGGTGTTCGCGTTGTGGACCGGCTTCACCTTCGTCGGCTTCTTCACTCCGATCACCGACCTCGCGGCGCGGACGCCGCTGGTTGGCAGCGCCCCGGGCTGGGGCAACTGGGAGCTGTTCTGGGTGCTGTTCTATGCCCTGGCGACCTGGGGCAATGCCGGCTTCCTGCGCGAACAGGTGTGCAAGTACATGTGCCCGTATGCGCGCTTCCAGAGCGCGATGTTCGACCGCAACACGCTGATCATCGCCTACGACCCGATGCGCGGTGAGCCGCGCGGTCCGCGCAAGCGCGGCATGAAGGGCGCGGCCGAACGCGCGCGGGGACTGCTGGATCCGGCGACCGCCTACGACTACGTGTTCCGCTTCGCGCATCGTGTGACCAACGCCGTGGTAGCGACCAGTACCACCGCTGTCGCCGACGTCGGCCTGAAGGCCGCGCCGTTGCCGAAGTTCGCGCCGGAAGAACTCGGCGACTGCATCGACTGCACGATCTGCGTGCAGGTCTGCCCGACCGGGATCGACATCCGCAACGGCCTCCAGTACGAGTGCATCGCCTGTGGTGCGTGCATCGACGCCTGCGACGACGTGATGGACAAGATGGGCTACCCGAAGGGGCTCATCCGCTACGCCACGCAGAATGCGATTGACGGCAAGCCCACGCGGGTGCTGCGTCCGCGGGTGTTCGTATACGGCCTGCTGCTGCTCGCGCTGTGCGCGGGCTGGGCATGGGGCGTCGGCCACCGCAGCCCGCTGATCGCCGAGGTCCTGCGCGACCGCAACGCGCTTTATCGCGAGACCGGCGATGGCCGCATCGAGAACGGCTACACCCTCAAGCTGGTCAACAAGGACGTCAAGGCACGGCAGTTCCGCCTGAGCGTGCAGGCGCCGGCGGGCATTACCCTGGCGGGCGGCGAGCAGGTGATCGATGCGCCGGCCGAGCAGGTACTGAACTTGCCGCTGACCCTGTCGTCGCCGAAGGACGTGCGCGGCAAGCAGGAGATCACCTTCAAGGTCGAGCGCGTCGACGGCGCCGCCCAGGCCGACGTTCCCTCCACTTTCTTCGGGCCGATGTGATGAGCCGCAGTGATGCCGAGCCCCGCGGTCCGCTGAGCATGCCGATCATGTGGCTGGTGCTGGGCCTGCCGATCGCGTCCGTCGTGGCCGGTGTCGCGCTGCTGGTGGTCGCGGTGCGAAGCGGCAGCAACGATGCGGTGATCGATACCGTCCACCGGACCGCGCAGATCCAGGTCACCGAACTCGGTCCGGATGAGCGTGCCCGCGAGCTGAAACTGTCGGCGGTACTGCGCGTCGACAAGGACATGATCGAGCTGCTGCCGGTCGGCGGTGGATTCGCCGATGGCAGCGTTCGCCGCGACGAATCGCTGACGCTGATCCTGTCGCACCCGAGCGAGGCGGCCAAGGACCGCACCGTCACGCTCGCGCCGAGCGAGCTTGGTTGGCGCGCGAAGATCGAACCGTCGTCCGGGCACGACTGGCTGCTGCAGCTGGCCCCGGCCGACCATGGCTGGCGCCTGCATGGCCGGCTGCTGGCCGGACAGCGTGCCGCGCACCTCGGGCCGGCGCTTGCGGACGAGTGAGCGCCTGCGAAACAGCGTGTTCGATGCAGGCCGATGATTGGGGGATGATGTACGCATGAGTGTCACCCGGACTGCACTGGCTTCGCAGAACCGTGCCCTGGACGGCCGCGCTGTCGATGGTCGCGCGGACTGCGTCGCCGGCGTCTGTCATCACTGTGGCGAAGCGCTGGCCGCCGGATGCACCGTGACCAGTGGCGCCGACCTGTTCTGCTGCAACGGCTGCGCCGCGGCGTCGAGCTGGATCGAGCAGGCGGCCCTCGGCGACTACTACCGCCTGCGCACCGTGCCTGCGGGCCGGGTGGATGCCGATGCCGCCGACTTCGCCGGCTGGGACCGCGACGTGGTGCTGGCCGAGCACAGCCGCAACGTGCCGGGCGGGCTCGAGATCACCGTACTCACCGACGCGATGCGTTGCGCCGCATGCGCATGGCTGGTCGACCGCGCATTGCGGCGACTGCCAGGCGTGCTCGATGCCGGCGCCAACGCCGTCACCGGGCGCATCGTCGTCGCCTGGGATCCACGCAAGGTCGCGCTGTCGACGCTGATGTCGCGCCTCGACGCGCTGGGCTATCGGCCGTGGCTCGCGACGGGCGAAGCCCGCGAGCAGGCGCAGCGCCAGGAGCGCCGGCGCTGGCTGATCCGGCTGGGCGTGGCCGGGCTCGGCGCAGTGCAGGCAATGATGTTCGCCGAGGCGCTGTACCTCGATACCGCCGGGCAGATGCCGCTGGCGACGCGCGACTTCTTCCGCTGGATCACCTTTCTGGTGTCGACGCCAGTGGTCTTCTACTCGGGCTGGCCGTTCCTGGAAGGCATGTGGCGCGAGTTGCGCGGGCGCCGCCTGGGCATGGACACGCTGATCGCGTCATCGACGTTGCTGGCGTACTTCGCCAGCCTGCTGGAGACGGTCCGCGGTGGCGCCCATGTCTGGTACGACGCCGCGGTGATGTTCGTGCTGTTGTTGCTGGTGGCGCGCATGTTCGAACAGCGCGCCCGCAGCGTTGCCAGCGCGCAGGTCGATGCGCTGGCACGCGCGCGCCCGGCGCTCGCCACGCGCGAGCGCGACGACGGCACGCGTGAGCAGGTTGCGCTGGTCGAACTGACGGTTGGCGACGTCGTGCGCGTGGCGTCGGGCGAATCGGTACCGGCCGACGGCCTCCTGCTCGATCACGCATCCGCTTTCGACGAAGCCCTGATCACCGGTGAATCGGCGCCGGTGCAACGCCAGCCCGGGACGACCGCGCTGGCAGGCAGCATCTGCCGCGAGCAGCCGGCGCGGATCCGCGTGTCACGGGTTGGCAGCGATACGCGGTTGTCGCAGCTGACCCGGCTGGTCGAGCAGGCCCAGGGCGAGCGACCGGCACTCGCCCGCGTCGCAGACCGCATCGCCACCGCGTTCGTGCTGGTGCTGGTGCCGTGCGCACTGGCGGTGTACGCCTGGTGGCACCAGCACGATCCCGCGCGGGCGCTGGAAGTGACGCTGGCACTGCTGGTGGTGAGCTGCCCTTGCGCGCTGTCGCTGGCGATCCCGACGGCACTGACGGCCGCGCACGGCGCGCTGGCACGGATGGGCGTGCTCGGCCTGCGCGGCGATGCGCTGTCGACGCTGGCGCGCGTCGACCGCGTCGTCTTCGACAAGACCGGCACGCTCAGCAACGGCCGTCCGCAACTCGATACGGTCGGCATCTTCAACGGCACCGACCCCGATGACGCCCTCGCGATCGCCGCGGCACTGGAGCGCGACAGCGGCCACCCTCTGGCGCATGCCTTCGCCGACATCGACAGCAACCATCGCGCGGAGCAGTTGCGCAGCATCCCCGGCCACGGCATCGAGGGCACGATCGATGGCCGTAGCTGGCGCCTCGGTCGCGCCGAGTTCGCCGCCAATGGCGAGGACGACGGCGCACTGTGGCTCGGCCATGACGGTATCGCCGTCGCCCGCTTCACCGTCAGCGAAGCCAGGCGCGAGGACGCACACGAGGCCGTGGCCGCCTTGCGGGCGCAGGGACTGCACGTGGAACTGTGCAGCGGCGACGCGCATGCGCCGGTGCGGCGCTTCGCCGCCGCCATCGGCATCGAGGCGGTGCGTTCGCGGCAGACGCCCGAGCAGAAGCTGGCGCACGTGCGCGAACTGCAGGCGAATGGCGATGTCGTCGCCATGGTCGGCGATGGCCTCAACGATGCGCCGGTGCTTGCCGGCGCGGATATATCGATCGCGATGTCCGAAGGCGCCGCTCTGGCGCAGCGCGCGGCCGACTTCGTCGTCACCAGCCCTTCGCTGCTGCGCATCCCGCAGGCGATATCGCTGGCGCGACGCACCCGCGCGATCGTCCGCCAGAACCTGGCCTGGGCGCTTGGCTACAACGTGCTGGCCCTGCCGCTGGCCGCCACGGGCCACGTCACGCCGTGGATCGCCGCGGTCGGCATGGCGCTGTCGTCGCTGCTGGTCACGCTCAATGCGTTGCGCCTGGGGAGGCTGGATGCCGGGACGGTGCGGGCGACGCGGCCATGACCATCCTGTTGCTGCTCGTGCCGATCAGCCTGGTCCTGCTGGGCATCGCGATCTGGGCATTCGTGTGGGCGGTTCGGCGCGGGCAGTTCGACGACCTCGACACGCCGGCGATCGACATCCTGCGCGAGGACCCGACGCCGGCGCCGCCGGCAGCGGACGCTCCACCGCAGCGGAATGGCGCGGATGCCGATTGACTGGCTGACCCTCGGCGCGGCCCTGCTCAGTGGCCTCCTCGGCGGCGTGCACTGTGCCGCGATGTGCGGCGGTATCGCCACCGGCTTCTCGGCGACGGCGAACGGCCATCCGGGCCGGATTGCGCTGGAAGCCAACCTCGGCCGCGTTGCCGGCTACGTGATCGCCGGCGCGATCGCCGGCGGCCTCGGCCACGGCATCGTCCAGGTTGCACGTATCGAAGGCCTCGCAATCGGACTGCGCATGCTGGTCGGCGTGGTGCTGGTGATCGTCGCACTGCGCCTGTTCGACCGGCACGGGCGCCTGGCGTTCCTGTCGCGTCCGGGCAACCGGCTGTGGCAGGTACTGCGGCCGCTGCAGCAGCGCCTGCTGCCGGCGGACACGCGTGCGCGAAGGCTTGGCCTGGCGCTGCTGTGGGGCTGGCTTCCCTGCGGCCTGAGCACGACGCTGCTGATCGCAGCCTGGCTGCAGGCAAGCGCCCTCAACGGCGCACTGACGATGGCCGCGTTCGGCTTGGGGACGTTGCCGGTGATGCTGCCGCTGACCATGAGCGGCGCGCGCCTGGGCCGCTGGCTGCAGACGCGCTGGCGCAATGCCGCCGCCGCGCTCGTGCTGGCCGCAGGCGTGCTGACCCTGGCGGCGCCCTGGCTGATGCGGGTGCCGGCGATGCACGCGCTGCTGGCGGCACTGGGCTGCGGCAGCCTGCCGGCCTGATCGCAACCGGGGCTGACGGTGCAGGCGTTACGAAGCGGTCTTCTGCCGCTTGTGCTCGCCGCTGTCGGTACCGTGCGCAAGCCGTTCGAGCGCCGCGCCGTCGAGGATCTCCACGCGCCGGCCATGCACGTCGATCACTCCGTCCTCCTGCAAACGGGTGAAGCCGCGACTGACCGTTTCCAGGGCGAGGCCAAGGTAGCGCGCGATGTCCTCGCGGCTCATCGGCAGGCGGAAGCCCTGTGATGACTGCCCGATCTGGCGGAATCGTTCGCTCAGGCCATGCAGGAACAATGCGATGCGCTCGTTGGCCTGGCGGCGTACCAGCATTTCCAGATGATCGTGATCGCGATTGAGGCTGTGGCCGATCACGCGCAGGAGTTGCTGCTGCAAGGACGGCAGCTGCGCAGCGACGGCACTGAGCTGGTCCAGCGGTACGTCGCAGACATTGGCGCTGTCCAGCGCCACCGCTTCGCAGCGGTGCGTGCCTTCGCCCAGTGCGTCGAGTCCGATGAGCTCACCGGCCAGGTGGAAGCCGATGACCTGCTCTTCGCCGTCCTCGCTGATGCTGACCGTCTTGAACGCGCCGTCGCGGGCAACGAATACCGACGACAACCGATCGCCTATGCGGAACAGGCGCTCGCCACGGGTGAGCGCACGCCGGCGCCGGACGATTTCGTCCAGGCGGACCAGTTCACTGGCGTCGATGCCGGCGGGAAGGCACAGCTGCTGGAGCGAGCATTGCGCGCAGCTGCGGCGCAGCCTGGCGAGGTCGAGGTCAACAGCGTCGTTCATCGTGGGCGCATTGTCGCATGGCCCGCTGCGAGGTCACGAACGCGTAGCGTTTCGCCCATAAGCGAAAGGCGGCCGAAGCCGCCTTTCGCGCCACACTCGACCAGCGCGCCGCCCTCTTCGGGACGGGCACGGCCACTATGCCAGCGCCTTCATGAACGTCCGCGACACCCGGCAATGCCAGCGGCGCGGCACGAGATCAGCGCGTCGGGCTGTCGTACTGCGGCGAGATGCGCCGGCCTTCCATCGCGTTCTGGGCCTTTTCCCGCGCCTCGCGTTGCTCCCTGGCGGTCATGCAGACACGCTCGACTCGATTGGTGCCCGACTTGCGGGTGCGCTCGCAGACCATGCGTTCGTCGGCGACCTGGCGGGCCACCGAGTCGAGCCATGCAATCTCGCTGGATGCCGTGGCGCGCTCTTCTGCGCTCAGGTCCTCGTAACGGCGGCCCTGGATGATCTGGAACAGCGCATCCTGGCGTTGCACCAGTTCGCTGCGCTTGTCGGCGGACAGATCGCTGAACCCGGCGGCGCCGGCCGACACGTCGCGACGGATACGGTCCTGCTTGGCCATCACCGCGACGGTGTCGAACGGCTTCTCGTCTGCCGCCTTTGCCGCAGGCATGGCGAACCCGCAACTCGCCAGGACGATGGCCAACACCAGATTCCTTGAATACATGCGCACGGCTCCCTTGCTTTGACTTGGTATGAAGATTGGGGGATCGATCGCAGGGGAGTTGGCGCCGCGGCACGGCCATCGCTGGCTCGCAAGCGGCAATCGTCACAGCCCCCTGATCACGCCCGCGACGGCAACCAGACGAAGATCACGTTTGCGGTCGCGGTATTGCCGATCCTATGGCGCCCTGCGCGATTTCACGGTGGCCAATGACCTTTTCGCCAGATTCGGAAAAGTCCGCACCGCCGCGGGCTGCCGTCGGCGTGCATGTTCCAGACACGGGACAGTGAATCCCCGGACTCCGGCCTTGGGCTGCGCGAGTGCAGACCCACTTATCTCGTGCAGCGATGGCTGCCCAGGCATTCCGCCGGGGCCCGTCGCACTGACGCCACCGCTCCCTCCCCCGATTGGCCGCGGTGACCGTTTGCAGGAGTTGAACAGCAATGAGCAAGAACAAGATGCTTTCCCGCGCCCTCATCGCCGTCCTGGCAGGTGCCGCCGCATTCGGCGCGCAAGCTGCCGACAAGGGCTTTTACGCCGGTGCCGGCGTCGGCCAGTCCTATGTGGACGAAGGCAACTACGACGACGAGGACACCGCGTTCTCGCTGTTCGGCGGTTATCAGTTCAACCGCTATTTCGGCCTCGAGGCCGGTTACGCCGATTTCGGCAAGCTCGAACCGCGCGGCAACGGTGCCGAACTAGAAGCCAGCTCGGTGTACCTGACCGCGGTCGGCACGGTGCCGATCACCGACAAGTTCTCCGTCTACGGCAAGGCCGGTTTCCAGCGCTGGGACCTCGACACCGCGATCCCGAGCGTCGTCGGCAACACGGACGATAGCGGCAGCGACCCGACCTATGGCGTCGGCGTGCAGTACGCCTTCACCGATCACATTGCCCTGCGCGGCGAGTACAGCCGCTTCGAGATCGAAGACACCGACCTCGACCTGGCGCAGATCCAGGTGCGTTACGACTTCTGAGTCGCAACCGATCACCGCGATGAAAAAGCCGCCGGCAAACCCGGCGGCTTTTTTCATCCCGTAGCCCGGGTAAGTGAAGCGCACCCGGGGACTCGCCGCGCCCCCCCAGTGGCAACCGCAGCGCACCATCAGGCACTCTCGACGCCATCGCCCCCGCACAGGCAATGCCCTTGGAGCAGCAGGCAACGGCACACCCCACCACAACGCTTCGTGCGGTCAGCCGATGGCAGATCGTGGGCCTGTCGATCAACGACGTCATCGGCAGCGGCATCTACCTGCTTCCCGCCGCCGCGGCGGCACTGCTGGGGCCTGCCAGTCTCTGGGCCGTGCTGCTCGCCGGCTTCGCCGTCAGCCTGCTCGTGCTGTGCTACGCGCAGGCCGCCAGCTACTTCGACGGTCCCGGCGGCGGCTATCTGTACGCGCGCGAAGCGTTCGGTCCGTTCATCGGCTTCGAGGTCGGCTGGATGCTGCTGCTCACCCGCCTGGCCACCGCGGCGGCGTTGAGCAATGGCCTGGCCGAAGCCGTCACGCATTACTGGCCCGCGGCGGCATCGGGCCTGCCGCGCGTCGCCATCGTCATCGGCTCGCTCGGCCTGCTGGTGGTGATCAACGTCATCGGCGTGCGCGCCGCGGCACGCACGGGTGTCATCCTCGCAATCGGCAAGCTGCTGCCGTTGCTGCTGTTTGTCGGGATCGGCGCCTTCCACGTCGATGCCGCGCTGGCCTCGCCGGCGAATGCACCGATCTCGTCGAAGACCCTGGCCGAAGCGGCGCTGCTGCTCCTGTTCGCGTACGCCGGGTTCGAGAATTTGCCGGCGGCCGCGGGCGAGTACCGCAATCCGCGACGCGATGTGCCTTTCGCATTGCTGACGATGATTGCCACGGTCACGCTGGTGTATGTGAGCGTGCAGTGGGTCGCGCTGGGTACTCTGCCCGGCCTTGCACGGTCGTCGACGCCGCTGGCGCAGGCGGCGGCGGGCTTCAGTGGTGAAACGCTGGCGCTGCTGATGACCGTCGGCGCCAGCATTTCGATCCTCGGCACATCGAGCAACACGGTGATGATGGCGCCGCGGTACCTGCTGGCACTGGCCAGCGATGGCTACGGGCCGCGTTCACTGGCAGCGATCCATCCGCGCCTGCACACGCCGGCACGGGCGGTGGTGGTGATCGGCGTGATCTCGCTGGCGCTGGCATTGTCGGGTTCGTTCGTGCAACTGGCCCTGCTGTCGGTGGTGTCGCGGCTATGCACCTACATCGGCACTGCCTGTTCGGTGCTGGTGCTCAGCCGCCGTCATGGCCACCGCGAAGGTGCACTGCAACTTCCCGGCGGTCCGCTGATCCCGCTGGCGGCGATCGCACTCAGTCTCGGCCTGCTCGCCAGTGCCAGCATTGCCAACCTGCTGGCCGCGGCGGTCGCGATGCTGGTGGGCGCGGTCGTGTACAAGTTCCGCCGCCAGCCGGCGACTGCGTAGCCCGGGTAAGCGCAGCGCACCCGGGGATTCCGCCGTCATGTCCCCCGGGTGCGGCCTTTGGCCTTACCCGGGCTACGGTGTCGGCGGGGTTGGCATTTCCATCAGCTGGCGTTGCAGGTCGTTGAGGATCTCGGCATCGCCCGGCAGCCACTGCTCCTCCTCGTTGCCGCGATAGTGGCGGTGGAAGGCGCGCAGCGCCGCCCCCGGGTCGCGCAGGTCGTAGCCGACCAGTCGCAATGCCGCCCACGAGTCGAACCCGGCCGGCGCAACGGCAAGTGGTTCCCGCGGCCACAGGCCATACCCGGCTTCGGCCAGGCGCTGCCACGGGAACAGCGCGCTCGGGTCGCGCTTGCGCGACGGTGCGATGTCGCCATGGCCGATGACGAGGTGGGGCGGGATGTCGAGCCGGCCGGTGATATCGCCCAGCAGTCGCAGCAACGTGTCGATCTGGGCGGTGCTGAAAGGCGCGACACCGTCGTTGTCCAGCTCGATGCCGATCGAGGCCGAGTTGAGGTCGGTCACACCGCCCCAGCGCGATGCACCGGCGTGCCAGGCGCGATTACCCTCGGCGACCAGCTGATAGAGGTGACCGTCCTTGCCGATCAGGTAATGGGCGCTGACGCGACCGGTGGGGTTGCGCGTTTGCAACGTCAGCAGCGCCGCCTCGGCCGATTCCATCTCGGTCTGGTGGATGATGATCATCTGCGCGCCGCGGGCGTCGTGATTGGGCGACGGCCGCCAGTCGGGCGTCGGATTGGGCGCGGGCGCGGGCGGCGGCACGCTCGCACAACCGGCGAGCAGCGTTGCGATGGCCATGGCGGTGACGGCAACTGCCTTCATCCGGATCTCCGTTCCAGCTCACTTGAGTTCGACGGCATGATGATCGGCATCGGGCTCGAGGAAATGCAACAACGCCAATGCCTCTGCTTCGATCTCGGCGCGCGTGCCGGCGTCGGACTGCTCGAAGAGCCGGACGTGAATGCTGGCCCTGCCCTTGTCGCAGGCATGTGACCAGCCAGCACCAACGAAGCCGTCGACCAGCACCGCGCGCAGGCGCCGGCCATTGGCCGTCTGGGTGAAATGGGGGTTGTGCTCGGCGCGGATGATTCGGCTGCGGTCGTCGTGCGACAGGAACACGTTGTCGTACTCGGGAAGGAAGCGCACTGGCGCCGGGGTCTCCGCACGCGGCCGTGGCGCGTCGTCCAGGTCGAAGAGTTCGCGGCCGTCTTCATCCCTGAACACGCGCAGTTGCGGTCGCAGCGACTCGAGCACGGGCTTGATCCCGCGCAGCGCGGACCAGCTGCGCAGGTCGGCGGAACTGGCCGGGCCGATCGCGGCGATGCCATGCAACAACAGCGCGGACAGGTCCGCAGGGGCCAGCGCCTGCTGCAGCCATTGCTCGACCGGCACGAAGCGCGGCGGCCGCGGATACCCCCAGCGGTGGTCACTCGGGGTGATGGCGAGCGGCACGCGCGTGCGCACCCAATGGCCGAGCCCGGCCTTCTGCGCGTCAGGGAAGTGGGGCAGCAGCGCCGAGCCAAGTTCCTGTGCGCTCATCGGCCGCTGCGCCATCAGTTCGCGTGCGAGCGTCTCGACGCGCGCCGGATCGAAGCCACCACTGATTGCGCGCCAGTGCGCGGTCTCCAGTTCGCGGTCGATGACCTGCTGCAGCAGCGGCCGGAATGCCAGGAAGTCAGCGCTGGCGACGGTGTGGATGGTGGAGCGCAGATAGCTGCCGCGCACGATCTGGCGTCGTTCCGCGGCGGCTTGCAATTGCTCGCTGCGGAATCCGCTGATTCGCGACCACAGCGCGACATGCGGGTCCTTAGGCTCCTGCGACTGCAGTCCGCCGACGCGGTGGACCAGCTCGGCGACGTTCAGGCGTTGACGCCTGAGCAACCCCTGTCTCGCCAGCAGGGCACGATTGAGTGCGCGGTTGCTCAGTGTACGTATCGCCATCAGGTCGGTTCCGTTGCCGCAGGCGGTGACATGCCACCGCATTGTTTCACACGCGCGGTTCGCTGATTCGCGCCCCACATCGGCCCTGTCCTGATCGCGAATGTCCAGTCGCTATTCTTGCGCGCTGGAGCTACAGGGGAAGGAAATGGACGTCCTGGTTGCCGTGCTGGATGGCGCGGGTGAAAACACGTGGCTGGCTGCGTTGTTGCTGCTGGCAGCGGCAGCCTTCGTCGTACTGCGCTGGCGCCGCGGCGCATGGCTGGAGGCAGTGACGGTGGTGGCGCTGCTGTTCACGGCCTATCTGTTTTTCGGGCATCCACAGGCTGTCGCGCTGCGCGTGCGCCATGGCGTTACGGGCTCCGGCCCGGTGACGGGCGCGCGGCCATCGCCGCGCGATGGCGATGTGGGCGCGGTTTCCCACGCCGCCTGCGAGAAGGCCGGATGCACCGGCGGGCGCGCAGTGGCCGGGTTTCCCCGCCAGACGGATACGGCCAGATGACCATGCACCGGTGCCCGCATCGCCATTGCCCGCATCGCCACCGCCCGCGGCGGCGATGCGGCTGCGGTGGCTGACTCAGCCGATCCAGCGTCGTGCCGCGGCCTTGCGCGCGTACGACAGCAGGAACAGCGCGATGACGACGATCAGCGCCGGCATGGCCAGGCCGACAGGGCCGAGCAGGTTCCAGGCGGGTGTCACCGCGAAGGTGCCGGCCACCTGCACGACCAGTGCGACCAGCGACACCAGGAACATGGTCACGGCCCAGCGCTTCTTCATCAGCAGGCCAATCGCGCCGAGCGTGCCGCCGAACACCGCCACGCCGTACGCGGCGTTGAGCCATGACGGCGTTGCTTCGAGGATCTGGCGCTGCTCCGGTGGCAACGCTGCAAGTTGCGCGGGGCCGCCGGTGAACTGCGTGTAGAACATGTAGACGCCGATGAGGTTCCAGGCCAATGCCATCGTGGCGATGATCCAGTAACTGGTGGGACGCGAAGACGCGACAACAGTGGTCATGTTTCCCTCTCCTTCCCCAGGGGCGGATGCCCGGCGGCAAGCCTACCCCTTTGACGCACTGCGGCATGGACGCCGCGTCCGATCAGGCCTTGCGGATCGGGTGGCCGCCGAACTCGTTGCGCATGGCCGCGAGCAGCTTGTCGGCGAAGGAATCGTCCTCGCGCGAACGCAGGCGTTCGAGCAGCGACAGGGTGATCACCGGCGCCGACACTTCCAGGTCGATGGCCTCGGCCACCGTCCAGCGGCCTTCGCCCGAGTCGGAGACGTAGGGGGCGATGCCATCGAGTTGCGGGTTGCGACCCAGCGCGTTGGCGCTCAGGTCGAGCAGCCAGGACCGCACCACGCTGCCATGGCGCCAGATCTGCGCCACCTGGCCCAGGTCGAGGCCGAAGTCGGCCTTGCGCTGCATGATCGCGAATCCCTCGGCGTAGGCCTGCATCATTCCGTACTCGATACCGTTGTGGACCATCTTGGCGAAGTGGCCGGCGCCGCTGGGACCGACCCGGCCCCAGCCGCTGTCCGGCGTCGGCGCCAAGGCACTGAACACCGGGCGCAAGCGCTCCACCGCCGCTTCGTCGCCGCCGATCATCAGGCTGTAGCCCTCGGCCAGGCCCCAGACACCGCCACTGGTTCCGCAGTCGATCCAGGCGATGCCGTGCTCCGCCAGCCGCTGCGCGCGACGCATCGAATCCTTGTAGTTGGAGTTGCCGCCGTCGACGAGCACGTCGCCGGCTGCGAGTTGCGGCAGCAGTTCGTCGATGCTGCGGTCGACCGGGTCGCCGGCCGGCACCATCAGCCACAGCGCGCGCGGTGACGGCAACGCGGCGATCAGCTCCGCCTGCGACGTCGCCGCCTCGATGCCGCGGGCGGCGGCCTGTTCGCGCGCCGGCGCGCCCGGGTCGTAGCCGACCACGCGATGACCGTTGCGCACCAGCCGTTCGGCCATGTTGGCGCCCATCCGGCCCAATCCGATCATGCCCAGTTCCATGCAGCCTCCTCGCCTGTGGGGTCGCGCGGGCGACGCACCAGCATCGCCCAGGCCGCCGTGAAGGGGAAGCGCGGGCGGGCCGCGGGAGGTCCAGCGATGGATCTGGCGACGGGTTCAGCGATGGGCTCAGCGATGACGCGTCGCCAGCGCTGGATCAGCTGCCGGCGCAGTGGCCGAAGCGGGCCTTCATCGCCGTGCCGCCGACCACCGGTGCGGCGCTGGGTA
Organism: Lysobacter sp.; assembly: GCA_036524935.1. GTDB lineage: Bacteria > Pseudomonadota > Gammaproteobacteria > Xanthomonadales > Xanthomonadaceae > Lysobacter_J. Next base: position 55,282 of record DATDBK010000121.1, on the reverse strand, counting down.
CGTAACCTTCCAGCGGCACGTACGTGCCTTTGGCGTCCTCGAACACGTACAGCGAGAAGTCGTCGCCGATGAACTCGACCTTGTAGCCTTCCGGGACGGCCGATGTCGGCGCGCCGCCAAAGCTCGTGTACGAATCCATCCGCGCCGGCGTGCGCACGTTCTGGCCATTGGCACTGATCTGCAGGCCGTCGGCCGCTATGCGCACCTGTGCCGCGGCAGCGTTTCCGCAATCGGGCGAGTACGTGCCGCCGTACAGCTTCAGCGACTCCGGGCGCAGGTCCTGCGCGGTCGCGGTCATGGGCACCGCCGCATTCGCGGTGGCCAGGCCAGCAAGGACCAGGGCGAGCCACGTTCCTTCGTTGCGCATGGGTCTGCTCCGGTACCTCGTGTCCGGAACAACGTGGCCAGCCGTGCGCGCAGGCCAGAAAAACGGGCCGAAGAAGCGGACCAGAGAACCAGACCGGCCTGGAATGCCCTATTGCAGGCGGGTCGGTGCTTCCATCCCGACAGACTGGCGCGGTGGCGCATCGTCCTCGTCACGGCTCACGCGCTCGTTTTCCAGCGCGGCCAGGTACTCCTCGAGCGTCTGCTCGTGCACGGCAGCTTCACGCGCGGCCGCAGTCAGCAGTGGCGGCGAGGCGTGCAGTTCGAGCTCGACGCCCGCGTCGGCCTGCACGGCCACGACATGGCGCAGCATCGCCAGCGCCATCGCCGCGCTGTCACTGCTGGCGGCCACCTGGCCGGCCAGCACCAGCAGCCATTGGCCATCGCGCCAGCCGACGCCGCCAACGGCCTTGCCGTCGCTGTCGAGGAGCTGGGCGTGCGGCTGCAACGCGCCCCCAAGGCGGCGGATCGGGCGCTTGGGTTCGTTCTTGCGGCGCACCGCGCGCTTGACCTTGGAGTTACGGGACATGGGGTTCCTTGCGTTATGGCCAGGTGACCGACGGCGGACGGCTGGCCTGTGTCGACATTCTAGGCCCTGGGGAGCGAAGGCCGCGACGCGAACGGGCTATGGGCATTGGCCCATTGTGCCCCCGCAAACCGTGTGTTATCCGACTGCAAACCAACCGGCCAAACCACCATGTCGCGCATGATCCGGCTTGCCCTGTCGCTGTGCATGGTGGCGCTGGCCGCCTGCTCCAGCCTGCCGGAACGACCGGTCCTGCCCGACGCCTTCGCCCCGCCCCCGGCCAGCGAGGGCGAGCTGGCCCTGCGCACCGGACCGGCCGAGTCCCGCCATCCCGGCCAGTCCGGGTTCCGCCTGCTCAGCAACGGCACCGAAGCCTATGCGCTGCGCATGTACAGCGCCCAGGTGGCCACCCGCAGCCTCGATATCCAGACCTACATCTGGCACGCCGACCTGACCGGCAAGATGCTCGCCCAGCGCGCCCTGACCGCGGCCGACCGCGGCGTGCAGGTGCGCATCCTGGTCGACGACATGGATGCCCGCGCCAAGAACGCCGGCTTCGCCGCGCTCGACGCGCACGAGCGCATCGAGGTGCGCATCTTCAATCCCTTCGCCAGCCGCAGCGGCACCGTCAATCGCCTGGGCGAGATGGGCACCAGCTTCAGCCGCCTCAATTACCGCATGCACAACAAGAGCTGGATCGCCGACAACCGCATCGCGGTGGTGGGCGGGCGCAACCTGGGCGACGAATATTTCGGCGCCAGCGCTGAGAGCAACTTCGTCGACCTCGACCTGGCCCTGGTCGGTCCGGTCGTGCGCCAGGTCAGCGGCAGTTTCGACCGTTACTGGAACTCGCCCAGCAATTACCCGATCACGACGATCAGCCCGGGAATGGCGACACCCGAGGCACTGGCGGATCTGCGCAGGCGGCTGCAGGGGACACCGGCCGAGCTGGCCGCCAGTCCTTACGCCACGGTGCTGCGCGAAGACCCGGACGTGCAGCGTCTGGTGAGCGGCGGCACCACCCTGCACTGGACCTCGGAGTGGAAGTTCGTCAGCGACGACCCGCTCAAGATCCAGCTCAAGGACACCGACAGCGCCATGCAGCGCTCGGCTGTGCTGGCCACCCTGGCCCCGGCAATCCGCTCGGCGCAACGGGAGCTGCACCTGATCTCGCCCTACTTCGTGCCCGGCCCGGACGCGACGCGGTCGCTGGTTGCCTCCTCCACCGCCGGCACCGACGTGCGCGTGCTGACCAACTCGCTGGCCGCCACCGACGTCGCCGCGGTGCATGGCGGCTACTCCCGCTATCGCGACGATCTGGTCGACGGCGGGGTGAAGCTCTGGGAACTCAAGCCCACCAGCGACGCCGAGTCGCGCTTCAGCCTGCGCGGTTCGTCCGGATCGAGCCTGCATACCAAGGCCTTGATCATCGACGACCGCGAGGTGTTCGTCGGCTCCTACAACCTCGATCCGCGCTCCACGTCGATCAACACCGAGCAGGGCCTGCTGGTGGTGCATCCGGAGCTGGCGCAGGAACTGGAGCGCATCTTCGCGCATGAAATCGAAGGCAGCCGTGCGTGGCGGGTCGAGCGTGTCGACGGCAAGCTGCAATGGAGCGACGGCACCCAGACCTTCAGCCGCGACCCCGAAGCCACCTCTTTCCGCCGCTTCCAGGCCTGGCTGATGAAGCTGCTGCCGCTGCAGTCGCAGCTTTAGTCGTCACAGCCCTGGTGGTCGCTGCTCCTGTCCGAGGGGTCCACCTGGTAGTGGACCACCGCGGGCTCGAATTCGAGCAGGAAGCGATCGTCTTCGGGGTAGTACTTCGCCCGCGTCACCTCGCTGCCGGCGAACGCTTCGATCGCTGCCAGCGAGTCCCAGTGGGTCAGGATCAGGAAGTGACCGAGCCTGCCTTCGCGCCGGTGCATCAGGCTGACCGAAAGATTGCCCGGCGTGCCGCTGTAGTCGGGCACGGCACGTCGGCGCAGGAACTCGAGGTACTCGTCAGCGTCTTCAGCCAGGGTGATGCCGTGCCACAGGCGCGCAATCATGGCGTGGTGCCCGGATCAGCGCGGCGGCGACATCAGGTCGTTCAGCAGGACAGCCAGCGCACCGAGGCGGAACGCGCCGCGGTCACGGCCCTGACGGCTGTCTTCGCGCTTGGCGACCGGGGCATCGGTGGGAGCCGGCAGGTCACCGCTGTCCTGGGCCAGCGAGACCGCCAGTTCGGGGTTCTGGATGTAGCCGTGCTGGAACAGCAAACCGGTGTAGATGTTCATGGCCAAGTCCTTCTTGCCTTGAGTGGAAGGCAAGGTTAGACCCGGCACCACCGGCGAAAAAGCGACGGTTTGGCAAGCCTATGTTGAATCCAGCTCAAGCCTCAGCACGCCGACGGGCCCATCCGTTGCGCACACGCCGCCCGCCCCCGCGTGCAGGGGCTGGGAGCGAACAGTGCATTGCATCGGCGCGGGAAGACCCGTTCCGCACCGGTCACTCGTCGAGTGTGAATCCGATCTTGATCGTGACCTGCCAGTGCTCGACCTTGCCGTCCTCGACATGGCCGCGCGTTTCCAGCACCTGGAACCATTTGATGTTGCGCACCGTGCCGGAGGCACGCTCGATCGCCTTGCGGATGGCGTCGTCGCAGCTGGTCTTCGACGAGCCGGTCAGCTCGAGGGACTTGTAGACGTGCTCGGTCATGGCCTGGGTCTCCGTGGGGAAGGACAACACCAAACCCGCGCCGGCGTGAACCACGGCGCGGGAGCGGCCGATCATAGCGCCGCCCGCCCCTGCGCCGGGTGATGCCGTTACGGCAGCACCGTCACAGCCATTCGAGCAGGAACCAGGCTTTGACCGAGGTGTGCGGCGGCAGCAGCATGGGCTCAAGGTTGAACGAATCCGGTGGCCCGCTCTGCGGCTCGAAGCAACTGGCATGTGCGGCAGCGTCGTACACCACCCAGTGCACGCAGTCGGAACTCAGGCGCACTCGCTGGCCTTCGATCTCGATCCCGACCGGCAGGTCGTTGATGAAACAGTCGTCCCACGGACCCGGCACCGGCGCCACGAGCGGTCGCGTTGCGATCCCGTCGGCGTCGCGCGGGTACATCCTGCGCGGTTCGAACTGGACGCTGTCAGGCTTGCGGAACCACGGATGCCAGCCGATGGTCGCCGGCATCGCGCGTGCGCCGGCGGTCACCGACAAAGTCATCCTGATGTGCCCGTCGCCGAGCTCGATCCGCTGCCACGCACTGCCGCCGAACGGCCAGTACTCGTCCTCCGGCAACGCCAGCGATAACTCGGCGAAATCCGTTCCGTGCGATTGCAGGCGCCATGGCATGGCGAAGCCGACGCCGTGGATCGCGTGCGCGCCAAGGTTCAGCGGCAACTGATGGCGCTGACCTTCACTGCCGAAGCGGCCGCCGCGAATCCGCCCGGACCAGGGCACCATCGGATAGCAGCCCCAGGCGATAACGGCGCCAGTGTCGTTGCGGTGACCGACCAGCTGGTCAACCCCGCGATGGCGAATCTGTGCAATGCGACCGCCCGCTCGCGGGGCGATGTCGACTTGCAGCGCACCGCTGGCAATCGAGACCAGCGGCCCCGGTGCCAGCGGCGACATCGCGTCGTCGCGCGGATCACTCGCCATACGGATGGAGCGTCCTGATCACGCCGTTGTCGTCGTAGTGAAGCTCGGCGACCTTGATGGAACGCAGGTGCGTCACGCCGCCCGACAGAATGGAGTCGTGATAGAAAAGGTATGTGCGACCCTCGAACGCGCAGATCGAGTGATGCGTGGTCCAGCCCACGACGGGCGTCAGGATCGTGCCCTGATACGTGAAAGGACCGTACGGATTGTCGCCGACCGCATAGCACAGCAGGTGCGTGTCGCCGGTCGAGTAGGAGAAGTAATAACGCCCATGGTGCTTGTGCATCCACGACGCCTCGAAGAAGCGGCGATCGTGGTCGCCCGCGAGCAGCGGCTGCCCGGCTTCATCGAGGATCAGGATCTCACGCGGCACCTCGGCAAACTGCTTCATGTCGGCGGTCATGCGGGCGACGCGCGCACCTAGTGCGGGCTCAGCGTCGGCCGGCTCTACGTTCGCCGCACCGTAGGCGTTGTCGCGGTACTTCTGCAGTTGTCCGCCCCAGATACCACCGAAATACAGGTAGTGCCCGCCATCGTCGTCGGCGAACACGGCCGGGTCGATGGAGTAGCTGCCCGCGATTGCCTCGGGCTCCGCGACGAACGGCCCTTCTGGCCGATCACCCACCGCCACGCCGATCTGGAAGATGCCATCGGCGCGCTTGGCCGGGAAATACAGGTAGTACTTGCCGTCCTTGCTGGCGGCGTCGGGCGCCCACATCTGACGCTGCGCCCACGGCACGTCCTTGACGTGCAGGGCCACGCCACAGTCGATGGCTTCGCCGGTGGGCGAGTCCATGCGCAGCACGTGGTAGTCCTCCATGCCGAAGTGCCCGCCGTCATCGTCGAACGGCAGGCCGGCATCGATGTCATGCGACGGATAGATGTAGAGCTTGCCGTCGAAGACATGCGCCGACGGGTCGGCGGTGTAGATGTGCGTGACCAGCGGTTGCGAGATGGCCCTGGCGGCCAGTGCGCCCAGCTCGTCGGATGCGATGTCGTCAGCCATGGCGGTTGCCTTCTTGGTGGGGGCGTGGAAACCGGGATCACTCCGGAGAATCAGGACGCCGCGCCGGCCTGCAGCCTGCGTGCGCCGAGTTCCTGCTCGATGCGCGATTCCATCGGCTTGTTGATCTGGTACAGGAACAGCAGCACCACGCACAGCAGCAGCGGGATCGAGCAGTAGATGCTGACGGCGAGGCGGATGCCGTCGATCGTCTGCGGCGACTGCACCGGTGCACCGGCCTGGTAGCCGTAGTAGGCCAGCAGGCCCGCGACCAGCGCGCCGCCGACGCTCAGGCCGATCTTCAGGCCGCACAGCATCGCCGAGAAGATGATCGCGGTGGCCCGACGGTTGTTCTTCCACTCCGAGTAGTCGGCGACGTCGGCGATCATCGCCCACAGCAGCGGGATGGTGATGCCGTAGAAGATGCCATGCAGGATCAGCGAGGCGAACACCAGCCCGACCGCCGTCGGCGGGTAGAAGAAAAACGCCAGCAGGAACAGCGTGGAGACGAACAACGCGCCACCGAACACGTCCCGCTTGCCGAAACGGTCGGCCAGGCGCTTGGAGAAACCGATGCCAATGATCATCGCGATGATCCCGGCGGCATTGAACATGCTGTAGGCGGACGTCGGCGCATCCTTCGGCCACTGGAACTCGGTCAGGCCGATGCCGGTCAGGACCGCGTTGAGGCCACCAATGAGACGGTTGAAGCCGACGTCTTCCAGGAACTTCGCCAGCGCGGCCGGCTCCAGGTAGTACTGGAAGTAGTAGATGTACGAGCCGCCCTTCAGTGCCAGGGTCACGAACACCAGGATGGTCAGCGCCAGCATCACCACCCAGGGGCGGTTCCTTGCGAGGTCGGCGAGGTCCTGGCGCACGCTGGACTTCTGCTCGGGCGCGGGGACGATGCGCTCGCGCGTGGTGAAGAAGGTGATCAGGAAGAAGACCGTACCGACCACGGCGAACAGCATCATGGTGTTGTGGAAGCCACGGACCTTGTCGCCGGCGCCCAGGATCAGCACCAGCGGCAGCAGCAGCACCTGGATCACGAACTGGGCCAGCATCACTGCCACGAAGCGGTATGAGGACAGGCTGTTGCGCTGCGCCATGCTGCCGGTGAGCACGCCGCTGAGCGCGGAGTACGGCAGGTTGTTGGCGGCGTAGATCATGACCAGCAGCGTGTAGGTCACCAGCGCATAGGCGACCTTGCCCTGCTCGCCCAGGTCGGGCGTGCTGAAGGCCAGCATCGAGAACACACCGAATGGCACCGCGGTCCACAGGATCCACGGGCGGAACTTGCCCCAGCGCGTGCTGGTGCGGTCGGCGGCGAAGCCGATGATCGGGGTGAACACGAACGCCCCGAGCATGCCGCCGATGAAGATGATCGTCGCCGCGGTGCCGGCAGGAATCCGGTACACGTCGGTGTAGAAGAAGGCCAGGAACGCGACCAGCGTCTGGAAGATCAGGTTTGCGGCCAGGTCGCCGAGGCTGTAGCCGACCTTTTCCCTGACGGAGAGGACTTCAGAAGTGCTGTTCATGGGCCGCCGCTGGCGAGTGATTGGGGTCGTGCAAGGGCATTGTGGAGCAATGCGGCTGTCGATATGACGCGGCCCGCCCGATGGGATTCACCGGAGCGGGCCGCGGTTTTCTGCTCAGCTTATTGCATGGTCGAGCGCATCAGAACGTGCCGCGGACGCCAACCATGTACGTGGTACCCGGATCGTACATGTCGTTGACCGCATTGGGATACGCGAAGTAGGAACGGCGTTCTTCACCGGTGATGTTCTGCACGTTGAAGGTGAGCTGCGGCGAGGACTTGATGTTGGACAGCGTGTAGCTGGCCGACAGGTCAAGCTGGCCACGGTCTTCGCCGTAGAGCTGCGCGAACGGGATGCCCTGCTGGTTCGGGCCGGTGCCGACGGCGCCTTCCTGCCAGCTGTAGGACAGCCGCACCTGCGCGATGTCGTTTTCCCAGTAGGCGGTTGCGTTCCACATGCTCGGCGCGACGCCGTACACGTTTCCGGCCAGCGCCTTCGCATCCTTGCCGATCGTGCTGATGTCGAGCTTGGAGTAGTTGGCCATGAAGCCCAGGCCCTCGAACACAAAGCTCAGCGGCTGGACCCAGATGACTTCCAGGCCGCGGATCTCCAGCTCGGCATCTGCGTTGACCTGTTGCTGCACGTTGACAGTGGCCACGTCCGGGCCGCCGCGCGAGTTGATCGCCTGCTGCTGCGCGTCGACCAGGGTATCGAATGGAATGCCCAGGTCGGTGAACGGACGCGTGGTCACGCCCTGGTAGGTGTAGCCCTCGATGCGCTTGTTGAACAGGGTCAGGCCGACGAAGCCTTCCTCGCCCGTGTACCACTCGCCACCGATGTCGAAGTTGGTCGAGATGTACGGGGCCAGGTCCGGATTGCCCTGCGTGGCCACCTGCGCCGAGATGTCGGTGAAGGTCGTTGCCGGCAGCATCGAGCTCGGGTTCGGACGCGTCATGGTGCGCGAGGCCGACGTGCGCAGCACGACGTCCTTGGCCACGTCCCACGCCGCGCTGAACGACGGCAGCCATTCGGCATAGTCGCCCGTCAGGGTCTGCCACTGGCGCACGCCGCCGATCGTCACCGGACCGCTGATGTCCTGGTCCGTCGATGCGTAACGCACGCCGAGGTTGTAGCGCATGTTGCGGTGCCAGACTTCCGACTCGCCGTTGACCATGACGAAGGCGGCGGTGTTTGCCTCATCGAAGCCACCGGTGGGAGCGCCTGTGTTGGCGCCGCTGGCCTCGCCTGCCGCGTCGCGATAGAAGGCGTAGTTGGTGTCGGCCATGAAGCGCTCGAAGTCGACCGTCACAAAGCCGAACGGACCCGGCGAGATGTACTGCGGCAGTTCCGAGCTGGGCACCTGCGAGAACGCGTACGGCTGCCAGTTGGTGCCGGTATCGCCGAAGCCGACGATGGAGCGGGAGTTCTCGTCCCAGGCCATGCCGAACGTGACGTTGTTGCTGTCATCGCCCAGCTGCAGGCTGGCGTTGAGGCCGCGGGTTTCGGTCACCCGCTTCTCGTTCTGCGCCCACACGCGACCGCCGGTCCAGGTCCAGCCGAGGTTCGGATCGTTCAGATCCAGGTCGGTGGTCCAGCTCGGAAGGTCACCGTTGTTGGTGTACTGCAGCGTGGTGAAGGGCGAGTTGAACAGGATGGTGGGCGAATCGCGACGCATCCAGCTGCGGCTGTAGCTGCCCTGCACGTCCAGCTTCACGTCATCGTCGAAGTAGAACGTACCGCCCGGCGTGGCCTGCCAGTACTGGACTTCTTCATTGTAGGGACGGGCTTCGAGGAAGAACTGGGCGTTGGTGAACGTGGCGCTGGTGACAACATTGTTGGCATCGAGCTTCATGTCCATCGGGATCATGCCGCCGTTGCGGCCGATCAGGTTCATGTCGATGCGGTCGTTGGTGCGCTTCGCCTTGGAGTACAGGACATCCATGTACATCTCGGCGTTGTCGCTCGGGCGCCACTGCACGGAGCCCAGGAACGAATCGCGGTCGCGGTCGCCGGACATGTGCACCGGACGGCCGAGGCGCGGGATCAGCGCTTCGCCGATCTGTGCGGTGGTCAGGCCCGGGTTGTGGTCCTGCAGCCATTGCGCGTTGATGGTCTGACCGGCAATGCCGGCCGCCTGCGTGGCGGAGTTGGTCGGTGCCACGTTCGGGATGCGCCAACCGTTGCCGCCAGTCGCGTTGCATGCTGCGCCAGCCGCCGGGAACGTGTCCCGGACGCCACCGGCGACACACTGCTCGTTGGTCAGGTTCGGGTTGGTCCAGCCTACGGTTTCGTAGCCTTCCACGCCGATCGAGCCGCGCTGCGAGGTCACGCCGCCGAGCACGCCGAAGGTGTGGTCGTCGTTGATCCAGCTGCCGATCAGGGTGCCGCGCGGATCGACGTTCTCGCTATTGGTGTTGTAGCCGGCTTCAAGCGCGTAGGTGACCTGCGACTTCGGGTTGTCGAACGGGCGCATATTGCGCATGTCGACGATGCCGGCCGCGCCGCCCTCGGTCAGCGCCGCGGTCGGCGACTTGTAGACCTTGAGCTGGTTGAAGAACTCGGTCGGGAACAGGTTCAGGTCGACTTCGCGGTTCTGGTTGGTCGCGTCCAGGCCGATCGATGCAGTGGCCACCGAGACACCGTTGATGGTGGTCTTGGTGAAGCTCGAGGGCAGGCCGCGGATGGCGATGTTGAGGCCTTCGCCGTTGACGTCGCGGTTGAGCTGGATGCCCGGAATGCGGGCCAGCGACTCGGCGATGTTCACGTCCGGGAACTTGCCGATGTCCTCGGCGAAGATCGAGTCGGTGAAACCGGTCGAGTCGCGCTTGTCCTGGGTCGAGTACTGCAGGCTCTGGCGGAAACCGGTGGCGACCACGCGGTCCAGTTCCTTGACCTGGTCGGCGGTGCTCGCCGGTGCCGCGGCCTGGGTATCGGTTGCGACGGTCGCGTCTGCGGCCGTGGCTTGTTGCGATGCCTGCGCCTGCTCCCCGACCTGCGCTTGCGGCGCCGGTTGAGCCTGCTGCGCGATGGCGGACGTGCTCGCCATGCCGATCAACGCCATTCCCAAGGCGCGCGACAAGGCCGTTCTAGCAATAAGGATTTGCACCGTACTCCCCTCCCGTTTCTGGTGTTTCGGCAGCGCGCGACGCTGTCGCGGGCTTGCGATTGGCTGGAATTTTTTTGGCTACATCTGTGCTGACGCGACAAATCCGTCTGATGCGATCGAGGCGGATGGTAGCGCTACCATTTTTTGCCCGCACGCTGCATAGCAACATGAGCCGTTTCGGGCCCTGTTGCCGGCCGTCATTTTCACGGGCTGTATCGCAAGGTGCTGCCGCACATGCGATTTTGCTTTCGTGACGCGTGTCGAAGAGCAGTAGCCCGGCCCCCGATTCGTGTGCTAATGCTAGCGCTAACACTCCGCTTGGCCTGTGCTGAAAACGCAGGGAAAACCGCGATGACTGCATCCGCCAGACCTGCGCAATCCGCGCTGCACCGCAACAATTTCCTGCCCACTGATCGCAGCATTGCGACACTGGTGGCTATCCGGAGCTCACAACAGGCCATGGCGGGCGCGGCATGAGCAACTTGTCCGTTGAGGCATCGGCCGCAGCGCCGGCCACCAAGGTCGGCATGTACCGCTGGCGCATCTGCGCGATGCTGCTGCTGGCCACGACCATCAACTACATCGATCGCCAGGTGCTCGGCGTGCTGGCGCCGTTCCTGCAGGACGAGATCGGCTGGAACGAAATCCAGTACGGCTACATCGTCACCGCCTTCCAGGCCGCGTATGCGATCGGCCTGCTGTGTGCCGGCGCGCTCATCGACCGTCTCGGCACGCGCGTGGGCTACGCCATCGCGATCAGCATCTGGAGCCTGGCGGCGATGAGCCATTCGCTCGCCGCCAGCGTGATTGGTTTTGCCGCCGCCCGCTTCGTGCTCGGCTTCGGCGAGGCCGGCAACTTTCCTGCCGCGATCAAGACCGTGGCCGAGTGGTTCCCGCGCAAGGAACGCGCGCTGGCGACGGGAATCTTCAACTCCGGTTCGAACGTCGGCGCGATCGTGGCACCGATGATGGTCCCGGTGGTGGCGGCGACGTGGGGCTGGCAGGCCGCGTTCCTGGTCACCGGTGCGCTCAGCGCGGCCTGGCTGGTGGCGTGGCTGGTGATCTACCGGTCGCCCGAGGAACAACCCAGGCTCAGCGCCGCCGAACTGGCATACATCCGCAGCGACCCGCCCGAGCCGACAGTGCGGGTGCCGTGGTCGCGGATCCTGCGCCACCGCCAGGCGTGGGCGTTCGTCGCGGCCAAGTTCATCACCGATCCGATCTGGTGGTTCTTCCTGTTCTGGCTGCCGAAGTTCCTGCACGCCGAGTACGGCCTGACCCTGCTCGGCCTGGGCTTGCCGCTGATCGTGATCTTCGTGCTGGCCGACGTCGGCAGCATCGCCGGTGGCTGGCTGGCCGGGCGTTTCATCAAGCTCGGCTGGAGCGTCAACCGCGCGCGCAAGACCGCCATGGGCATCTGCGCGCTGGCCGTGGTGCCGATCGTGTTCGCCGCGCAGGCCAACAACCTCTGGCTCGCCGTCTGCCTGATCGGACTGGCAACCGCGGGCCACCAGGGCTGGTCGGCGAATGTGTTCACGCTGACCTCGGACATGTTCCCGCGCCGCGCGGTCGCCTCCGTGGTGGGCATCGGCGGCTTCGCCGGCGCAGTCGGCGGCATGATGATCGCCACCTTCACCGGCTTCCTGCTGCAGACCACCGGCAGCTACGTGCCGGTATTCCTGATGGCAGGCTCGGCCTATCTGATCGCGCTGCTTGTCGTGCACCTGCTGGCGCCACGACTGGAACCTGCGCAACTGCAGGACGCGAACGCATGAATGCCTGCCTGGGGGATCGCCCAATGAAAGCACTACTCGTGGCCTTGCTGGCCACACTGCCCTTCGCGCTGCACGCGCAGGGCGTACCGCTCGCCGTCGGGCAGCAGAAGTTCCTCGGCAGCGTCCACAGCCCGACGCAGTTGCCCGGCTTCACTGGCTACTGGAACAAGGTCACGCCCGAGAATGCCGGCAAGTGGGGTTCGGTCGAAGCCGTGCGCGACCAGATGGACTGGACCGGCCTCGACGCGGCCTACCAGTTCGCCAAACGCAATGGTTTTCCGTTCCAGATGCACGTGATGGTCTGGGGCAACCAGCAGCCGGAGTGGATGGAGACGCTGTCGCCGAAGGAGCAGCGCGAGGAGATCGAGGAATGGTTCGCCGCCGTCGCGCAGCGCTATCCGGACCTGGATTACGTCGAAGTCGTCAACGAACCGCTCAACGACCCACCGAACAAGGACGACGAAGGCGGCGGCAACTACATCAACGCGCTCGGTGGCAGCGGTGCCAGCGGCTGGGACTGGATCGTCGAATCGTACCGGCTCGCCCGCAAGCACTTCCCGCGCGCCAGGCTGCTGATCAACGACTACAACATCACCAACAAGGACGAGAACACCCGCCGCTACCTCGAGATCATCGAGTTGCTGCGCAAGGACAACCTGGTCGACGGCATCGGCGTGCAGGGCCATGCGTTCGCCACCAAGCCCGACACGCCGATGTCGGTGCACCGCGCCAACCTCGACCGCCTCGCCGCGACCGGCCTGCCGATCTACGTGACCGAACTCGACATCGACGGCGCCACCGACGCGCAGCAGCTCAAGGACTACCAACGGATCTTCCCGGTGTTCTGGGAGCATCCCGCGGTCAAGGGCATCACGCTTTGGGGGTACCGTCCGGGCATGTGGCGCTCGAAGGAGAAGGCTTACCTCGTGCGCAAGGACGGCAGCGAACGGCCGGCGATGGCATGGCTGCGTGGCTACGTCCGAGGCGTGACTGGGCCTTCGGCAGACACGGCCCCTGCCGGCTCGAAGTGAACTCGATCGTGTGCGCGTTCTCATGCTGATGCGTGCAACCTCACTTGCGCTGCTGGGCCTGCTGGCCCTGCCCGCGGCTGCGCAGCAGCGATCCCTGCCCGACTGCGCGCAGCCGGCTTCGGTCTGCGCGCAGCAGCAGCCTGGCGCGGCCACGCTGATCGAGCGCGGCATTCCCGCGCAGGTGCTGGTCGACCCGGGCGACTTCCCCGCTGTGCAGCGCGCGGTGCGCAGCCTGGCTGCCGATCTCGCGGCCGTGGCAGGTCAACCCGCCGCCAGCGCCGCATCGCCTTCGGCAATCATCATCGGCACGCTCGGGCACAGCGCGCGCATCGACCGGATCGTGCGCGAGAAGGGCATCGACGTCAGCGCCGTGAAGGGTCGCTGGGAAGCCTACCTGCTGCAGGTGGTCGACAACCCCGAGCCGGGGATCAGACGGGCACTGCTCATTGCCGGCGCCGACAGGCGCGGCACCGTGTTCGGTACCTACGAACTGTCACGACGCATGGGCGTCTCGCCGTGGACCTGGTGGGCCGACGTTCCGGTGCCGCGTCGCGAAGCGCTGTACGCGTCCGCCGGCCGCTTCGTCGATGCGCCCTCGGTGCACTACCGCGGCATTTTCCTCAACGACGAGGACCCCGCACTCGGCGGCTGGATGCGCGCGACGTATGGCGGACCGAACCACCGCTTCTACGAACGCGTGTTCGAACTGATCCTGCGCCTGAAGGGCAACCTGCTGTGGCCGGCGATGTGGGGCCGCGCGTTTGCCGACGACGATGCGGCCAACCCCGCCCTCGCCGACGAGTACGGAGTCGTCATCGGCACCAGCCACCACGAACCGATGATGCGCGCCCATGTCGAATGGGAACGCCATGGCAAGGGCCCGTGGGATTTCGCCCGCAATGCCGACGAACTGCGCGCGTTCTGGAAGCACGGCATCGAGCGCAACGCCGGGCGCGAAAGCCTGGTGACCATCGGCATGCGCGGCGACGGCGACGAGCCGATGAGCCAGGACACCGCGATCGACCTGCTGCAGCGCATCGTCGCCGACCAGCGCACGATCATCACCGACCTCACCGGCCGGCCTGCCTCGGAAACCCCGCAGGTGTGGGCGCTGTACAAGGAAGTGCAGGACTATTTCGACGCCGGGATGGATGTGCCGGACGACGTCACACTGCTGTTCTCCGATGACAACTGGGGCAACCTGCGCCGGCTGCCGCGCCCGGGTGACCAGCGTGGCGGCGGCTACGGCGTCTACTACCACTTCGACTACGTTGGCGGCCCGCGCAACTACAAGTGGATCAACACCAACCAGATCGAGCGCACCTGGCAGCAGATGCAGCTGGCACACGCGTACGGCGCCGACCGGCTGTGGATCGTCAACGTCGGTGACCTCAAGCCGATGGAGCTGCCGATCTCGTTCTTCCTCGACCAGGCCTGGAACCCGCCGGCAATGACGCTGGAACGGCTGCAGCATTACCCGGCCGACTGGGCCGCCGAACAGTTCGGCCCGGAACACGCCAGCGAAATCGGTGATCTGCTGACGCGCTATACGCAGTACAACGCGCGCCGCAAGCCGGAGCTGCTCTCGGCCGAGACCTGGAGCCTGGTCAACTTCAACGAAGCCAGACGCGTACTGGCCGACTGGGACGCGCTCGCGCAACAAGCCGTGAAGGTCGGCGCCACCTTGCCCGCGCGTTACCGCGATGCGTACTACCAGCTGGTGGAGTATCCGGTCGTCGCCAGCGCCAACCTCAACCAGTACTACGTTGCCCTGGCCCGCAACCGCCTGTACGCGGCGCAGGGGCGTGCCGCCACCAATGCGCAGGCCGGGGAAGTACATCGGCTGTTCGCGCGCGACGCCGAACTGGCCCGCGTCTACGAGCAGGACATTGCCGGCGGCAAGTGGGTGCACATGATGTCGCAGCCGCGCATCGGCTATACCAGCTGGCAGCAGCCGGAGCGGAACGTGATGCCGCAGGTGCAGACCATCGAGGTTCCGTCGAAGGCGTCGCTGGGCGTGGCCGTCGAGGGAGACCTGCGCGCCTGGCCAGGCACCGCCGGCCTGCCTGCGCTGCGACCGCTGGATCCTCTCAATGCACCCTCTCGTGAAGTGATCGTGTTCAACCGCGGCAGCGCGCCGCTGCACTACACCACCCGGGCCTCGCACCCATGGTTGCGGGTAACGCCTGCGCGCGGCGAAGTCGGCGCGGAGCGGTCATTACGGGTCGACATCGACTGGAATGCCGTGCCTGCTGGAAGCCAGAACGGCCGCATCAGCATCGATGGCAGCGATGGCACCCGCGTCGAGGTCGGTGTGCCGTTGACGCGTCCGGCACTGCGCGCCGGCGTGCACGGGCATGTGGAGGGTGACGGCACCATCGCGATCGAGGCGCAGCACCATGCACGCGCGACAGGACAAGGCTGGCGCACGATCCCGAACCTGGGCCGCACCTTGTCCGGCGTGATCTCCCTGCCCCTCGTCGGCGCAGCGGACGGCGCGCCCGGCGACCGACTCGAGTACGACATCGACCTGGCCGGGGCGGGTGAAGTCGAAGTTCGCGTGGTGATGTCACCCGCCCTGGACTTCCAGGGCCGCGGCGGCCTTCGCTATGCCGTCTCGATCGACGACGAGCCACCACAGGTCGTGACGCTTCGCGCCGACCCGACGCCCGGCCATGCCGACTTCGCGGCGTGGACCCGCGCGGTGTCGGACAGCGTCTCCATCGGCCACTCGCGCCACCGCGTGGCCAGCGGCGGCGCGCACGTGCTGAGGCTGTGGCGGGTTGATCCGGGCCTGGTGTTCCAGCGCCTGGAAGTCGTACGCGGCGAATTGCCGCAAAGTTACCTGGGGCCGCCGGAAAACGCGCAGCGCTGATTCGACCTCCCTGATCACCGGAGCGGTGTGGACACCAGCTCCGGTCAATACAACGCGAGAACCGCACCATGAACAGCAGGACACTCGACCTCCATCCAGACCGGCTCTTCCCCGCCGACGCCGGCACGCGTGCGATCGCGCGACGGCTGTATGGCCAGGTCGCGCAGTTGCCGATCATCAGCCCGCACGGGCATACCGACCCGTCGTGGTTCGCCGACAACGCACCCTTTGCCAACGCCACCGATCTGCTGCTGGTCCCGGACCACTATGTGTTCCGGATGCTCTACAGCCAGGGCATCGACCTGGACGCGCTCGGCATCCCGCGTCGCGACGGCTCACGCGCGGCGGTCGATCCGCGCGCCGCCTGGCGCCTGTTCGCGTCCAATTTCCATCTGTTCCGCGGCACGCCGTCGTCGATGTGGCTCAACCACGTCTTCCACGAGGTGTTCGGCCTGCGCGAGCGGCTCGACGCCGGCAGCGCCGATCGCCATTACGACCACATCACGGCCGCCCTGCAGCAGCCGGAATTCCGTCCGCGCGCATTGTTCGATCGCTTCCGCATCGAGCTGCTGGCGACCACTGAGTCGCCCCTTGACCCGCTGCAGCACCATGCAGCGATCCGCGCCAGCGGCTGGCCGGGCCGCGTCGTCACCGCCTACCGCCCCGATCCGGTGGTCGACCCCGAGCACGAAGAGTTCGCCGCGTCGCTGGAGCGCTTCGGCGAGATCACCGGCGAGAACGTCTACACCTGGGAAGGCTATCTGCGTGCGCACCGCCAGCGCCGTGACGCATTCGCGGCCATGGGCGCGACCTCGACCGACCACGGTCATCCCACCGCCGCTACCGCCGATCTCCCGGCCGACGAAGCGCGGCGCCTGTTCGAGAAGGTCGCGCGCGTCGGCGCCAGCGCTGCCGAGGCCGAACTGTTCCGCGCCCAGGTGCTGACCGAAATGGCGGCGATGAGCCTCGACGACGGCCTGGTGATGCAGATCCACCCGGGTTGCTTCCGCAACCACAATGCGCGCCTGTTCGAGCGCTTCGGCCGCGACAAGGGCGCGGACATGCCGATGCGCACCGACTACGTCAATGCGCTCAAGCCCCTGCTCGACCGCTTCGGCAACGACCCGCGCCTGCGCGTGATCGTGTTCACCCTCGACGAAAGCACCTATGCCCGCGAGCTGGCACCGCTGGCCGGCCACTACCCGGCGTTGTTCCTCGGCCCGGCGTGGTGGTTCCACGACGCGCCCGAGGGCATGTGGCGCTTCCGCGAGCAGACGCTGAGCAGCGGCGGCTTCTACAACACGGTCGGCTTCAACGACGACACCCGCGCGTTCCTGTCGATTCCGGCACGTCACGACGTGGCACGTCGCGTCGACTGTGCCTTCCTCGCCAAGCTGGTCAGCGAACACCGCATGGACGAAGACGATGCTGCCGAGCTGGCCGCGGACCTTGCTTATCGACTGCCGAAGCAGGCCTACAAGCTGTGAAGCAGGGCCGCTTCGTGCGTTGCATGGCTGCAGCCCTGCTGGCGTCGCTGGTCCTGCCGGCGCATGCGGCGGCGGGTGACGGCGGGCCGCGCGAACGCATTTCGATCAACAGCGACTGGCGTTTCCATCGGGGCGATCCTCCGGGCCTGTCGACGCGCCTGGACTACGACGTGCGGCCGAAGGTCACCGACAACCAGGATGGCAAGGCCGCGGATGCGCGTCCCGAGGAAGCCGAGGCGCCTTCGACCCGCGCGGACGGCGTGCTCAAGCCGTGGATCCTGCCCGGCGGCAATGTTTTCATCCGCGACGAGACCATGCGCCACGCGAGACCCGCGGGCGATCCCGGAAGTGACGTCTCTTTCGTGCAGAACGACTTCGACGATCAAGGCTGGCAGGTCGTCACGCTGCCGCACGACTGGGCCATCGCCGGACCGTTCCTGCGCGAAGGCCCGCATGGCGGCATGGGTCGGCTGCCGAGCTGGGGGGTCGGCTGGTACCGTCGCAAACTCGACATACCGGCAAGCGACCGCGGCCGCTCGGTGTTCCTCGATATCGACGGCGCGATGTCGTACACGACGGTGTGGCTCAACGGGCACCTGGTTGGCGGCTGGCCGTACGGCTACAACTCGTGGCGCGTGGACCTCACGCCGTACCTGCGGCCGGGTGGCGACAACCGGCTGGCGATCCGCCTCGACAACCCGCCGGACTCGGCGCGCTGGTATCCGGGCGGTGGCCTTTATCGCAATGTCTGGCTGACCAAGGCCGATCCGGTGCATGTGGCGCACTGGGGAACGCAGGTGACCACGCCACGGGTGTCCGCCGAAACCGCGACCATCCGCATCGACGTGTCGGTCGACAACGATTCGGCCCGTGCCGCCGATGTCGAAGTCGCCAGCGAGATCCTTGCGCTCGACAGCGAAGGCCGCAAGACCGGTGGCGTCGTCGCCCGCGTCGAACCGGCGCGCGCACGCGTGCCTGCTCGCTCCAGCGCGCGGCTCGGCGGCGAGACCGCCCTCGCCCGCCCGCGCCTGTGGGGCCCGCCGCCGACGCAGCAGCCCAACCGCTATGTCGCCGTGACCACCGTGTCGCAGGGCGCACGCGTCATCGACCGCATCGAGACACCGTTCGGCATCCGCTCGGTCCGCTTCGACGCCAACCGCGGCCTGATCGTCAACGGCGAACACATCGTCATCCGCGGCGTCAACAACCACCACGACCTTGGTGCGCTCGGCGCCGCCTTCAACGCCCGAGCAGCGGAGCGCCAACTCGAGATCCTGCGCGGCATGGGTACCAATGCGGTGCGCATGAGCCACAACCCGCCGGCGCCGGAACTGCTCGAGCTCACCGACCGCATGGGCCTGCTGGTGGTCGACGAGATCTTCGACTCGTGGCAGCGCAAGAAGACCCCGCTCGACTTCCATCTGATCTTCAATGACTGGCACGAGCCCGACCTGCGCGCGATGCTGCGCCGCGACCGCAACCACCCGTCGATCATCGCCTGGAGCGTCGGCAACGAGGTCGGCGAGCAGTACACCGGCGAGGAAGGCGCGGCGATCGCCCGGCGCCTGCACGCCATCGCCCGCGAGGAGGATCCGACCCGGCCGACCATCAATGCCATGAACTGGGCCAAGCCGGACATGCCGCTGCCCGGCGTCTTCGACGTGATCGGCCTGAACTACCAGGGTGAAGGCATCCGTGACACGCCGGAGTTCGAAGGCACCGAACGCATCCGCACGCCGCCGCAGTACCCGGCGTTCCATGCGAAGTATCCCGACAAGGCCATCGTCAGCTCCGAGACCGCCTCCGCGTTGAGCAGCCGCGGCGTGTACCTGTTCCCGGTGACGAAGGTGACCAGCGCACCCGTGCGCGACGGCCGCGGTGGCGATTCGAAGATCCGCCAGGTCAGCGCGTACGAACTGCACGCGGTGGACTTCGGTTCCAGCGCCGACAAGGTGTTCGCTTCGCTCGACCGCAACCCGTACGTCGCCGGCGAGTTCGTCTGGACCGGCTTCGACTACCTCGGCGAGCCCACGCCCTATTACGACTCGCGCAGTTCCTATTCCGGCATCGTCGACCTCGCCGGCTTCCCGAAGGACCGCTTCTACCTGTACCAGGCGCGGTGGCGTCCCGACTTGCCGATGGTGCACGTGCTGCCGCACTGGACCTGGCCCGGTCGCGAGGGTCAGGTGACACCGGTGCATGTGTTCACCTCCGGTGACGAGGCGGAGCTGTTCGTCAACGGCAAGTCGCAGGGACGTCGAAAGATGGGCCCTTACGAATACCGGCTGCGCTGGGACGACGTGGTCTACCGGCCTGGCGAACTGCGCGTGCAGGCCTGGAAGGACGGCAAGCCGTGGGCGCAGGCGCGCGTCCACACAGCCGGCGCACCTGCGAAGCTCGAGCTGCACCCGGATCGCCGCGACATCCGCGGCGACGGCGCGGATCTGTCGTTCGTCACGGTGCGCGTGCTCGATCGCGATGGGCGACCCGCGCCCGAGGCCGCCTCGCGTATAAGCTTCAGCGTGGACGGTCCGGCCGAGATCGTCGCCACCGACAACGGAGACCCGACCGACATGACACCGTTCCCGTCGCACGAACGCAATGCATTCAGCGGACTCGCACTGGTGATCCTGCGCGGCAAGCCCGGACAGACTGGCACCGTCACGGTGCGCGCGCAGTCGACCGGCTTGGCCGCTGCGGAAACCACGGTGCGGCTGAAGTGATGTGCGCCCTGCCCGTCCGGACACTTCTCGCCAGCGTGCTGGCCGCGCTGCTGGCCGCGACATCGGCATGCACGCCAGCGGTTGATCCGGCGGTCACGCACGCTTACGACGCCGTCGGCCGCATCACCGTCTATGACGATGCGTTACGGACGATCGTCGCCCCGGATGCGCGCATCGAACGGATCGCCGAAGGGTTCGCCTGGTCCGAAGGCCCGCTGTGGATGCGCAACGGCGACTACCTGCTGTTCAACGATGTGCCCGGCAACACGATGTACCGATGGTCGGCGCGCGACGGGCAGTCGGTGTTCCTCAAGCCATCCGGTTACGCCGGCACCGACGTGGAGGGCCTGCGCGAGGCCGGGGCCAACGGCCTCGACGTCGAGCCGCAGGGCACGGTATTGCTCGCCGATTCGGGCTCGCGCGAGATCGCACGGCTCGACCCGGCGACGAAGCGCAAGACCACGCTTGCCGCGGCTTATGGCGGCAAGCGACTCAACAGCCCCAACGACGTGATCCGTCACGGCAACGGATCGGTGTACTTCACCGATCCGCCGTATGGCCTGAAGGGCATCGATGAGTCGCCATTGAAGGAGCAGCCGGTCAACGGCGTCTACCGCCTCGATCCTGACGGCTCGGTTCACCTGATCGAGGGTGAGCTGCGCTTCCCCAATGGAGTAGCGCTTTCGCCAGACCAGCGCACGCTCTACGTGGCCAACTCCGACGAGAAGCACCCTGTGTGGATGGCGTACCGCCTGGACGATCGCGGCAACGTGCTCGACCGGCGCACGCTGGCCGACGCGTCGGACCTGATCGCGGCTGGCGCGTCCGGTGCGCCGGACGGCCTGTGCGTGTCGGCCGATGGCCACCTGTTCGCTTCCGCGCCAGGCGGCCTGCTGGTGATGGATGCCAGCGGCAAGCGCCTGGGCCGCATCGAAACCGGTGGCCGCGTGTCGAACTGTGCCTTTGGCGATGACGGCCGCACGCTGTACCTAACCGCGCACACGTTCGTAGCACGGGTGCGCGTGAAGGTCACGGGCCTGGGTTTCGAACGGTAGCTGCCCGCCCGCGCGCCGGGCTGTATCAGGTGCCCAGCGCGCGCCACACCGCAGTCGGCGTGCCGTCGCCGAGCAACGCGTACGCCGCTCGCACCGCGTCGACGAACCGCTCATCACCTGACAGCGGCGCGAACACGGCATCCAGCGCGAGGAACAGGTCGACATCGCCCGTAGCATCGCCCGTCGTCGCGAGGCCGACTTCCGCCAGCACGGCTGCCATCGGATCCACCAGTGCCACGCCATTGCGCGCCTGCCGCCGCACGAACTGCATCCATGCCGCCACCGGCAGGCACAGCAGGTCGATCGGGCGACCAGCGGTGAGCGCATCGCTGATGGTGCCGAGCAGGCGCACCGGCAGCTTCTGCGATCCGTCCCAGGCGATCTGCAGCAGGCGGTGCTGGATTGCGGGATTGCGGAAGCGCGCCAGGATCGCCGCGGCATACGCGCCGGCGTTGAAACCAGCCGGGGCCTGCACATTCGGCGCGATGCCGTCATGCATCAGCCGTTCCACGAAGCCGGCCAGTACCGGCGTCGCCATGGCCTGGGCGACGGTCTCGATCTCCATCAACGAACCCAGGTACGCCAGCGCGGAGTGCGGCGCATTGAGCAGGCGCAGCTTGGCCTTGTCGTAGCCGGCGATCTCGTTGCTCATCGTCACGCCGACCGCTTCGAACCGCGGGCGGCCGTTGCAGAAGCTGTCCTCGACCACCCACTGTGTGTAGGCCTCTCGCTGCACCGGCCAGGCATCGTTGCAACCCAGTTGCGCCGCCACGCGCCCGCGCAGTGCGTCGTCGGTCGCAGGGGTGATGCTGTCGACCATCGAGCAGGGGAAGGCCACTTCGGACTCGATCCAGCGAGCCAGCTCCGGGTCGATCTGATTTGCGTACCGCACCACGGCGCGACCCAGCTTGCCGCCGTTGTCGGGCAGGTTGTCGCAACTCAGCACCGTGAACGGTGGCAGGCGCAGTTTGCGTCGCGCCGCCAGGCCCGCGACCACGTAGCCGATCGCTCCATCGGGTGCGTCCGGGGTAGCGAGGTCGTTGACGATGTCGGGGTGGGCGAGGTCGAGTTCGCCGCCCGACAGGCAGTAGCCCTTCTCGGTGATGGTCAGGGTGACGATGCGGACCAGTGGATCGGCCAGGCGCGCGAGTACCTGCGCACGCTGCTCGCGCGCGAACAGCAGCTCGCGAATCGAACCGATGACGCGCAGTGAAGGCTTCTCGCCAAGCAATGCCAGCGCGTACAGGCCGTCCTGCGGCAGCAGCGCATCACGCACGTCCGGACTGTTGAGGCTGACGCCACAGATCGCCCAGTCCGGTTCCCGCGCCAGTACGTCGTCGAGGTAGACCGCCTGGTGGGCGCGATGGAACGCACCGACACCGATGTGGACGATGCCGATGCGGGTGCCGGCGCGGTCGTAGCCGGGACGGATCACTTCGGCCGGCAACGTGGCGAGGGCGGACTGGTTCAAGCGCATGGGTAATTCCATTCCTTACCTGGTGACGGTCAGCCTGGTCTTTGCCCGGATGTCTTCACTCGACGCACCGACCTGCACTTCCCAGGCACCGGCATCGACGGCATAGGCCTTCTTGTCGACATCCCAGTAACGCAGGTCGGTAGACGGCGTGAGGGTGAAGGTCAGCGTGCGCTCCTCGCCCGGCTGCAGTGCCACGCGCTGGAAGCCTCGCAGCTCCTTGCGCGCGCGCGGCTGCTTCGGATCCAGTGCGTGCACGTACAGCTGCACGACTTCGTCGCCGGCGCGCTTGCCGCTGTTGCGGACCTTCACGCTCGCCGTCACCGCTTGTTGCGGACCGGCCTTGGCGCGATCGAGGCGAAGGTCGGAATATGCGAACGTCGTGTACGACAGGCCGTGCCCGAACGGATACAGCGGCTTGCCCTCGAAGTAGCGGTAGGTGCGGCCCTTCATCGCGTAGTCGTCGAACGCCGGCAGCTTCTCATCGGCCTGGTAGAACGTCACCGGCAGGCGGCCGGCTGGGTTGGCGTCTCCGAACAGCACGTCCGCCACCGCGTTGCCGCCGCGCTGGCCCGGATACCAGGCGAGGACGATCGCGGGCACGTTCTGCTGGGCCCAGTCGACCGCGAGCGCCGAACCGGCGGTCAGCACGGTCACCACCGGCTTGCCGGTCGCATGCAACGCTTCCAGCAACTTCCGCTGCGTGGCCGGCAGGCGCATGTCGGTGCGGTCGCCACCGGCGAAGCCCGGGTAGCTGACCGTCATCTCCTCGCCTTCGACGTCACCGGTGAGGCCACCGACGAAGATCACCACGTCGGCGTCGCGCGCCGCCTGCAGAGCCTCCTCGAACGGCGGTTTCGCGCCCGGCATGCGCCAGGCCAGGCGCACGCCCGCGTCGCGCTCGCCGTCGTAGTACTCGAACCGGAGGTCGTAGCTGCGGCCAGCCTCCAGGGTCACGCTGGCGCCGTCGGCGCGCAGGCGGTCGCTGTCCTTCCACTGGTCGAGCAGCAATTTCCCGTCGAGGTACAGACGGAAGCCGTCGTTGGCCGCAGCTTCCAGCTGGTAGGTGCCCGACACCGGCGGCAGCAGCTGGCCGCTCCAGCGGATGCTGAAGTTGTCCGACGGCACCGACTGCCCACCGTGCGCTTCGCCGCGCGCCATCAGGTTGTCGGTCGGCGAGCCACGGTCCCAGCGGAAGCCGATCTGCGAATCGACGCGGACCAGCGCCGGCTTGCCGGACAGGTCACGGCTGCGGAAGTACTCGCCGCGCAGGCCGCGTTCGGTCGAACCCTTCTCCGGGCGCAGGTACTGCGGCTCGATCAAGGGTGTCGCCGCCGGATCGTCCCGGCCCTCGACCAGGTCGACGCCGCGCGCATGCACGACCTGCGCGTTCGGCGCGGCCTCGCGGATGCCCTGCAGGATCGTCACCGGCGCGGCGGGCGTGCCGTAGTAGTTGCCAAGCAATGCCATGGTGTCGTCGGCCGTCGGCCCCACCACGGCGATGCGCCTGGTGTCGCGCGACAGCGGCAGCACGCCATCGTTCTTCAGCAGCACGATGGATTCCTGCGCCATCCTGCGCGAAAGCGCGTCGTGCGCGGGCGACTGGTTCACCGAGTAAGGGATACCTGCCCAGCGGACCTTTTCCGGCGGATCGAACATGCCCAGGCGCATCCGCGCGGTGAACAGCAACGTCAGCGCGTGGTCGATCTCGGCTTCGGTGACCAGGCCCTTCTTCACTGCCACCGGCAGCGAGGGCGTGTAGGTGTCGCCGCAGTCGAGCTGGGTGCCGTTCTTGACTGCCAGCGCGGCGGCCTCCTCCGGCGTGGCGACGATCTTGTGGTGCTTCCAGATGTCGACGATGGCCCAGCAGTCGGAAACGACGTAGCCCTTGAAGCCCCACTCACCTCGCAGGGTGTCCTGCAGCAGGAACTTGCTGGCGCTGGCGGACTCGCCGTAGACGCGGTTGTAGGCGCCCATCACCGCGTCGACCTGCCCTTCCTTTACCAGCGCCTCGAACGCGGGCAGGTAGGTTTCGCGCAGGTCGCGCTCGTCCGGACGCGCGTCGAAGGTATGGCGGTCGGCCTCGGGACCGCTGTGCACGGCGAAGTGCTTGGCGGTGGCGTCGAGCTTGCGGTACTTCGGGTCGTCGCCCTGCAGGCCCTTCACGAACGCCACGCCCATGCGCGCCGTGAGGTACGGATCCTCGCCGTAGGTTTCCTGGCCCCGGCCCCAGCGCGGGTCGCGGAAGATGTTGATGTTGGGCGACCAGAAGGTCAGGCCCTGGTAGCGGCCGTGCTGGCCTTGCCGCGCGAACTCGTGGTGCTTGGCGCGCGCCTCGTCGCTGATGACGCTGGCGACCTCGCCCATCAGCGGCACGTCGAATGTCGCCGCCATGCCGATCGCCTGCGGGAACACCGTGGCCGCGCCAGCGCGGGCGACACCGTGCAGCGCTTCGTTCCACCAGTCGTAGGCGGGCACGCCCAGTCGCTCGATCGCGGGTGCACCGTTTTGCATCTGCGCGGCCTTCTCGTCGAGCGTCATGCGCGAGACGAGGTCGGCGGCGCGCTCCTCGAAGCTGCGGTCGAGGTCGAGGTAGGCCGGGGTTGCCGCGGCGGCCGGCGCGCCCGCGGCGTGCGGGCTCGCGGCAATCAGCGCCAGGGCGAGGAAAATGCTCGAACACAAACCATGGTTCCGCAAACTCTTCATTTGTCCGTCTCCGCACGCGCATAGGGGCCCACCACCGCGCCGACGAATCCGCCGGCGACATCGGTGCTGAGAATGGTTCCGTCGTCATCGCGCCGCAGCCACTGCCAGCCCTTGCCATCGGCATCGAAGGCAAACGAGTAGGCGCCGGCATTCGCGGCGATCTTCAGCTTCAGGGTCTTGGCGCTCGCAACCACGCCCGCGATCGTTTTCGTGGCGACGGTGGCGACCTTGCCTGCATCGCTGCGCTGCAGGAACAACTGCAGGCCGGAGCCGCTGCGGCGCGCGCCGAGGAAGTACCAGTAGCGTTCGTTCTGGAATGCGGCGATGCCGGCATCGATTCCGGCCTCGACCGGCATCGTCAGTGCGGTACTCGCTTCGAACGCCAGGTGCTGTTGGCGCCGGCCGAGGAACGATGGATTGCGCAACGTCTCCAGGCCTTCGGACAGCGGATGGATCGCCAGCTGTCCACGGCTGGTCGCAAGGTCGGCCCAGGACTGCTTGGGCACGCGAACATGCATCCACGCCCGGTCGAGCGCGGGCTTGTCGAACTCGTCGCGCCAGGTGAAGTTGCCGGTCATCGGCGCCTGCGAACGATCGCGCTCGATGAAGGACGGCCCTGGCGCGACTTGGGGAATGGCGCGCCCGCTCTCCAGGATCGTCGGCCAGCCATCCTTCCACGTCACTGGCAGCAGATACGTTTCGCGACCGGTGTTGTAGTGCACGCCGCCGTAGTTGCGGCTGGCAAGGAAGATCGCCCACCAGCTGCCATCGAGGCCTTCGACGAGGTCGGCATGGCCGGCGTTGGTGATCGGGTTCGCACGCTGCGGATCGAGGTCGCGCTGGGTCAGGATCGGATTGCGCGGGTACGGCGCATAGGGCCCCCAGACCGAGCGGCTGCGCAGCACCACCTGAGAATGATCCGGGCCCGTGCCACCTTCGGCGCAGACCAGGTAGTACCAGCCTTCGCGCTGGTAGAGGTGCGGGCCTTCGATCCAGATCGGATTCTTCGACGGGTCGACGCCGCCATCGATCAGCACCTTGCGCGGGCCGACCGGCTTGCGCTGCGCCAGGTCGAACTCCTGCATCCAGATCGCGCGGTGACCGTCGTAACGCGGCTTGCCGTCCGGCTCGCCGTTGTTGAGCAGGTAGGCCTTGCCGTCGTTGTCGAAGAACAGCGACGGGTCGATGCCGTCGATGGTCGGCAGCCAGACCGGATCCGACCACGGCCCCGCGGGGTTGGTCGCCGTCGCCAGGAAATTGCCGCCGCTGTCGACCGCGGTGTTGAGCACGTAGAACGTGCCGTCGTGGTACGAGATCGTCGGCGCAAACACGCCACGCGACATGCCAAGCCCGTCGAAGTCGAGCTGCGACGGCCGGTCGATGACGTTGCCGACCTGCGTCCAGTGGACCAGGTCGCGGCTTTCGAACACCGGGATGCCAGGGAAGTAGGCGAAGCTGGAGTTGACCAGGTAGTAACGGTCACCGGCCCGCACCACCGCCGGATCCGGGTGGAAACCGGCGAGGACGGGGTTGCGATAGCTTCCCGAAGGCAGCGGCTGCTCGAACGCGGCGTCATGGCCGCGGTACTCGAACCAGTCGAACAGCACCGGTTCGCGCGCCTGCACCGCTGCCGCCGACAACGCCAGCAAAACCGGACACACCATCCTGAGCAGTCGACGCATGGCCGTCACCAGTCCCACATCGCGCCGTCTTCCAGGCGCGCGATCGGGAGCTGCTTTGGCGAGTACGGGTAGCGTGCGGCCAGCTTCTCGTCGATGGTGACGCCGTGGCCAGGCGTGTCGCCGACATGCAGGCGGCCATCACGGAACACGTAGTCGTGCGGGAACACCGCATTGGCCTCTTCGGAGTGGAACATGTACTCCTGGATGCCGAAGTTCGGCACCCACGTGTCGAAATGCAGGGCCGCGCCCATGCATACCGGCGACAGGTCGGTGGCGCCGTGGAAGCCGGTGCGCACCTGGTGCAGGCCGGCGAAGTCGGCCAGCCGGCGGATATGGGTGATGCCGCCACCGTGGACGATCGTGGTGCGGATGTAGTCGATCAGCTGGTTCTCGATCAGGTGCTTGCAGTCCCAGATCGAGTTGAAGACCTCGCCGACCGCAAGCGGCGTGACCGAGTGCTGGCGGATCAGCTCGAACGACTTCTGGTTCTCCGCCGGGGTGGCGTCCTCCAGCCAGAACAGGCGGTGCGGCTCGAGGTCGCGGGCCAGGCGCGCGGCTTCGATCGGGCTGAGGCGATGGTGCACGTCGTGCAGCAGTTCGACGTCGTTGCCGTGGTCGGCGCGCAGGCGCTCGAACAACTTCGGCACCACTTCCAGGTACTTCGGCGTCGACCACACGGTCTCCGCTGGCAGTTCGCTCTCGGCCGGTTCGTAGGGCTTGCCGGCGGTGGAGATGCCGTACGCCTTCTTCACGCCGGGCACGCCGCACTGTGCGCGAATGGCGAGGAAACCCTTCTCGCGGTACTTGCCGACTTCGTCGCTGGCTTCGTCGATGTCGCGGCCGTTGGCATGGGCATAGACCAGCGCGCCTTCGCGCGAGCGGCCACCGAGCAGCTGGTACAGCGGCAGCCCGGCCATCTTGCCGAGGATGTCCCACAGGGCGACGTCGACTGCGGCAATCGCGGTCATCGTCACCGGGCCACGGCGCCAGTACGCACCGCGGTAGAAGAACTGCCAGATGTCCTCGATGCGGCCAGCGTCGCGGCCGATCAGGTTCGGCACGAGGTGATCCTGCAGGTACGACGCCACTGCCAGCTCGCGGCCGTTGAGGGTCGCGTCGCCGAGGCCGACGACGCCGGATCGGGTCTCGATGCGCAGGGTGACGAAATTTCGCCCCGGGCAGGTGACGATGACGCGTGCATCGACGATCTCGCGATCTCGCGAAGAGCCGTGCGTGGTGGTTTCGTTCTGGTGGTTCATCATCGGATCACTCGGCGGTTCACTGGATTGGGGGCTTACTTGATTGGGGCTTACTTGATTGGGGCTTCGAACGGCCCGGCAGGCAGCCCTGCGCCATCGAACAGCGTGCAGACCGGGCCGTCGGCCCAGCAGTAGCGCACCCGTGTGACGGCCACTGCCGCGGGCGCACGCAGCGTCACGTCGCTGCCGCTGATGCGGGCGTCGGCGTAGTGGCAGGTGTCCTTGGCTGCGCCGCACAATTCGAAGCCGATCGGGCCGTCGGCACCGAATGCGACCAGGCCGTTGCTGACATCGGCGAAGGTCACCGCGACGGCATCACCTTCGCGCCTGGCCGATGCAGGTACGGGCCCCGAAGGCGGTTGCTTGTCACCGTAGATCACGTGCCGCGCAGCGCGCGCAAGGCGCCGTGAGAGTTCCTGCTTGTTGGAAGGATGAATGTCGTAGCGGTCGCCGATGTCGATCGCCACGGCCAGGCCGCTGTGCGCGTCCTCGTTGGCGACGATGCGCTGGGCCTCGCGCAACCCGGCCCAGCCGCTCTCCTCCGGTTGCGCCTTCGGCATGCCGTAGCCGGCCAGTTGGACGATCAGCACCGGCAGGTCGGCTCCGAAGCGGTTGCGCCAGTCACTGCGCCACATCCGCAGCAAGTCGGCGTATCGATCGGCTTCGAAGGTATTGGATTCGCCCTGGTACCAGAGCATGCCGCGGAAGCCGTACTTGCCGATCGGCGCGATCATGCCGTTGTAGAGCGTCGACAGGCCCGCCGCGGTCTGCCAAGGCGCGCGCGGTGGCCAGTCCGTGCCCGGTGCGGGACGGTACTTCCAGGCGCTGTCGAGTGGCACGGTCGTTCCGTCCTTGAGGCGGATCGCGTACGCCGATGCGGGGCCGCTCATGCCGCCGTCGCGGTAGGTGTCGAGCACGTTGATCGCCACCGAGTTCTCGCCGGCGTGGAGCAGGCCGGCCGGCAGCGGGTACTCGCGGCCGGAACCCGGTCCGTAAGTACTGCCGACGCCGCGACCATTGACCCAGGTCATGTCGACTTCATCGATCGGGCCCAGCAGCAGCACCGCATCCTGCGCGGCCTGCTGTTCGGTGAGCTTGACGGAGGTGCGGAACCAGACCATGCCGTCGTACGCGGCCAGATCCTTCACGCCCCATCCTTCCCAAGGCCCCATCGACGGCGGCGCATTGCGCCAGCCCTGGGTCGCGGAATAGTCGGCTGCCCAGGGGTCGTCGCCGGCTTTGGCGCCCGTGCGGCCGCGCCACCACTTGCCCCAGACCTCGCCCCATTGACCGACAGCGGCGACCGGATCAAGCGCGTACGCGGCCAGCACATCGAGCTCGTCGTCGTACTGGCCCGACGCGCGCAGCGCTTCGCCGCTGGTCCAGGCCTGGATGCGCGAGCCACCCCATGCAGCGGTGACCAGGCCCATCGGCACCTTGACGGTCTTCTGCAATTCGCGCGCGTAGTAGAAGCAGGCCGCGGAGAAGTCGGGCACCGTCTCTGGCGCCGCCTTCAGCCACTTCACCGGCGTTGCGAAATGCTCGAGCGGCGTGACGCTGCCGGTTTCGCCGACGGTGAGCATGCGGATGCCGTCGTTGGCCGAACCCTGGATCTCGGCGCGCGAATCCAGGGTCCGATGCACCTGCAGCACCATGTTGGACTGCCCGGAGCACAGCCATACGTCGCCGACCATCACGTCGCTGACGACCTGCTTCGCACCGCCCTGCGCGCTGGCGTTGAGCGTGTACGGTCCGCCTGCCGGCATCGGCGGCAAGGTCGCCTGCCAGCGGCCGTTCTCGTCGGCGCGGGCACTGGCCTTCTTGCGCGCCAGCGTGACCTGCACGGCCTGGCCGGGTTTCGCCTGTCCCCAGACGCGGATCGGCTCATTTCGCTGCAGGACCGCGTGGTCCTGGAACATCTCGTGCAGCAACGGTGCCGGCCGCGGCGTCGACGCGGTTGCGCCGGGCTGGTCCTGGACTGGTTCGTGCGCGGTGGTTGCGGCATGCGCCGCGGTTGCCGCGCACAGCACAAGCGCGAGCATGCCAGCCCGCGAAACCGGTGATGCCCAACCTGTCGATTCTCTGGACTTCATGCTGGCTCAGTGACCCGGCGCAAAAGGAAAGGAAAGCGCCTCGTAGTACTCGAGGGGATGCGCGGGTGGCGCAAATCCGTCGGGCAAGGGACGCTGCGAGAACGTCTGGAAGTAGGTGATGCTGGCGTCGCGCCACCACTGAGCCTCCTTCGCCTGGATCGACAGGAACGTCGCGACCTCGGCATGGCGCTCCGGATCGATGCGCCCGTCCAGCTCCTGCCAGGTCTGTTCCATCTGCCGGACGGTGTCGACACCGTGCGTGTAGCGGTACACGAGTTCGTCCCACAACGGACGTCCGGATTGCGTGCGGTAGTCCCACGGCAGATGGTGGAACCAGAGCAGGTACTTCTCGGGCACGCGCTTGACGTCGCCGAACTCGCGCGCCACCGGCGGCGCGTACTGGGCGACGGCGTTGCTGCCGTTGGCACTGCGATCGAAGCCGATGCCGTCGCGGCTGGCGCGGTGGTAGTAGACCGACGTCCAGTCCGCGCGCGGGCCGCCCGACACCCACGGACCAGGCCCGTAGTGGTGACCATTGCCCATCAGGTGATGCAGGCCGAGCGGCGTCATGTAATCCACGACCGCCTCGCGCGATTCCATCATCATCTCGACGATGGGCGTCACCACGTCGGCGTCGTTGGAGAATGTCATCCGCGCCCATTCCCCGGCGATCGGCCGCGCCTTCAGCGACGGATCCCAGGCCATGCGCCCGAACACGAACCAGTTGGCCTGGTCGAACTGCGAGCCGCTCCAGTTGCGGTCCGAGCCGATGTTGGCGACGCCGGCCATGCCGGTGAGCCGGTACTGGTGCAGCGAACCGTCGACGACGCTGGCCACGGTCGAATGCTTGCCGCGGCGTTGCGTATCCGACTCGAGCGTCTCCTCGTACATCGGCCCGAGGTAAGCGAGGTGGGTCGCGAAACCCAGATACTCCTTGGTGATCTGGAACTCCATCATCAGCGGCGTCTTCGGCATCGCGCCGAACAGCGGATGGAACGGTTCACGCGGCTGGAAGTCGATCGCGCCGTTCTTCACCTGCACGATCACGTTGTCGCGGAACTTGCCGTCGAGCGGGACGAACTCGCTGTATGCCTGCTTCGCGCGGTCGTCGGGTTCCTCGTGCGAGTAGACGAACGCGCGCCACATCACCACGCCACCGTGCGGCCTGACCGCGTCGGCCAGCATGTTGGCGCCGTCGGCGTGGGTACGGCCGTAGTCCTGCGGGCCGGGCTGGCCTTCGGAATTGGCCTTGACCAGGAAGCCGCCGAAGTCCGGGATGCCCTTGTAGATCTCATCGGCCTTGTCGCGCCACCACTGCCGTACCTGCGGGTCGAGCGGGTCGGCAGTCTTGAGGCCGCCGACTTCGATCGGTGCACTGAAGCGCGCACTCAGATAGACACGGATGCCGTACGGCCGGAACACGCCGGCCAGCGCCGCCGCCTTGTCCAGGTACAACGGCGTCAGGCTGAGCGCATTGGCATTGACGTTGTTGAGCACCGTGCCGTTGATGCCGAGCGAGGCATTGGCGCGGGCGTAGTCGGTGTAGCGCGGATCGAGGTAATCGGGAAGCTTGTGCCAGTCCCAGATCGACTCGCCTGCATAGCCGCGCTCGACATGGCGATCGAGGTTGTCCCAATGGTTGAGCACGCGCAGCTGCACGTGCGGGGCCTCGCGCAGGTCGAGCCCGGCAAGCGGCTGCGCGGTCTGCAGCAGGCGCAGGAAGTGGAACGCACCGTAGAGCGCACCGACATCCTCGTTGGCGGCGATCACCGTGGCGCGGTGGCCGTCAACGGTGACGCTGCGGATCAGGTAGCCCTCGCGGCCGAGGTCCTTGAGCTTCAGGCCCAGGCCGGCGATGACCGGCGACGACGCCGGCGTGCCGACGATCACCGCGCCATCGGCGCTGACCGATTGCGAGACCGGCGGCGCACTGCCGAGCAGGCCGGACAGTCCGCGCACCAGTTCGGCACGGGTCGCGGACTGGGTCGGCGACGCATCGGCCATCACCAGCTGCGAGACCTGCGACCGGTAGACATTGGCACTGTCCGCCGCGATCGGGCGGTACCGCAGCCACAGGTCATAGCCATCCTCCGCGTGCGCGGAAGGTGCGACCGACAGCGACGCCAGCACCGCAACGACGACGGCACCGGCCCGGCCCAGGCCGCGAACGGCCTGGCGCAGGCCACTCACAGTGTGGCGCAGCCGCTGCAACGCGCCCGCCTTCGGGGTTACGCTGTCGCTGCATGGGGCGGTTGTCGGTACCATGTGGTTCGTTGTCATGCCTTGTCCGATGCCACTCTGGTGTGGAAACCCACGTTGGTGATGAAGTCCGCACCGACATAAGCCGTGCGAAGGAAGGTACGTTGGAGAAGCCCAAGAAGTCGGTCCGCCGCAAGGGACGCGCAGTGACCATCGACGAGGTGGCCGCGCTGGCCAGCGTCTCGCCGATGACGGTTTCCCGCGTCGTCAATGGCTATGGCAAGGTCCGCGACTCCACCCGCGAGCGCGTCACCCAGGCCGTGCGTGAGCTCGGCTACACGCCCAACCAGGCCGCCAGTTCGCTGGCCGCGGCGCAGGACACCCGCATCGCGCTGATCTACACCAACCCCAGCGCGGCCTACCTGCGCGAGTTGCTGGTGGGCGCATTGAACGGTGCGTCGCGAACCGCGGCGCAGCTGGTGATCGACACCTGGGAGAACTTCGACGCCGAGCAGCAGCGCCATGCCGCGCGTGCGCTGGCCAAGACCGTCGCCGGCGCGATCCTGCCGCCGCCGCTGTGCGAGTCCAAGGCGGTGGTATCGGAACTGGTCAGTGCTGGCGTGTCGGTCGTGGCGATCGCATCGGGGCGTTTCAGCCAGGAAATCTCCAGCGTCCGCATCGACGACTTCCACGCGAGCCGTGAGATCACCGCGCACCTGATCGCGCTTGGCCATACCCGCATCGGCTACATCAAGGGCAATCCGAACCAGACTGCCAGCGCGCGCCGCTACGAGGGCTTCCAGGCCGCGATGGACGAAGCCGGCCTCGCGCTGGATTCGGCCCTGGTCCAGCAGGGCTACTTCACCTACCGCTCCGGCCTCGACGCCACCGAGAAGCTGCTGGGACTGCGCAAGCCGCCGACCGCGATCTTCGCCAGCAACGACGACATGGCCTCGGCCGTCATCTCGGTCGCGCACCGGCGCGGACTCGACGTGCCGCGCGATCTGTCGGTGGTCGGCTTCGATGACACTTCGGCCGCAACCACCGTGTGGCCGGAACTCACCACCATCCACCAGCCAATCGCCTCGATGGCCGATTCGGCGGTCGACATCCTGCTGCGCAACATCCGCCGCAAGGACCGCAGCACGCGCGTGGTGGTCGACCATGTCCTTCCCCACCAGCTGGTCTCGCGCGACTCGGTCGCGCCGCCGGCCAAGCCGGGCGACGCGAGCGACCAGTAGGTCCGGCATGCGCATGTGATGGAGTGGGGCCGCAGCCGGAGCCATGCGCCGGGTCAGCCTTCCATCTGTTCCAGTTCCTTGCCCTTGGTCTCGTAGACGTAGCGCAGGACGAAGAACACCGAGATGATCGCGGCCACCGTGTAGATGCCATACGCGCCGGCCAGTCCGATGCTGCCCAGCAGGATCGGGAACGTCACGGTGATGGTGAAGTTCGAGGTCCACTGCGCCGCGCCGGCAACCGCCAGGCCCGAGCCGCGGATCTGGTTGGGGAACATCTCGCCCAGCATCACCCACATCACCGGGCCCCAGGACATGTTGAAGAAGATCACGTAGACGTTGGCCGCGACCAGCGCCAGCGTTCCCATCGAGTCCGACAGCGCCAGCTTGTGGTTGGCATCAATGGACCCGGTGGTGAAGGCCCAGGTCATCATTGCCAGCGACACCGCCATGCCGGCCGAGCCGACCCACAGCAACGGCTTGCGACCGATGCGGTCGATCAGCAGCACCGTCACCAGGCAGGCGCCGATGCTGAGCGCGCCCGACAGCACGTTGATCAGCAACGCGTCGCTCTCGGAGAAGCCGACCGCCTGCCACAACACGGCGCCGTAGTAGAAGACGACGTTGATGCCGACCAGCTGCTGGAACGTGGCCAGGCCAATGCCGATCCAGACGATCGGGCGGATCTTGCCGGTGGCCTTGTTGATCAGGTCCGACAGTTGCGGACGATGGTGGTCGGCCGAAAGCGATGCATCGATCTCGGCAAGCTTGGTCCGCGCCTGGGCCGCACCGTACAGGCGCGTCAGCACCGCAAGCGCGTCGGCCTGGCGCTTCTTCACCACCAGGTAGCGCGGGCTTTCCGGGATGGTCAGCAGCAGCACCAGGAACAGCAGCGACGGAATCGCCTGCACCCAGAACATCCAGCGCCATGCCGCTTGTCCCAGCCACAGCCCTTCGGTGGACGCACCCGCGGCCTTGGCCAGCAGGAAGTTGCTGAGGAACGCGCAGAACAGGCCGCTGATGATCGCGATCTGCTGCACCGTGGCCAGCCGGCCGCGGTAGCGCGCCGAGGCCACTTCGGCGATGTAGGCCGGCGACATCACGCTGGCGGCGCCGACGGCGAAGCCGCCGAGCACGCGGGCGGCGACGAACATCCACGAGGTCGCCGCCGCGCCTGCGCCGAGGGCCGATATCAGGAACAGCACCGCCGAGATGATCAGCACCGAGCGACGACCCCAGCGATCGGCCAGGCGCCCGGCGAAGAACGCGCCGATCGCGCAGCCCAGCAGCATCGAGGCGACCTCGAAGCCTAGCCCGGCCTTGCTCGAACCGAAGGCCTGCTGCAATCCGTCGACCGTGCCGTTGATGACGCCGCTGTCGAAGCCGAACAGGAACCCACCGATGGTGGCAACGCAACTGACCAGGATGATCAGTCGGGTGTTCTCGGCGTCGTGTTTGGACGTGGCGTTTTCGAGCGTGGCGCTGTTCATGGCCTACCCCTGAGTTGTTGTCTTTCCGTTGAACCCGGCCCCCTTCGCCTCCCTCCCCCGCTGCCGGAACGGGGGAAGGTTCGTCGCCGATCAGCGCATCAGGTACTGGTTGAGCAGGTTCTCATAGCGCTCCTGCTTGCCGCTGAGCTTAGCCGGCTCGGCGCCCTTGAGTGCGTGCGCGCTCAGCGTGGCAAGGTCCAGCTTGCCGTTGACGAAGTCGTTGCCGGCGCCCTTGTCGAAGCTGGCGTAGCGCTCGGCGCGCCACTGCTCCCACGGCGACTTGGTCAGCAGCGCCTGCGCCACTTCCAGGCCGCGCGCGAACGCGTCCATGCCGCCGATGTGGGCCATGAACAGGTCGTCGGCGTCGGTCGATTCGCGCCGCACCTTGGCGTCGAAGTTCAGGCCGCCCGGCTGCAGGCCACCCTGGCGCAGCACCACGAGCATGGCGCCGACGGTGTCGTACAGGTCGGTCGGGAACTGGTCGGTGTCCCAGCCGTTCTGTGCGTTGCCGCGGTTGGCGTCGATGCTGCCGAGCATGCCGGCGTCCGATGCCACCTGCAGGTCGTGCTCGAAGGTGTGGCCCGACAGCGTGGCGTGGTTGGCTTCGATGTTGAGCTTGAAGTCCTGGTCGAGGCCGTGCTCGCGCAGGAAGCCGACGACGGTGGCCGAGTCGAAGTCGTACTGGTGCTTCATCGGCTCCATCGGCTTGGGCTCGATCAGGTAGTTCCCCTTGAAGCCGATGCTGCGGCCGTAGTCGCGTGCCATGGTGAGGAAGCGGCCAAAGTGCGCCAGCTCACGCTTCATGTTGGTGTTGTGCAGCGAGGCGTAGCCTTCGCGGCCGCCCCAGAACACGTAGTTCTCGCCGCCCAGTTCGACCGTTGCATCGAGCGCGGCCTTGACCTGCACGGCAGCGCGCGCGACCACGGCGAAGTCCGGGTTGGTGGCGGCACCGTTCATGTAGCGCGGGTGGCTGAAGAGGTTGGCCGTGCCCCACAGCAGCTTCATGCCGGTCGCCTTCTGGCGCTCTTTGGCGATGGCGACCATGTGCTTGACGTTCTTCTCGTACTCGCCGATGTCCTCGGCGTCCGGTGCCAGGTCGATGTCATGGAAGCAGTAGTACGGCACGCCGAGCTTGGTGAAGAACTCGAACGCGGCGTCAGCCTTGGCTTCCGCGCGCGCCAGCGGCGCGGACGCGGCGTCCCACGGGTAGACGCGGGTGCCCGGGCCGAACGGGTCGTGGCCGGCGTTGCAGAAGCTGTGCCAGTAGCACACCGCGAATCGCAGGTGCTCGGCCATGCTCTTGTCGCCGATGCGCTTGTTGGCGTCGTAGTGCTTGAACGCCAGGGGGTTGTCCGAATCGCGTCCCTCATACGGGATGCGGCCGATGCCGGGGAAGTATTCGCGGGCGCCGATGAAGGGAGTCGTCATGGTGGGAATCACTGTCGAGAGAGAGGAGTGGCGGGCTGCGGCCCGGCTGGCGTCAGGGCTTGGGGTTGTTGGGGTTGGCGTGGAATTGCATGGCCGCGTCGAGATGGCGGCGGAACTGGCGGTAGTGGGTGCGGTAGGCGGAGGCGGCATTGCCGTCGGGACGCGCGATCGAAGCGTCATCGGTGCTGACGTGCTCGCGCGCGATCGTCGCGATGTCATCGCCGCCACCGCTGGCACGGCCGTGCGCCCACAACGCCTGCAGCGCGGCGCCGAACGCGGCGCCCTCGCTCTGCTGCGGTACCGCGACCGGCAGCTCGAACACGTCCGCGACCATTTGTCGCCATGCGGCGCTCTGGCTGCCGCCACCGGTCAACCGGATGGCATCGAACTGCAGGCCGGCGGCGGTCAGCGCGTCGTAGCCGTAGCGCAGGCTGTAGGTCGCGCCTTCCATCGCCGCGCGGTAGACATTGCCGCGGGTGAGGTTGCTCGGATCCATGCCATGCAGCGAGCCGCGCGCATGCGGCAGGTCGGGCGTGCGTTCGCCATTGAGGAACGGCAGCATCACCAGCCCGCCGGCACCCGGCGTGGTATCGGCCATCACCGCATCGCCGTCGCGGCTGCTGAAACCGAACATGCGGGCGACGCTTTCGGTGGCGACGGTGCAGTTCATCGTGCAGATGAGCGGCAGCCAGCCACCGGTGGACGAGCAGAACGCCGCCCAGCCGCCGGCCTCGTCGACGACCGGATGGTCGGCATGCGCGAACAGCGTGCCCGACGTGCCCAGGCTCATGCTCAGCACGCCGGATGCGACGTTGCCGGTGCCGATCGCCGCCATCATGTTGTCGCCGCCACCGGCAGCCACGCGCACGCCATTCGGCAGGCCGAGCTCGTCGGCGATCGGCGCGGCGATGGTGAAGCTGGCGTCGGCTTCGACCAGCGGGGGGAGCAATGCAGCGAGGTCGCGCTGCGCATCGGTGGCCGCGAGCATGCGCGACGACCAGCGCCGCGTGCGCACGTCGAGCCAGCCGGTGCCGGATGCGTCGCCGTACTCCATCCAGCGTTCGCCGGTGAGCCAGAAATTGACGTAGTCGTGCGGCAGCATGATCGCGGCCAGGTGCGCGTAGACCTCGGGCCGGTGCTTGCGCGTCCACGGCAGCTTCGATGCGGTGTAGCCGGCCAGGATCGGATTGCCCGCCAGCGCGATGCAGCCCTTGGCGCCACCGGCGGCGGCCATGATCTCGTCGCACTCGGCGGTGGTGCTGGTGTCGCACCACAGCTTGGCCGGTGCGAGCACGTCACCGGCGGCATCGACCGGAACGAAACCGTGCTGCTGGCCGGACACACCGATCGCGCTCACGCGCGCGCGTAGCGCGGGCTCCATGCGCGCGAAGCAGGCGCGGATGGCATCGATCCACCAGTGCGCGTGCTGCTCGCGGCTGCCGTCGTCACCGGCGATCAGTTCCAGCGCCTGGCCATGCGTCGCGACGACCTTGCGGGCCTGCGGATCGTAGGCAATCAGCTTGACGCTCTGGGTACCAATGTCGAGACCAACGAACAGGCTCATGCGCACCTACCAGAAAAAAAGTTAGCGCTACCACTCAAAGCGCATAAAAAAACATCACTGCGGATGCTGGCCAGCCGAGTCATAGGTCGAAGGGGGTCCCGGAACGGATGTGGGAACTCTACCCAGCGTTTCGGGAAATGGCTTGCTGCAATGCGGAATGTCTTTTACTACAGACACTTACCGGCACCATGGCCCGGCTCAAATAGCCCGCAATCCCTCGAGCAGGGTCGACGCCCGGGGGCCAATCAGCTGGACGATCCCGCCGACAACCCCGGACCACGGCCCCATCGTCCGCTACCGCAGCACGTCCCGGTAGCGGCGACTGCACGGCAGATGGCTGCCGTCCTTCAGGTGCACGCGCGCATCGCCACTGTCGAGCGGCTCGATCGAGGCGATCTGGCCGAGGTTGACGATGTAGCTGCGGTGGATGCGGACGAAGCTGCGTGGATCGAGCTGGCCTTCGATGCCGGCGATGGTGCTGCGCAGCGGGTAGTCATGGCCGCGGACCCGCAGGTTGACGTAGTTGCTCGCCGCCTGCAGCCATTCGATGTCGTTGGCCGCGACCAGGAATTCGCGGCCCAGTTTGCGGACCAGGAAACGCTCGGGCAGTTCGATCGGCTCCACCGGCGGGCCTTCGTCCGGTGCCGCGAGCAGGCTGGCCTCGCCTTGCCAGCGCCGCAGCGTGAAGCGGTACGCCTCCATGGTCAGGGCGATGATCGCGAAGCTGCGGACGTCCTTTAGGTACTCGTACAGGAACTGTCGCCCCCATGGGCCGAACTCGTACGCCATCCCATGCCATCGGTAGATGAGCACGCGCAGCGTCACCATCCCGGCCACGTGCACCAGCGCCACGGCGACGCTGGCCAGCAGGTACCACGGCAGCTGCCGCCGCCAGGTGTCCCAGTGCAGCGGGAAGCGGCGGGTGAACCAGGCAATGGCCGGCACCAGCACCAGCAGCCACATCAGGCCGCTGCTCAGTTCCCAGACCGCCGGCTCCCAGCCAAGGATGTCGGACTCGCCACGGCGGATGTCCATCAGCGTGGTGACGCTGTTGGCCGCGCAGTTGATGCCGATCACCGCCGCCCAGAAGCCGGCCTCAAGGCTGCGACGCCAGGGCTGGAAGCGGCGGTAGACGGAGTCGGAGGCGCATTCGGACATCCGCGCATTCTAGGGGAGCCACCGCTCCGGTCGCCCCTCGCCGTCCCCGAAGCCCGCGGTTCGTCCCTCGCATCCCGCCGACCATCCCCTCGCCGCTCCGCGGGAGGCTCGCGAGCCTTCAATGGGCGCATCGCCCTCTGCCGGAGTACGCCATGGATCGCCGCCACGACCTCGACTGGGTCCGCGTCTGCGCCTTCTGCCTGCTGGTCCTCTACCACGTGGGCATGTACTACGTGAGCTGGGACTGGCATGTAAAAAGCGACCACGCCAGCGAAGCACTCGAACCTTTCATGTTGCTGACCAGCCCCTGGCGGCTGTCATTGCTGTTCCTGGTGTCGGGCGCGGCCACTTCATTCCTGCTCGGCAAGGCGCGCAAGGGTTTCCTCGGCCCCCGCTCGGGGCGGCTGCTGGTGCCGCTGCTTTTCGGCATGCTGGTCATCGTGCCGCCGCAGGCCTACTACGAGTTGCTCGATTCGGGCTATCCGGGCGGCTACCACGACGGCTACCTGGCGTTCTGGGGCCGCTACCTGATGGCCGACAACACCTTCTGCGATGCCGACGGCTGCCTGAGACTGCCGACCTGGAACCACCTGTGGTTCGTCGCCTACCTGTGGGTCTACACCGTGATCGTGTGGCTGGGCGCCCGGCTGATGCCGAACGTGATGCAGCGACTGGGTGACTGGCTCGGCGGCGCCCTGACCAGCTGGGGCGCGCTGGTCTGGCCGGTGCTGCTGCTGACGCTGGTGCGGATCGCGCTGGTCGGCCGCTTCGAATCCACGCATGCGCTGGTGGACGACTGGTACAACCACGCCCAGTACTTCAGCGTGTTCCTGCTCGGATTCCTGATGGCACGCGCGCAGGGCTTCTGGGAAACGCTGCAGCGACTGCGCTGGCCATCCCTCGCGCTGGCGATCGCCAGCTATGCATTCATCACCTGGTACTTCCTCGGCTACGACGACGCGAATCCCCCGCCGGACGCCTTTCGCGCATTCCAGCGCGCGATCTGGGCGCTGAACCAGTGGTCGGCCATCACCGCGATCTTCGGCTTCGCCTATCGATTCCGGCATGCGGACAACGCAGCGCTGCGCTACCTGACCCCGGCCGTGTTCCCGATCTACATCCTGCACCAGACCGTCATCGTGGTCGCCGCGTACTGGCTCAAGCCGCTGGACATCGCGCTGCTGGTCGAAGGACCGTTGCTGGTCGTGCTGACGTTCGCGGTGTGTTTCGGCGGGTACGAAGTCGTGCGCAGGGTGGGTGTGCTGCGGCCGCTGTTCGGGCTCAAGCGCCAGCAGCCCGCGAGGTCCACGGCAACGGCGGCGCAAGTGGCTTGATGCGGAACAACCGCCGTGCCATAACAAAGCACTTCTGTAATACCGGCCATGAGCTGCCGCCGAACAGGCGGCACCCTCCTGTATCAGTTCAATTGCAGCATCACCACGGACTTTGGCGGAAGCTGGACCTGCAAGGTGCCTTCTTCCAGCTTCGCCCCGGTGAACGCCACCGGCTTGACCTCATGCGGCTTCTCGAAGCTGTTGTGCGCGGTGATCGACGGCGCGGTCAGCACCCGGCCGGAGACCGTCTTCGCATCAAGACCGCGGATGCCAGCGGTCACCTGTGCCGGCTTGTTCGGATCCAGGTTCGTCAAGGCCACGTAGACCTTGCCGTCCTTGCCGCGCACGGCCGAACCGTGCACTGCCGGCACCGAATTCTTGCCCAGAAGATACATCGGAGCCTTCAATTCCAGCGGCAATCGGGTGGCATCCATGTACGGCTTGTACATTTCGAAGACGTGGTAGGTCGGGGTCAGCAGCATCTTGTCCTCCCGGGTGAGGATCATCGCCTGCAGCACGTTGACCATCTGCGCGATGTTCGCCATCTTCACCCGATCTGCATGGTCGCTGAAAATGTCGAAGTGCAGCGAAGCCACCAACGCGTCACGCAGCGTGTTCTGCTGTTGCAGGAAGCCCGGATTCACCCCCGGCAGGCCGGCATACCAGGTGCCCCACTCGTCGACGAACAGCGCGACCTTCTTCTCCGGGTCGTACTTGTCCATGATTTCACTGTGGCGGCGAATCAGTTCGTCGATGCGCAGCGCCTGTGACAGGGTTTCAATCCATTCCTCCTCGGCAAATTCCACCGACGAACGCCGGGGCGGCCAGCCTCCGGGGACCGTGTAGTAATGCACCGACAACGCATCGACGTGGTCGCGCGCCTCGCGCATGAACACCTCGGTCCAGTGATAGTCGTCCCCGTTGGCGCCCGCTGCGACCTTCATGATCTTCTGCCCAGCCGGCGCCTTGACGAAGGTCTGGTAGCGGCGATGCAGATCGGCCGCGTATTCGGCGCGCATGTTGCCACCGCATCCCCACAATTCGTTGCCCACCCCGAAGAACGGCACCTGCCATGGCTTGTCGCGACCGTTCTCCCGGCGTTCCTGCGCCAGCGTCGACCTGGTGTCCGAGGTCATGTACTCCACCCACTCGGCCATTTCTTGCGGCGTGCCGTTGCCGACGTTGCCGGACACATAGGCCTGCGTGCCGATCAGCTCGGCAAAGTCCATGAACTCGTGCGTGCCAAAGGCGTTGGTTTCCTCGACGCCGCCCCAGTGGTTGTTGACTTTGACCGGCCGCCTGGCGCGAGGACCGATGCCTTCGCGCCAGTGGTATTCGTCGGCGAAGCAGCCACCTGGCCAGCGCACCACCGGTACTTCCAGCTTGCGCAGCGCAGCGACGACGTCGTCGCGGTAGCCTCTGGTGTTGGGAATCCCGGAGTTCTCGCCTACCCAGATGCCGCCGTAGACACCTGAGCCCAGATGTTCGGCGAACTGACCGAATATGTTGCGGCTCACGGTCTGCCCGGGCTGGTCGGCATGCAGCGTAGCCTGGACCGTGTTCACGTCCTGCGCCACGGCGCCGAAGCTCAGCGACAGGACGGCGGCCAGTCCCAGCCGACACAGGCCACGCTTCAGCGGAGTGTCCTTCAACATCGTGCATCTACCTCGCGGTCTGTTGAGAAACGAACGAACCCGCCAGTGCAGAATCTCGGAATTTCCCCAACTGCCCCCCTGGGCCGTCGCTGCATCCGACCGGCGAAAGCAGGATTGCAGATCGAGTATAGACTCCACGTCGATCTCAGAGAGACGGTCGAAGTCGACTACAGGCGGCCATCGTCGCGACCCTGCATCCCACACGCTGCGTTCTTTGGAGGAAGACAGTGCACTTTGAATTCCGTCCACTACCCACCCTCGGCTGCTTTGCTCTGACGACGGCGCTGCTATGGACGGCTGCCGAACCGGCAAACGCACGGGATGATGCGACGACGGCGATCGCCGTGCCTGCCCAGCCCGACACCCGATCCAGCGCCACGCCCAAGGCAAACCCGCTCTTCCATGACAAGTTCACCGCCGATCCTGCTCCGCTTGTCGTAGGAGACCGGCTGTATCTGTATGTCGGCCACGATGAGGCCCAGCGCGACGAGATGTTCAACATGCGCGAATGGTTGGTCTATTCGACCGCCGACATGAACGCATGGACCGATCATGGCCCGATCATGAAGGTGACCGACTTCAAATGGGCGAAGGCCGACGCCTGGGCGTCGCAGGCGATCGAGAAGAACGGCAAGTTCTGGTTCTATGCTGCGGTCGAACACGACGATACCCATCCAGGCAAGGCCATCGCGGTCGCCGTGGCAGACAGGCCTACCGGTCCATTCGTCGATGCGAAAGGCGCTGCGCTCATCACCAACGACATGACGCCCAAGGGGACGCACAGCTGGGAAGACATCGATCCGACAGTGTTCACCGACGATGACGGAACCACCTGGATCGCCTGGGGCAATCGACAGTGCTACATCGCCAGACTCAAGCCCAGCATGATCGAGATCGAGGGCCCGATCACCGAGATCACCCCGCCCCACTTCGAAGAAGGTCCCTGGCTACACAAGCGCGGCGCGCTGTATTACCTGACCTACGCCTCGCTCGACCGCTCCAGCCACCGCGACGAGAAGGTGTCGTACGCCACCGCTCCCTCGGTCCAGGGGCCGTGGACTTACCGTGGCGAACTGACAGGGTCGGGCAAGTACAGCTTCACCATCCATCCCGGGATCGCCCAGTTCAGGGGCAACTGGTATCTGTTCCTGCACAACGCCGCGCTCGCCATCGGCGACCAGAATGGTTCGATCGGCAGGCGCGCAGTAACGGTTGAGTATCTGCATTACAACGCAGACGGGAGCCTCAAGCCGGTGGTGCAGACTGAAGCCGGCATAGCCGTTTCGCCTCCGCGGTGAAGACTATCGGAGCGCGTGCTCAGGCGCGAGGGGCGGGACCGTGAGGAACGGATAGGGGTTGATGGCCGTGCCCTTCCACCACTGCCGTTCCGGTCCGAGCTCGAAGATGGCGAAATGCAGGTGCGGTGCGGACGGATCCGCATTGCCGGTGCTGCCGACGTAACCGATCACTTCGCCACGCCGGATGGCCTGCTTCTCGTGCAGGCCATCCGCGTACCGGTCCA
This sequence comes from Lysobacter sp., assembly GCA_036524935.1. Lineage (GTDB taxonomy): Bacteria > Pseudomonadota > Gammaproteobacteria > Xanthomonadales > Xanthomonadaceae > Lysobacter_J. Next base: position 11,334 of record DATDBK010000121.1, on the reverse strand, counting down.
GGTGCGCGTAGTAGTAGGCGTAGCGACCACTGGGTTCGAACTGGTAGATGGTCAATCCGCCCGGCACGCTGTTGAAGAGCTTCTCGACGTTGCCGTCGGCGACAGCCAGGACCGGCGTACCGCGCGGCGCCATGATGTCGATCGCCTCGTGCACTCGACCCTGCGCACGTGCATCGCTGAAGGTGTCGTCCAACTGCGTCGCGGTGATGCCTTCCACTGGAACCAGGAGCCGCGCGTCGGCGCCATCCGGAACGGTTTGCGCCACTGGCGAGCCCGACGAAGGAGTGGCTGTCGGTGCGCCGGCCGAACTGTCCGCCTTCGAGCCGGATGCACCAAGCGCGGTACTCGACGCCGGCGACGAGGCGACCGTGGCCCGGGTGGCCGCTGGTTCGCGTGCCTCGGCGGTGGGGGCCATCGTTGGCCGGTCGCGCCCGTAGCGATACAACGCCAGATTTGCGCCTGCCAGGACGATGACGAGGAACAACAGCACGGCCTTGCCCATCTGCACCTCCCTTTGCGTCAGTGTGTCATTCCTGCAATACGGCGGGCGTGCCGGGTGCGACCGCACCAGCCAGCGCGGCTGCATCCCAGTTGGTCAGGCGGATGCAACCGTGCGATTCGGTCTTGCCGACCTTGCCCGGCTCCGGTGTGCCGTGGATGCCGTAGTGGTCCTTGCTCAGGTCCACCCAGACCACGCCGACCGGGTTGTTCGGGCCGGGCGCCAGTTTCGCTTTCGAGTGACCCGGATCGGCGTCCCAGAACAACCTGGGGTTGTACTGGAAGTGGGGATCGCGAGCGACGCCCTTGATCGTCCAGCGGCCGATCGGCAGCGGGTCGTGTTCGCTGCCGATCGACGCGGGATAGCGTGCATACGCGCGGCCCTGCTCATCGCGCAGGATCACCGACGCATCCGACCGGTCCACGACTACCGAGGCCGCCTTCGCCGGCACGGCGACCTGCACGTTTGGCACCCACAGCGCCGTGCCTTCGCGGCTGAAATCGGCGCCGGGATTGAGCGCCTGCAACAGCGCGGGACTGGCATGGAAGCGCTCGCCCAGGGCTTCGCCGAGCGAAGTGAAGCCCAGCTGCGGCAACGCGGCCTTGGCCATCATGTCGTCGGGAAGCGCGTTGTAGGGACCGGCGATGTCCTGTGCAGTAAGGCGGTACTCCACGAGCACCGGCGCGGTGTCGGCGTTGAGTGCCTGCCAGGTCGCCGCGTCGATCGTCCCGCTCGCCTCCAGGTTTCGACTGCGCTGAAAGGCGGCGATGGCGCGTTCGGTATTACTGCCCCAGCGCCCGTCGATCTCGCCCGGGCCGAACTGAAGGCGATCGAGCAATATCTGCACACGCAAACGCGCGGCGGCGTTGGCGTCTTCCTTCAGATCACCGGGAAGCGCTGTCGCGTCACTGGCCCGCAGCAGGTCCGGCGCATCCGTCACTGGAGACTGCGCGAAGGAGGTCGTGGAGGAGAACAGAGCGCACAGGATAGCGGCATGCAGGATCGGTTTCATGGAACGCCTTGCAGACGGAAACATGCCTGCATGCTGCGTGGCGACATTTCGGCGTGGCGTGAATGCCGGGCCTCCTGGCTGTCGCCCAGCTGAAGGAGACTTCGACCTCGAGCCCGCGCAAGGTGGCGCCTCAGGCCAGTGACACCGCCCTTCCGGTGCGCGCGGACTCGTAAATGGCCTGCATGATCCGCACGTCACGCATGCCTTCCTCACCGGGCACGCGGGTCGGTTTGTTTTCCAGGATGCACTGCGCGAAGTCGTCCATCTCGGCAGCGAACATGTCCACCTCCGGAAAACGGATCTCCCGGCCATCGCTGCGCCGCCCGCGGTTTCCACCGTAGAAGAACGCCGGATCCAGCTCGAACCAGCCCCGCTCTGCATTGACGCGCAGGTTCTGGATGCGGCCGGCCTTGTAGCTCGTGCTGCAGTACGCGACCACACCGCTGGGGAATCGGGTGGTCCAGACCATGGTTTCGTCGACTTCGGCGAACTTCACCGGATCGGTCTTTGTTTCCACGGCTGAAACAAGAATCGGCTCCTCGCCGGTGAGATAACGCGTGGCCTGCAATGCGTAGATGCCCACGTCCATCAGCGCACCGCCGCCGGCCAGTGCGCGCTTCAGGCGCCACTGGTCCGCTGCGCCGACGTCGATGGCAAACCCGGCCTGGAGGATGGTCGGCTTGCCGAACACCTGCTCGCGCACCAGCCGGATGCACTCCTGGTGATGCGGATCGTACTGGCAGCGGTAGGCGGTGCCGAGCAGGCGGCCGGCGCCGCGGCAGGCATCGATCATCTGCTGGCAGCGCTCGACGGAGATTTCCAGTGGCTTCTCGCAGAACACGTGCTTGCCGGCCTTCGCGGCCTGGATGGTGTGCTGCGCATGCAGCGCATTGGGCGTGACGACGTAGACGAAGTCGATGTCGGCGTTGTCCGCCATCCGCTGCATGGTGTCGTACGTGTACACGCTGTCCGCGGGAATGCCGTACTTCGCCTTCCACGCCTCGGCCTTGGCCGGTGTGCCGGTGATGATGCCGGCGAGGCGGCAGTGCCTGGTCTTCAGCAGCGCCGGCGCGATCTGGTCGGCGCTGAGCTTGCCCAGGCCGCAGATGGCGACACCGAGCTTGCGCGACTCCTGCGCTCGCGCGCGCGTCGAGCTGGTGCTGATGAAGGGCGCCGCCATCACGGCGGCGGTGGAGGCCAGGAACTGACGACGGGATACTTCGGGCATGGCCGGTCCTCGTGAAGTTGGCTTGCCCGTACTTGCGGGCAGACGTTCAGTTCTGGTCTGGAAGGCTTCGATCGCTCAGCGTGTAGACAAAAGCATCGACCACGCTGCCGTCCTGGAGCCTTGCACGGGTCAGCACGCGCGCATAGCCATCGCCTTCGAACTCGTCCAGCCGCGCCCAGTGGTCCGGCAGTTGCTCGGAGCTGAAGACAAGCCCCTGTACTTCATCTCCGGAATCATCCAGGACGATGCCCGGAAAGCCGATCGCCGCGCCCCATCCCTGCGCGAACAGCGTGCCCCTGACCGTGGCCGGCTCCCAGATTCCGGGGACGTCGGCCAGCACATGCGCATTGGGTCGCCCCGGCGCGAGGGTTCCATAGACGAAGAGACGGTGTTTCATGGCGCTGCAAGGATAACTCTCAGCCGCCGGGCGAGCGGAACAGTTCCGCCGCGTGCGCCGCCGCACCCAGCAGCCCCGAGTTCGGATGCACGATCGCCAGCGATGGCACGTCGGCCAGCGCCGACGAGAAGCGCCCCTTGCTTTCGAAGCGCTGCCGGAACGACGACGCCTGCAGGGAAGGAAGCAACTTCGGGACCAGTCCGCCGGCGAGGAAAACGCCATCCCAGGCGCCGTGCATGAGAACGAGGTCGCCGGCCATCGATCCGAACGCAGCGCAGAACACCTCGATCGCGCGCTGGCAACTGGCATCGCCTGCCGCTGCCCGCGCGGTAATGGTCGAGGGCTCCAGCGCCTCCTGCGGCTGCCCGCTTATCTCGCACACGGCGCTGTGGAGATTGACCAGGCCCGGGCCGGAGACCAGTCGCTCGCACGACACCCGTCCGAACCGGCCAATCAGGCATTCCAGCAGGCGCAGGTCCTCGACCGTGACCGGGGCGAAACCGGCGTGGCCACCTTCGGTTTCGAGCGGGTGGCACTTGCCGTTGCGCACCATCAGCCCGCCCACGCCCAGTCCCGTGCCGGGTCCAATCACGGCATAGGTGCGCGGCAGGCGCGCGTCGAACGGACGCCATGCCTGCGGTCCGATGGCGACGACGTCGGCATCCTGCAGGCAGGTGATCGCCATCGCCTGTGCGGCGAAATCGTTGAGCAGCGCCACGTGCCCGACGCCGAGCGCGCGTTGCGTCTGTTCGCGCGATATCACCCAGGGGTGATTGGTGATCCGGACTTCATCGCCGAGGATGCGGCCGGCCACGGCGAACACGGCCGTGTCGACGCGCTCATCCTGCATGTCGAGATACGTCGCCGCCGCTTCGCTGAGCGACGGGAACCCCGCCACCGGGAACTCCCGTACGCTGCCTTCGACCAGTGTGCCGCGGAGTCCTGTTTCAGCGATGCCGAAGCGCGCGTTGGTGCCGCCGATGTCGCTGACCAGCACGCGCGTCGCTGCCCGTCTTGCCAACGCCGCGGCGTTGTTCATCTGCGCTCCGATGCCGCGGTCAGCGGCTTGAACTGGAGGGACTGCAAGTCGGTTCCGCCAGTGACGGCTTCGATCACGAGGTTGTTGCGGCCTTCGAACAATGTCACAGGCCGTGCCCGCCCGGTGGGGACCTCGCCGATGGCCACACCGTTGAGACTCGCCCTCAGCGTGCCGCCGCTGCCGGTCGCAACCAGCTCGTAGCCACCGGCCGTGGCAACCATGAAGGTGTACTTCAACCACTCGCCGCGCTGCATGCCGGCGACGCGCAGGCCATTATCGTCGCGTGCCAGGGCGACGCCATCGTTGCGGTAGGTCTTCGACGGGTTCCAGCCGGTATTTGGCTTGCCGCTCTCGTTCGCCGGCGTGAGGTCGTGATACGCCACGCCATTGCGCCCCATGTCGAAATCGACGGCGGCGATCGTGCCGCCGCCAACGCCGATGCGATGGTCCTTGAACGGCACGCTGCGATCGTCGCCGGGCGCACGCAGCAGGGCATCGACGACATCCGGATGGAAGGTGGTGTTCTCGAACCGGATGTCATGCGTTGCCAGCGTCATCAGCGCCGATTCGGCCTCGGCCGGCGTCGGCTTTGAGCCCTCGCCGCGCCAGTACGCCAGCAGCTTCTCATAGCCCGGATTGGGCTGGACCTGCAGCGGGTTGTTGTAGCGGATCTTCTTCATCGGCCAGATCGCCCAGCCGATGCCCTCGGCTTCGACCATCGCCACCGTGCGGGTGAACCAGTCGTTCGAGTTCTCGCCGGTCTCGCCCAGCCACAGCGGCAGGTTCAAGCGCTCGCGCAGCGCCAGCTGGTCCTTGATCGTATCGGGCGTGGTGCCGTTCCAGTACTTGTGGAAGCTGATGACCAGGTTGTCGTCCCGCGGAGCCTCATCGAGCACGCCACGGTAATTGTTGCCCCAGCAGTTGCCTTCGATCACGACGATATGGCGCTTGTCGACTTCGCGGATCGCCTGGGTGGTGCGCACGAGCAGCTCGCGCAGGGGCGCGTTGCCGCTTTCGCTGCAGCCGTGCTTGTCGGCTGCGTCGGCGAAGCCCCAGTTGGGTTCGTTGATGATGTCGTACGCCGCAATCGCGGGCTCGTCCTTGTAGCGCTCGGCCAGCCTGCGCCACAGCGCGACCATCTTGTCGCGGTTGGCCGCGTCGTCCCACAGCGACAGCGTGGCCGGGTCGCGATCGGCGATGTTCAGATCGTTGCCCTGACCGCCCGGCGCCGCGTGCAGGTCCAGCACCAGGTACATGCCGTTGGCCTTCACCCACGACAGCAGTTCGTCGGTGCGGCGGAAGCCCTCCTCGCGCCAGGTCTGTTGGCCGCGCACCGGTTCCAGCGACACCGGCGGCGTGTACAGCTCGTAGTGCATCGGCAGCCGCACGGAGTTGAAACCCCAGGCCGCAAGGGCGTCGATGTCGGCCTTGGTGACGTGGTTGTCGCGCCAGGCCTGGTAGAAGGCTTCGGTCTTTTCCGGGCCGATCAGTTCGCTGATGCGCGCCTGGATCGATCGCTGCGTGCCGCTGCCAGGCACCTCCAGCATGTAGCCCTCCTGCAACATCCAGCCGCCCAGGCCGATGCCACGCAGCAGCACCGGTTTGCCCTGCTCGTCGACGATCTGCTTGCCTTGCGCGCGCAGGAAACCACCTGCATCGGCGGGCAGCGGAGCGAGCATGGCGCCCATGGCACAGCCGGCAACAAGCGTCGCGGCCGCTACACGGCCCGCTCTCCGCCTGACCCGGCAGCGAATGCCGCCGGCCTCGTGCAGGGTGCGCATGATCGTTGCCTCAGGTCGCGCTGGCCGGTGCCGGCTCGCGCGGGCCCGGGCAGTACTGGTCGATGTAGGCCTGGTGCTGCGGCAGCGACCTGACCGTGCCGTCGACATTGCGCCGGATGTCATCGAGGAAGCGGGCCAGGTCGGCCTCGCTCATCACGTCGGCGGTCGGGTGGTACTGCTTTGGCATGATCCCCTGCCCCATCATCACCTGGATCCACGAGTTCTCGGCGAACAGCTCTTCGGCCTGGCGGAACACCTTGCCGGTTTCGCGGAACAACTCGATGCGGTGCCTGAGCGTCGCCGGGATTTCCATCGCGGCAACATCACGCCAGTACGGCGAGTCGCGGCGGTTGGTGAGGGTGTAGTGCAGCACGACGAAATCGCGCACGTGCTGCAGCTCGGAATCAAGCGTGGCGTTGTACTGGTCGATGTCGGGCTGGTTGACCACCTGCGGGAACATCCGCAGCAGGTGCACGATGCCCCGCTGGATGAGATGGATCGTGGTCGATTCCAGCGGCTCGATGAAGCTGCCGGCCAGTCCGAGTGCGATGCAGTTCTTTTCCCAGCTCTTCTGCCGCTGCCCCGGCTTGAACCGGATCGGCCACGGATCCTTGATGATCTCGCCCTCGACGCTGGACAGGAACTCGTGCTTGGCCTCGTCGTCGCTCATATGGCGACTGGAATAGACGATGCCGTTGCCGACGCGGTGCTGCAGCGGGATCCGCCACTGCCAGCCGGACTTGCCGGCAATCGCTCGCGTGTACGGGACCGCATCGCGCACGGCCAGGGTCTGGGTGGCCAGCGCGCTGTCGTTGAACAGCCAGTGCGACCAGTCCTCGAAACCGACTCCGAGCGTCTTGCCAATCAGCAGCGCGCGGAATCCGGTGCAGTCGATGAAGAGGTCGCCTTCGACGGTCGATCCGTCGGCGAGCTTGAGCGCGGTGATGAAGCCCGAGGCCTCGTCGGTCTCGACATCGACGATCTTGCCTTCGATGCGGCGCGCGCCGTGGCCGTGGCTGAAGGTGCGCAGGAAGCGCGCGTACAGGCTCGCGTCCATATGGTAGGCGTAGTTGATGCCGCCGCGCGGCAGGTGCGCGAACTTGTCCTCGAGCGCGGCCTTGAGTTCGACGCAATAGTCTTCGTAGCCACTGGCGATGCCGAGCTTGCGCCCGCGCATCCAGAAGTGCTGGAAGCCGGCCGACCAGTGATCCTTGCCGCTGATGCCGAAGGAGTGGATGTAGCGGTGGCCTTCGTCGAGCCAGTTCTCGAACGAGATGCCGAGCTTGATCGTGCCCTTCACCGCCGACATGTACTCCTGCTCCTTGATGTCTAGCAGGCGGTGGAACGTCACCAGCGTCGGGATGGTGGCCTCGCCGACGCCGACCGTGCCGATCTCCTCGGACTCGATCAAGGTGATGTCGAGCACCTTGCCCAATGTCCGCGACAGCGCCGCGGCCGCCATCCAGCCGGCGGTGCCGCCGCCGGCGATGACCACGCGGCGGATGGGCCTGTTGCGGATGTCGGTGGTCTCGCTCGTCATGCCATGGTCCTCAGCGGTTGAGTCGTTGCAGCAGGCGCGCGCGCAAGCTGCGTGCCTGGGTTTCATCGAGCGGTGCGAGCACGCGCCGCGCGCTCTCGGGAATGTGGTCGGCGGTGGCCTCGCCCGGCTGGAACACGTAGTGGCGGAATACGTCTTCCCAGTTGGCGCGCTGTTCGGCCGGCAGGTCGCGCACGGTCATGATGGCCAGCATCAGCGCGTTCATCGGCGTGTCCATCCACGCCGGCGTCTGCCGCCACCAGTAGTTGACCAGCACGTTGAACGCTTCCAGCGCCTCCATGTGGTGCCACCACAGGCTCGGAATCAGGACCGCGTCACCGGGCTCGAGCACGGCCGTGAGCGCATGCGCCTGCGCCTGGGCGAAACGCGGGAAACGCTCGTGATCGGGCGCGGCGAAGTCGACCAGGCTGATCGGCTGCCCCGCCGGCGTGTGGTCGAGCGGGCCGATGTAGAGGTTCGGCAACTGGTCGGGCGGAAACAGGGTCACGCGGCGACGGCCGGCGACGACGCAGGCCAGGTTGTCGGGCACGTCCTGGTGCGCGGCAATGCGGGTGCGGTTGCCGATCCAGATGCTGGCCAGCGCATCGGCGCCGGGTATCGACAAGTCATTGCTGGCGCGGAAGCCCGGCAGCCAGGTGTCGATGGTGGTGGAGCCAATATAGATCGCCGGCGACACCTCTTCCTGCGCGTACTTGAGCAGCGTCTTCAGGGCGACACCGAGCGGTACCTGCTCCTGGCGGAAGTTGAAGCCGCTCATGTCGTCGTTGTAGAAGAAGCGCCCGCCGATCTCCGGTGGCCCGACGGTGGCAACCACCGGCGGCGCGTCCGCGCGCTCGAAGCCACGCAGGTAGGCCACCGCATCCTCGGCCGATCCGCGCCCGGCCTGCACCATCGGCCAGTGCGACACCAGACCGCGCAGAACGACCGGCTTGCCGGACTGCAGCAGTTCCTGCGGTATCGCACGCGGATCGACGTCCGCGAGCTCGCCGATGAGGCTAGTGCCCGGCAGCATGGCGGCGATTCATCCGCGCGATCAGGTCACGGAATCGCGAAACCGATGCGACGACCATGTACACCGCCTCCAGGTGGCCGGCCCGGTGCAGTTCGTCGAGGGCGGCAGCGTCGAGTGCGCGCAGGCGCTCTTCGTTGATCGTGTAGAAGCCGACGAGGCGATTGAGCGAGCCGCCGTCGAGTTCGACATCGAGCGTGAACGACTCGATCAGGTCGTGGCGCAGCAATGCCTGCATGAACGCCGGTGTGGCGGCCAGGCCTTCGTGCAGCGTCATCAGCACAGAGGTGATGCGATCAAGGAAATCGGTGGTGCCGCCCTGGTCGCGGAACAGCGTCTCGCCGTGGTCGCTGCGCACGCGCGGATGGTCGAGGTCGATGTGGACCATCAGCTCCTGGCCGTCGCGGCCGATCAGGAACGGCTGGCGCTCGATCGCCAGCGGCACGTAGGTCGCGTCCCAACGCCCGCCATCCAGGAACAGGTTGCTGCCCTGCTCGCCGCCGCCCTGATGAAATCCGAACAGCACGACCGGCTGCAGCTCGCCCTGCGCGTCCTTGTGGAACACGATCGGGTAGTGCGCCTGGACGTTGCGGAACTCCGCCGGGAAGGTGACCGTGAACATGACATCGTCGCCAAGCGCGGCGCCATGGCCGGTGTCGATCCGCAGGCCCTTGTGGTCGATGTTGTTGAGCAGTACGTGGTTCGGCATGGCGCTGATGTGTCCTGGCAAACGCGTGAGTCCCTATCCTATGCCGGCAAGACCGGCTCCGGCTCGGTCAAAGGCGCGGCATCCCGCGCGTCATCACGTGATCAAGCATCTCGCGATGGCCCGGCAATGCGGCGAGCATCTTCCGGGTCAGGTCCGCGGCCTCGCGGAAGTAGCCTTCGGCGCGCGCCACGTCGTCCATCCGCCGCGTCGCCGGGCGGCTCTCCGGGCGGAAGCCCATTCCGTACAGGATGTACTGGTAGCTCGCCGACGGGAACACTTCCTCGACCCGGTACAGGTCGTAGCGCGACGGTGGCTGGTGACGCCACAGCTGCAGCAGTTCCTTGAGACGGTCCGGGATCGACTCGGGCCGGCAGTTGTCGCGCCAGTAGTCGCTGTCGGTGCGCCTGGTCAGCACGTAGTGCAGCTTGAGGAAGTCGACGACCCGCTCCCAGCGGTACTGGAAGGCGTCGTTGTAGCGCGCGGCGACGATATCCATGTCGCTGCGCGTGGCCGGCAGCTGGTCGCTGAGCATCCCGGCCGCCAGCTCCACCAGCACCAGCGACGAGGCTTCCAGCGGTTCCATGAATCCGCTCGACAGACCGATGGCCAGGCAGTTGCGATGCCAGGACTTGGGCCGGTAGCCGGGGCGGATCGTGATCTTCGGCAGCGTGTAGATGTCCTGCTCGCGGCCGCCGGTGGCTTTCACGTAGCGCAGCAGCTCGTCGGCCGCGGCCTCGTCGGTGGTGTGCGTACTCGAGTAGACGTGACCGACGCCGCGCCGGGTCTGCAGGCCGATGTCCCAGACCCAGCCGCTGCTCTGCGCGGTGGAGATGGTCTGGCAGGCGATTTCCTGCCGTGGATCGGCATACGGAACCTGCAGCGCGATCGCCCGGTCGTTGAACAGTACGTGCTTCTGCGACTGGATCTCGATGCCGTAATGCTGGCCGATGAGCAGCGCGCGCATGCCGGTGCAGTCGATGAACAGGTCGCCTTCGATCGCGCCGTGGTCGCGGGTCTGCAGCGAGGCGATGTCGCCGTTGTCATGCGCATTGACGCCAGTCATGTGGTCGCTGACATGGCGCACGCCGAGGCGCTCGATGCAGTGCTTGCGCATGAACACGCCGAGCTTGCCGGCATCGAGGTGATAGGAGTAGTTGGCCACCGCCGCCCACTCGGGCGTGGAGAACTGCTTGGGCGCCTTGCCGGCCTCGCACAGGTGCGGCTGGAAGCTCACCAGCTTGCCGAACGGGACCTGTGAGTGCTTTTCCCAGCCGGCCACCACGTTCGTCTCCAGGTAGCCCTGGGGCAGCACGAACGGATGGTAGTAATAGTCGTCGCCGTGATCTTCGGTCCAGCGGGCGAACTTGGAGCCCTGCTTGAAGGCACCGTCGCACTCGCGGAGGAAGTCGGTCTCGGTGACACCGGTCCTGCGCAGCGTGTCGCGCATGGTCGGCCAGGTGCCTTCGCCGACGCCGATCGTGGCCACGTCGGGCGACTCGATCAGGGTCACTTTCAGGCCACCAGCGGAGGCCGCGTCGTGGTCGGCGGCCAGTACTGCTGCCGTCAGCCAGCCCGCTGAGCCGCCGCCAAGGATCACCACGTGCTTCACAGCTTGACTCAAATCGTCCCCCCGGCCGCGTCAGCGCGCCTGCCACTGCATCGACCCTTCCCCTGGAAAGCAAACGGGAGCCGCCGGCGTGCGACGGCTCCCGTTGCTCAGTACATCAGTACTCGTACCGGAAGCCAACCATGTAACGCGGACCGTTCTGGGTGGCGAACAGCGTCTCGCGTTCATTGCGACCGAACACACGCACCGTCTCGTCCGTTATGTTGATGCCCTCGAACTGCACCGACATCTGGTCGCTGATCCTGTAACCGACGCTGATGTCGAGCTGGCCGTAGGCGTCAACGTAGTTCGGGTTGGGAATGCCCGAGCCGTCGAACACGGCCGACAGGAACTCGTCGCGCCAGTTGTAGGCCGCACGGACCTGCCAGTCGTACTTCTCGTAGAACAGCACCAGGTTGGCCGAATCGCTGAGGCCGACCAGGGCGAACTGTCCACCGATCAGGGCGTTGTCGTAGTTCAGGTCCGGACTGTCGAC
>DATDBK010000120.1:0-11952 GCA_036524935.1 Lysobacter sp. | reverse complement strand
CGACGAGCGCACCAACACCCTGATGATCAGCGACATCCCGAAGAAGATCGCGCAGATGAAGGAGCTGATCCGCGTGATCGACCGTCCGGTCGACCAGGTGCTGATCGAGGCTCGCGTCGTCATCGCCACCGATACCTTCGCTCGCGACCTCGGTGCCAAGTTCGGCATCAGCGGTGCCAGCGGCAAGGCCGGTGACCGCAGTTCGCTCGGCTTCGGTGGCAACACCGATGCAGCGTCGGCCAATGCCGCTTCGCGCGCCGAAGCGGTGCAGAACGGCTCCAACGCCTTCGACGTCACCCGCTCGCTGATGAGCAACCTGCCTGCCGCATCGGTCACCAATCCCAGCGCGCTGGCACTGTCGATCCTCAATGCCGGCTACCTGCTCGACGTCGAGCTGTCGGCGATGCAGGAAGAAGGTCGTGGCGAGGTGATCTCCAACCCGCGCATCGTCACGAGCAACCAGCGTGAGGCGGTGATCCGCCAGGGCCAGGAAGTCGGCTACGTGACGATCTCCCCGCAGCAGGGCGGTAACAGCATTCCGATCCCGAACGTGCAGTTCAAGGACGTGCTGCTGGAGCTGAAGGTCACTCCGACCATCACCCACGATGGCCGCGTGTTCCTGAACATGAACGTCAAGAAGGACGAGGTCGAAGGCTTCACCAACACCTCGATCGGCCAGGTGCCGCAGATCGCCAAGCGCGAGGTCAACACCGCCGTGCTGGTGCAGGACGGCCAGACCGTCGTCATCGGTGGCGTCTACGAGTTCCGCGACCGCAGCGACATCTCCAAGGTCCCGTTCCTCGGCGACGTACCGTTCCTGGGCAACCTGTTCAAGCGCAAGGGTCGCAACAAGGACAAGGCCGAGCTGCTGATCATGGTCACGCCGAAGGTACTGAGGGTCGAGCAGCGGTAAAAGCGCTGCCAGGGCAACGAACAGGAGGGCTCCGAAAGGGGCCCTTTTTGTTTTGTTGCTGAATGGACGGCGGGCGCGGTGAACCTAGTGGGCATGATTCGGTCAAACTGGACCAGCCCCGCATCCGAGACCTCCATGGACCGCCGCAGCGACGACCTGCCCCGTGTACACGATGCTTTCCGCGCGCTGCGCGAGGCGCTCTCGGCCGAAATCGTCGGCCAGGCGGCGCTGATCGAGCGGCTGCTGATCGCTCTGCTGGCCGATGGCCACCTGCTGGTCGAAGGCGCCCCAGGCCTGGCCAAGACCAGTGCGATCCGCGCGCTGGCCGCGCGCATGGACGCCGAATTCGCCCGGGTCCAGTTCACCCCCGACCTGCTGCCGGCCGACCTGACCGGTACCGAGGTCTGGCGACCGCAGGAAGGCCGTTTCGAATTCCAGGCCGGACCGATCTTCCATCCCATCCTTCTTGCCGATGAGATCAACCGCGCACCGGCCAAGGTCCAGTCGGCCCTGCTCGAGGCCATGGGCGAACGCCAGGTCACCGTAGGGCGCGCGACGTATGCGTTGCCGGCCCTGTTCCTGGTGATGGCGACGCAGAATCCGATTGAACAGGAAGGAACGTTCCCGCTGCCGGAAGCGCAGCTGGATCGATTCCTGATGTACGTGCGCATCGGTTATCCCGAAGTCGCCGCCGAAACCGAAATTCTGCGCCTGGCGCGCGAGCGCGCCCGCGTGGCCCTGCACGCGCCGCCGCCGCCAGTCGACCGCATGCCGCTGTCGGATGTGTTCCTGGCGCGCGCGGCAACACTGGAACTGCACCTGGCACCGGCAGTGGAGCGCTACCTGATCGAGCTGGTGCTCGCCTCGCGCGACGCGGCACGCTACGACCCGGCGCTCGCCCGGCGCATCGCCTGGGGTGCCAGTCCGCGCGGATCGATCGCGCTGGAACGATGCGCACGCGCGCACGCATGGCTGGCGGGCCGCGATTTCGTCACCCCTGACGACGTCCGCGCCGTTGCCCCGGACGTGCTCCGCCACCGCATCCTTCCCAGCTACGAGGCCACGGCCGAAGGCTGGGATGGTGACCGGCTGGTGGCCGAACTTCTCCAGCGCGTGCCATTGCCCTGAGCCGGCGGCCCGGACCGGAAGCGATGATTTCGATGCGCGCTGGCGACGACGATGCGGCAACTGCGGCCGGTGGCGTTGCGCCAACCCTGGCGGAACTGGTGGCGCTGCGGGCGGCCGTCACTGCGCGCGGGCAAGCGCGTCGCGGCCGCTTCGGCGTCAGCGGCCATGCGCTTTCACCCTTGCGCGGGCGCGGCATGGAATATGCCGAATCCCGCGAGTATTCCCATGGCGACGATGCCCGCCACATCGACTGGCGCCTCACCGCGCGCACCGGTCGCGCCCACACCAAGCTCTTCCAGGCCGAGCGCGAGCGGCTCAGCCTGATCGTCGCCGACACTTCGCCGGCGCTGTACTTCGGCACGCGCGTGCGCTTCAAGTCGGTCCAGGCGGCGCGCGCCGGCGCCATCGCCGCGTGGGCGGGCGTGCGCGACGGCGACCGCATCGCGGCCCTGCGCGGCAGCCTGTCCGAGGCGCCGGTAGCGCCCGCCGCGGGACCTCGCGGCGCACTGCGCGTCCTCGACGCGCTCGTGCGCTGGTATGCACGGCCGCCGCAGGACGACGCCGGCCTGGAGGTCGCACTCGATCACGCCCAGCGGCTGCTGCGGCCCGGCTCGCGGCTGCTGGTGCTGGCCGATCCGCAAAGCGTGGCGGCGATCGCTCCGCACCGCTGGCCAGCGCTTTCGCAGCACCACGAGGTGATCGTGCTGCTGCTGACTGACCCCCTCGATGACGCGCCGCCGAAGTCGCCGTTGCCGTTCCAGCACGGTGACAGCCGGATCGAACTGGACCTGGCCTCGGCCGCGCAACGGCAAGCCTGGCGCAACGAGTTCGTGCGCCCGCTGGAGCAGGCCCTGGCGCAACTTCCGGCCGCCGGCGTCCGCGTGCAGGCACTGTCGACGCAGGTGCCGAGCGAATCGTGGTTGCCGCTGCTGGGTCGCAACCGGCCGCTGGTGGCGTGATGGCCGGCTCGTCACTTGTCCTGCGCGATATCCACTCGATGCCATCGCCGCCGTGGTGGCCGCCGGCTCCGGGCTGGTGGCTGCTGTTCGCAGCGGTGCTGGCAGTGGCCGCGGCGGTCGCATGGTTCGCGTTGCGTCGCCGTCGCCGCCGTCGTGCCGTCACCGAGCTGTTCGATCGCAGCATCGATGCCGCAGGCTCACCCGCCGAGCAGGTGGCGACGATCTCGGAACTGCTGCGCCGCGCTGCACGCAAACACGATTCGCACGCCGATCGCCTGCAGGGCGATGCGTGGCTGGCCTTCCTCGATGGCGGACCAGGATCGAGGCGGGAACAGAAATGGAAACGGCGCGCCGCGCCGACGGCTTTCAGTCATGGCCCTGGCCGCCTGCTGCTCGACGGAGGCTATCGCCGCGACGTCGCCGCCGCCGACGTGCAGGCGCTGCGAACCGTGGCGCGTGCGCGGTTCCTGCAGTGGATGGGCGCGGCATGATCGAGTCGCTGCTCGCTCCCTGGGCCTGGCTGATGGATGCATTCGCCTGGCCGTGGTTGTTGATGGCGCTGCCGCTGCCATTGCTCGCGAGATGGCTGCTGCCGCCCGCGCGAGGGACGGGAGCGGCATTGCAGGTGCCTTACGGCGATCGTCTGCAACGCGTCGCCGCGGCCGGTCGTCGTGGCGGGTTCGTCGGCCGTGCCGGTGCACTCGCCTGGCTCGGCTGGATCCTGCTGTGCGTGTCCGCTGCACGGCCGCAACAACTGGGTGATGCCGTGCAGCCCCCGCAGGCCTCGCGCGACCTGATGCTGGCGCTGGATCTGTCGGCGAGCATGCGCGAACCGGACATGGACCTGGGCGGTCGCACCGTCGACCGCCTGACGGCGGCCAAGGCTGTGCTTGCCGATTTCCTTGACCGTCGCGGCGGCGATCGGGTCGGCCTGATCGTGTTTGGTCGCCGCGCCTATGCGCTGACGCCGCTCACGCTCGACCTCGATTCGGTGCGCGAGCAGCTCGATGACAGCGTGATCGGCCTGGCCGGGCAGGAGACCGCGATTGGTGATGCGATTGCCCTTGCGGTGAAGCGGCTGCAGGGACGCCCGGCGGAGCAGCGCGTGCTCGTCCTGCTGACCGACGGCGTCAACACAGCCGGACTGCTCGAGCCGGCGAAGGCGGCGCAGATCGCGCGAGCCGAAGGCGTGCGCGTGCACACGATTGCCTTCGGCGGCGAAGGCTCGCTGTCGTTCTTCGGATTGCCGATGCCGATGCCGGGCGCGGGCGACGAGATCGACGAGGCGGGTTTGCGTGCCATCGCCGAAACCACTGGTGGCCGCTTCTTCCGTGCTCGCGATACCTCGCAGCTGGTCGAGATCTATGCAGCCATCGACCGCATCGAGCCGATCCAGCAACCCGGGCAGGCGCTGCGCCCGCGCATCGAGCGCTATCACTGGCCGTTGTCGGCGGCATTTGCCTGCGCGCTGCTCGCGTTTGCATGGCCGCGCCGGAGGCTGGCATGAGCGAGTTCGCCGGCATCGACGTGACGGCACTGCACCTGCTGCGCCCGCACTGGTTGTGGGCGCTGCTGGCATTGCCATTGCTGGCGGGCATGTGGCGCGTGCGTCGACGCCGCGCGAGCGTCTGGCACGACGCCGTCGACGCGCACCTGTTGCCGCACCTGCTCGCGCAGCGCGGCGATGCGCGCACGCGCTGGGCGAGTGCGCTGGCCGCACTGGCTTACATCGTCGCGGTGCTCGCGCTGGCCGGACCGAGCTGGCGACAAGTGCCGCAACCGCTGTGGGAAAGTCGGGCGCCGCTGGTGATCGCGCTCGACCTGTCGAGCGCCGCCACCGCCGCGGACGTGCCACCGTCGCGCCTGGCCCAGTCGCGGGCCAAGATCTCCACGCTGTTGCGTGAGCGTGCAGCCGGGCAGGTGGCGCTGGTTGTCTATGCCGGCGATGCGTTCACCGTCGCGCCATTGACCGAGGACGCTGCCAACGTCGCCCTGTTTCTCGACGCGCTGGAACCCGACGTAATGCCGGTCGATGGACAGCGCGCCGATCGTGCCATTGACTGGTCAGCACAGTTGCTCAAGCGTGGCGGCTTCGATCGTGGCGACATCGTGCTGCTCACCGCACAGGCCGATGCCGACGCGCGTGATGCTGCCGCGCGCGCGGCCAGGCAGGGCTACCGCGTGTTCGCGCTGGGCATCGGTACGGCCGAAGGCGCGCCGTACCGCCGCAGCGATGGCAGCTTCGGCGAGGCGCGCCTGGATGCCGCGTCGCTGCGCAAGGTCGCCGCTGCCGGCGATGGCAGGTACGTGACGCTGGCCGCCGGCGACGACGACCTGCGCAAACTGGGCATTCTCGATCCGGACCAGAGCGATGCCGGAATCGCGCGCGGCAAGGGCCGCGCCTGGCAGGACCAGGGCTACTGGTTGCTGCCTCCCCTGATGTTGCTGGTGCTGTTCTGGTTTCGCCGGCGCGCGGCGCTGATGGTGCTGGCGCTGTGTTTCGCGTGGCCGGTTTCGCAGGCACAGGCGGCGCAGCTGTGGCAGCGCGCCGACCAGGCCGAACACGCACGCATGGAACAGGCCACACAGGCCTACCGGCAAGGCGACTTCGCGCAGGCTGCCTCGTTGTTCGAGGGTGCCGACGGTGCCGATGCCGACTACAACCGCGGCAATGCACTGGCCAAGGCCGGCCAGTATCCCCAGGCGATTGCCGCCTACGACGAAGCGCTTGCCCGGCATCCGGGCATGGAAGATGCGATAGCCAACAAGCGTGCGGTCGAAGCGGCAATGAAGCGCCAGTCATCGCAGTCCAAGGGCGACTCGAAGCCAGGCCAACCGCAACCGTCGCAGGGCGGTGCGGGCAATCCATCGCAGCAGGCGGGCAAGGGCCAGCAGCAGTCGCAGCAACCCAAACCCCAGCAGGCACAGCAGCAAGCCGGGCAACAGGAGGCTGCGAAGGCGGCCGATGAGCAGGCCCAGCGCGCCGCCGATGCCGCACAGCGCGAACGCATGCAGCGCGCCCTGCAGAAGCGCCAGGGCGAAGGCGGGGACGACCCGCAACGCCGGGCCCAACTGGCCAATGAAACCCCGCAGCAGCGCGAGCAGCGCCTGGCCAACGAAGCCTGGTTGCGCCGCGTACCCGATGATCCGGGCAGTCTGTTGCGCGAGAAATTCCGGATCGAGCAGGAGCGGCGGCTGTCGGAGGGCAGCGCCAGCCATGAGTGAATTGCCAGCCATGAGTGAACGCCAGCCATGAATGCCGACATGAGTGCAGCCACCATCAAACTCCGCCGCCGGGCGCCCCGGTTGCTGATGCGTGTCGCCGCATGGCTGCTGCTGTCGACCCTGAGCCTGGCCGCCGCGGCGCAAACTCGCGCCTGGCTCGATCGCGACCGCATCGCCATCGGCGAGACGGTCACCCTCAACATCGAGACGATGGCGGCGGCCGCCGGCCGGCCGGACTACTCTCCACTGCAGACGGACTTTGCCGTCAGCGGTCATACCAGCCGCCAGGAGTTCGAGCGGATCAACGGCCGCAACAGCATGCGCACGCTCTACGCAGTGGCATTGCGACCGCGGCGTGATGGCGTGCTGACAGTGCCCGCGCTCAGCCTCGGCAGCGAGCGGACGCAGCCGCTGGCGCTGGTGGTCAGCCCGGACGGCGGGCGCGCGCCGGCCCGCGCAGGTGCCGAGGTCTTCATCGAAAGCGAAGCCGACGATGACGATCCGTACGTGCAGCAATCGGTTGGCTGGGTGGTGCGTCTGTATTCTGCGGCGCCGCTGGTATCTGGCCAGCTCGACCAGCCGGCGCCGGAGGGCGCTTCGCTGCAGCGCATTGGCGACGATGCCCAGTACCAGCGCGATGTCGGTGGCCGTCGCTACAGCGTGGTCGAACGCCGCTTCCTGCTCGTGCCCGAGCGCAGCGGTACGCTGACCATTCCACCTGCCAGCTTCGAGGGGCGCGGGGCCGGCGGCTTCTTCGACGATCTGTTCGGCGGCGACCGCGGTGCCTTGCAGGCGCAGGCGGCGCCGCGCTCACTGCACGTACGGCCGGTGCCGGCCGATGCACCGCAACCATGGCTGCCGCTGCAGGACCTGCAGCTGCGTTACCAGTCCACACCGCAGGATCTGCGTGCCGGTGGCGCGGCGACGCTGGTCGTGGAGGCGGTCGCCGACGGTGCCACGGCCGCGCAGATGCCGGAGCTGCAGTTGCCGGCGATCGACGGTGTGCAGGTTTTCGCCGAACCCCTGCAGTCCGACGAGCGATTCGTCGACGGCAGGCCGCGCGCCAAGCTGACCCGTCGCTTCTCGCTGGTGCCTTCGCGAGCGGGCAGGGTGCAGTTGGCCGGCATGCGCATGAGCTGGTGGGATGTCCGCGCCGGCACGGTCCGCACGGCGACGCTTCCGCCGCTGTCGTGGACCGCGCTGGCAGCCGCGACGCCGGGGCAGGCAACCGCTGCAACGACGGCTGCGGCGCCTGCCGGGACGTCGACAGCGCCTACTGCGGACGTGGTAGGCGATGGTGGCTCGGCGCTGCAGGCGGTCACTGGTGCCAATCGCGGCTGGGTGCTGGCGACGCTGCTGTTCGCGGCCTTGTGGTTGTTCACGCTGGTCTGGGGCCTGCATCGCGGCGACGCGCGGGTGGCGCCGGACGCGCCCGCCTCAGCAGCTGAAATTGCAAAGCCCACAACCTCGACAGGCAACAACCTCAAACAAGCCCTCGATCGCGGAGCGCTCGGCGACGTCGCAGACGCCCTGTGTGCATCGGCGCGACCGCGCGTACGTGACCTCGAGGAAGTGCTAGCGCGCCTGGCCGATGCCGAACAGCGCGATGCGGTGCTGGCCCTGCAGCGTGCGCGCTGGGGTGGGGGCGATGGCGTGGCCGCGCGGCAATTGCTGCGCAAGGCGTTCGCGCCGGGACCGCGCTGGCGCGGACGCGCCGTCGAAGCGCCTTCACCGCTGCCTCCGTTGTATCCCCCTGCATGACGGCCGGCCGGCCCGTCCGGCCCGCCAGTTCCGCTGGAGCGCCGTGGCGCCTGCGTCCCGACCGCACGCGCCATCAGGCTTGCCAACGCCTGCACGTCAGCTCAGCGGCCGTTGATCCAGGGCGCTGTTGACCGGTTTGCTAAGCTCGTGCGGTTACCGGAGGAGTTGCAGGATGAGCGAGACGAAGACCGACGCCGGCAAGCGCAAGCTGCCGTTGCACTGGAAGATGGCGATCGGCTTCATCGCCGGCCTGCTGCTGGGCCTGGTCGTGCACTACGGGGTCGGCGCCGACACCGCCTGGGTCAAGGCGTTCACGACCTACGTGACCCAGCCTGCCGGCACGCTGTTCCTGCGGCTGATCTTCATGCTGGTGATCCCGCTGCTGTTCTCGGCACTCGTCATCGGCGTGGCCGAGATGGGCGACGTGCGCGCGCTGGGCCGGATCGGCTGGCGCACGCTGGGCTACACGGTGGTCGTGTCCGGCATCGCGGTCGTGCTTGGCCTGCTGCTGGTGAACTGGCTGCAACCCGGCGCCGGCGTCGATCCGGCACGCGCGCAGCAATTGCTCAGCGAAGGCTCCGAGCGCGCCAGTGCGATCGTCGGCAGCACCCATGCCCAGCCCAAGGGCCTGGACATGCTGGTCGCGATCGTCCCCGACAACATCGTCAAGGCCGCCGCCGACAACACCATCCTGGCGGTGATGTTCTTCGCCCTGATGCTCGGCATCGGCCTGGTGCTGACGCGTACCAGGGCCACTGAAACCCTGCAGCGCGGCATCGAAGGCCTGTTCGAGGTGTCGATGACGCTGATCGGCATGGTCATCAAGCTGGCCCCGTATGCGGTCTTCTGCTTCATGTTCAACCTCGCCGTGCTGTTCGGCTGGGAACTGCTCGGCAGTCTCGGCGCCTACGTCGGCGTGGTCGTGCTGGCGCTGGCGCTGCACATGTTCGTGGTCTATTCGCTGGTGCTGAAGTTCGCCGGCGGCTACTCGCCCAGGAAGTTCTTCAAGGGCGTGCAGGAAGCGATGGTGATGGCGTTCTCCACCGCCTCGTCCAACGCGACCCTGCCGACCGCGTTGCGCGTGGCCGACGAGCAGCTGGGCCTGCCGCGCCGCGTCTCGCGCTTCGTGCTGACGGTGGGGGCCACGGCCAACCAGAACGGCACCGCCCTGTTCGAAGGCGTGACCGTGCTGTTCCTGGCGCAGTTCTTCGGGGTCGAGCTGACCCTGGTGCAACAGGTCACGGTGATGTTCGTCTGCATCCTGGGCGGCATCGGCACCGCCGGCGTCCCGGCCGGCTCGTTGCCGGTGGTGGCGCTGATCTGCGGCATGGTCGGCGTGCCGCCGGAGGGCATTGGCCTGATCCTGGGCGTCGACCGCTTCCTCGACATGTGCCGGACCACGCTGAACGTCACCGGCGACCTGATGCTCGCCACCGTCGTGTCGCGTGGCGAGCCGGCGGAAGTGCCGGCGGAGCCCGCGGCGGCCCAGGCCTGACAGCGGGGAGGCCGGATGCCGGCCTCTCCCTGGCCTCTGCCAACATCCGCCCGCGCGGAAGGGCGACAGGGCGGCGTGTCAATGGGACAATGACGGGCCCGCCCGGCCCGGCTTCATTGCCAGGTCTGCCGCACGGGCCCCTCCCCGCAGCCGAAGACCCGCCCCGACGCCATGACGACGCCCAGCCGCCGCGAACTTGCCAACGCCATCCGCTTCCTTGCCATCGACGCGGTGCAGGCCGCCAACTCCGGCCACCCGGGCATGCCGATGGGCATGGCCGACATTGCGGAAGTGCTCTGGAACGACTACCTCAGCCATAACCCGAACAACCCGAACTGGTTCAACCGCGACCGCTTCGTGCTGTCCAACGGCCACGGTTCGATGCTGCAGTACGCGCTGCTGCACCTGTCGGGCTACGACCTGTCGATCGATGAGCTGAAGAACTTCCGCCAGCTCAATTCGAAGACCCCGGGCCATCCGGAAAACTTCATGACGCCGGGCATCGAGACGACCACCGGTCCGCTCGGCCAGGGCTTCGCCAATGCCGTCGGCATGGCGCTGGCCGAGAAGCTGCTGGCCCAGCGCTTCAACAAGCCCGAGCACAAGATCGTCGACAACCGCACCTGGGTGTTCATGGGCGACGGCTGTCTGATGGAAGGCATCTCGCACGAGGCTGCATCGCTGGCCGGCACCTGGGGCCTGCACAAGCTGGTTGCGTTCTGGGACGACAACAAGATCTCGATCGACGGCAACACCGACGGCTGGTTCACCGACAACACCCCGGCCCGCTTCGAGGCGTACGGCTGGAACGTGGTGCGCGGCGTCAACGGCCAGGATGCCGATGAGATCAAGACCGCGATCGAGACCGCGCTGAAGTCCAGCGACAAGCCGACCCTGATCTGCTGCCGGACCACCATTGGTTTCGGCTCGCCTGCCAAGGCCGGCAAGGAGTCCTCGCACGGCGCACCGCTGGGCAAGGACGAAGTCGTCGCCACGCGCCAGGCGCTGGGCTGGGAGTACGGCGCGTTCGAGATTCCCGAGGCGATCTACGACGGCTGGCGCGTGCGCAGCACCGGCGTGCAGCGCGAACAGGAATGGAACCAGTTGTTCGAAGGCTACAAGGTGGCGTATCCGGAGCTGGCCGCCGAGCTGACCCGTCGCGCCAGCGGCGCGTTGCCGGACGGTTTCGTCGAAGCCGCCGATGCCTACATCGCCAAGCTCCAGGCCGAAGGTCCGGTGATCGCGTCGCGCAAGGCGTCGCAGATGGCGATCGAGACGTTTGCGCCGCTGCTGCCGGAACTGATCGGCGGTTCGGCCGACCTGGCCCATTCCAACCTGACCCTGTGGAAGGGAAGCAAGTCGGTCGCGACCGACGATCCCAACGCCAATTACATCTACTACGGCGTGCGCGAGTTCGCGATGACCGCGATCAGCAACGGTCTGGGCCTGCACGAGTGCTTCATTCCGTATGACGCCACGTTCCTGGTTTTCAGCGACTACGCGCGCAATGCAGTGCGCATGAGCGCGCTGATGGGTGCTCACGCGATCCACGTCTACACCCATGACTCGATTGGTCTGGGCGAGGACGGTCCGACCCACCAGCCGATCGAGCACATGGCGTCGCTGCGCTACATCCCGCACAACGACCTGTGGCGTCCGTGCGATGCGGTCGAGTCGGCGGCGTGCTGGAAGGCGGCGATCCTGCGCAGCGATGGCCCGAGCTGCCTGATCTTCTCGCGCCAGAATCTCGCCCACCAGGCGCGTAACGAGCAGCAGGTGGCCGACATCGCCCGCGGTGGCTACGTGCTCAAGGATTCGAACGGTGCGCCGGAGATCATCCTGATCGCGACCGGTTCGGAAGTCGGCCTGGCGATGGACGCGGCGGTGCAGCTCGGCGACAAGGTGCGCGTGGTGTCGATGCCGTCGACCAACGTGTTCGACCGTCAGGGCGCGGAGTACCGCGAGTCGGTCCTGCCGCGCGATTGCCGCAAGCGCGTTGCAATCGAGGCCGGTGTGACCGGTTTCTGGCACAAGTATGTCGGCCTCGACGGTGCGGTGATCGGCATCGATGATTTCGGTGCGTCGGCGCCGGCCGAGAAGCTGTTCCCCGAGTGCGGCTTCACCGTCGACAACGTGGTCGAGGCGGCACGCGCGCTGCGCTGATCGTCCTTGCGGTTACAGGCTTGAAAGAAGCGGCTTCGGCCGCTTCTTTTTTTAGTCGTGCGGCGCGCTGGCTCCGGATTGGTGTTGTCCGCAGGGGCGGGGAGTGATCCGCCCCTTAGTCGGACATCCTGTCCGATGCGGGGCGCGGGACATCCATGTCCCGCTGGGGATCACTCCCCGCCCCTGCGGCCAACACTTCGGCAATTCGTTGCCCGGTCTTCGATGTATCAACGGCATGGGCCATGCGTAGCCGGGTAAGCGAAGCGCACTCGGGATTGATGCGCCCGATCTCCGGGTGCGCTTCGCTT